>CP146203.1:2246072-2566939 GCA_039995105.1 Jonesiaceae bacterium BS-20
CTACATTGTTTACGGGAGCACCAAAGCTGTACACGGTCTCATTAAGGACAGTGAATGACTTAATGGTTACATCGGCCGCGTTTGTATCGGTGAACAGGCCTACACCGAGAATTTCTAGAGGATCTGCACCTTCGGTCACGAAGGAAGCTGAGGCACTATTGACCATTCCAGCCATCTGTGCCGCTGAAAGCCCGACATCGTTCGCCTCGACTAGGACTGCACCATTGGCATCCACAATGTCACGCGAACTAACCCAAAGGTCAGCATCTCCGACCTGCTTACGCAGAGTAGTAAAACCTTGGCTTGGTCCATCGGAAGCACCTGGATTGATGAAGAGCGCGACCTGGTACCAAACAGCGCCGGAAACTTCAGCGTTCATGCCTGCGAGGAGACCGTGTAGTCTTTCTCCGGAAACGGTCTCTGAGAAGCCCTTGAAGATCTGGTTCTTACCATTCAAGAGCCAGCCCGTTGTTCCGGGAAGCGCAGCTACACCATTGAAACCAGTACCAGAACCCTGGTGCCATTCGTTGTAGCCAACTTCGGAATCATCGATGCCAAAAGCATCAGAAGTAACCGTGACTTGGTCAGCTGGTAGAGCACTCGCTGGCGCAATCGCGAAAGCACCAAATGCAAGTGATAGGAGAGCTGTTGCAGCTACTCCCCGTCTTATTGCAAATGTCATGTTTAACGGATCCTGTCAAAGATGGGAATTGGCGCCCAGACGACGCCCCACATAGATTATCAAAGAATGGCAATTATGTCCGTTTTTCTATAGTCCTCAAATATTATCCATTTCAACCTACTAAACAGGTTTTGGGACCAAGTTGCCCTCGATCAGGGAAACACACTCCCCAGTAACTAGCACCTGTTTGATAGTTTTTTCGATCGAACGCCACTGGTTTAGGGGATGGCAAAGGCCCCGTGGGTGACCGTGTCAGGGTTGGTCCGGGCCGAGAAGGACACTGTGGAGTAACCGGCCATAACGTGGTGCTGTAATTCCTTGTTAGCCGCATGATCATGCGGCTAACAAGGGGTTAATAGGGTTTTGGGGAGTATTTCCAGGGTTTCTCAGACAAATTAACGTGTTTGTGCTAGCAGGTCTGTGGGTCTGTTTAGCCGAGCTATTTGGTAGCGGGTGTGGGTTGAACCGGTAGCGCGGGCGTGTGCAACTGGAGCGCTCCTCCGCCCGCACTTAATCATTAGTGGCAACGAAGCCACAAACGCCGATACGAGGGTAGTGACTCGGCTGATCGCGTCAATGATCTGCATACGAGTGTCCGCCCAATCAACTTGCACCGTTTGCCCAGGCACATGCTTAATTGGGGCGGTCAGGTCGTTGACGCGCACATGCTCAGCAACGAGTTCACAAAACCGGTCATACCCGTAATGACGCACCCCCGCGCGAGCATCTGACTGCCGATACTTCGCCCACAAGACCTTCAACGGAGGTTTCTTACGCCCACGCCTCGCGGCAACAATCTTCTCAATGTCGATCGGGACGAACTCACTACTAACTGTTTTGCGTCC
This sequence comes from Jonesiaceae bacterium BS-20, assembly GCA_039995105.1. Classification (GTDB taxonomy): domain Bacteria; phylum Actinomycetota; class Actinomycetes; order Actinomycetales; family Cellulomonadaceae. The sequence continues at coordinate 2,247,600 of CP146203.1, forward strand.
ATCGTTGAAGATCCGGTCCAGATCCTCACCTGTCACAGAGTCCACCTGTGATGGGCTCACGAATTGCTGCTCATCTAGGACGCGACGTGCTCTAGCGATTGAGCGATGCAAGTAGTCAGCCATCACCGCGATTTGTCGATAGGGACGCTGTTCAAGAAGGCGCAACATAATTTGCCGGTTCGGCCATGGGATTCCTTTCATCAACCACGACCAACGATTAATCATGGATGAAAGCAATCCTGTATCAGGACCCAACACACCGCTACCAAAAGCACCCACAGTTGCTCCGGTTCGACCCACGTGCGCTACCGAATATGACTGCTAAACAGTGGTCTGGTGTTTTCCTTTTTTCATGGCGAAAACAAATGGAATTAAGCGCTGTTCGATCTGCGGGCAGCATCTGAAAAAGAACGGCAAGAGTGCAGCTGGATCCCAACGTTGGAAATGCACGTCTTGTCATGCTGGAACCAGCTTTGAACGCCCTGATAATCGCCGTAATGCCCAAGTGAACCAGTTCGCTGCGTGGTTGTTATCAACGCGCCCACAAGCCCAGGTAACAGCAGCTTCTGATCGTTCTTTTCGCCGCAACACAGCATGGTGTTGGCATATCATTCCTCTGATTCCCTTAACAGGAGAGGTCTATGACGAAATCCTGATCGACGGTATCCATATCGGCAAGATGGTCTGCTTAATCGCTAGAACCCCACAGTTTGTTGTGGGCTGGTACTGGGCCCAATCTGAATCAACCGAAACCTGGCGCGCATTACTCAACCAGTTTCCACCACCACGCGTAGTGGTGTGTGATGGCGGAACCGGCATGAACTCCGCACTAAGAATGGCTTGGCCGCATACCAAGATTCAACGCTGTCTTTACCATGTTCAAGCCCATGTTCGTAGCAAATTAACCATGAATCCGCGTCTATTAGCAGGTCAAAGGCTCGCAGTTCTAACGAAGAACTTAACGCCCATAACCTCTGCAGAGGAAGCAATCTTGTGGACCAAATCCTTAAACCTTTGGTACCGAGACTGGGCACAAATGCTCAAAGAACGCACCTATATCTCAACAAAAAATGGGCGCACACGTTGGGAATACACCCACAAAAACCTGCGTAACGCCTACTTCCATTTAGAACACCTCGTAATCAAAAACCAGATGTTCACGTTTCTAGAACCCAACCTCGCCGACCTCACAGTTGACCGCACCACCAACTACCTCGAAGGCAGGATTAACTCCCAACTACGGACCCTACTCAAAGCCCACCGAGGCATGCCATTCACCCAACAACAACGCCTTGTGGAGTGGTATCTACATTCCAGATCCCAGTTCCCCATGACACCAAAAGAGCTCGCCCAACAGGCCAAAGAAACCCACCATCAGATCCAAAACCAAGTCCAAACAATCAACGACTCAGACATCGGACAACCAGCCCTATACGACACAGGTCTAGGCGAAGATTTCCAATGGACCACCACAAGCTAAAACCCAAAACCAAGCACGACACACCCGGAAATAGCACCACGTTTTGGCCGGTAACTCGCCTGTTGTTGGGGATGCGAGTTTTTGGGGATGCAAGAAGGCCCTGCACCAACGTGTTGTTAGTGCAGGGCCTTCTGTGTAAATTAAGTCCGGCTGCGTCCTACTCTCCCACCCCGTTCCCAGGGCAGTACCATCGGCGCAGGTAAGCTTAGCTTCCGGGTTCGAAATGGGACCGGGCGTTTCCTTACCGCTATGACAGCCGTAACATCTTGTTAACCATGCCAACCCCGCCTGTTCAACCAAATAGTTGAACAGGGGTGGTCGTGGTTTTAGAACCGGATAGTGGACGCGTGCAATCAAATGCTTTTTGGTGACCAAACAGTGTTTGGTAAGTGTTATAAGTTGTTGGTGTATTAGTACCGGTCAGCTCCACAAGTCGTTAGTCCTTGCTTCCACATCCGGCCTATCAACCCAGTAGTCTCCTGGGCACCTTCACCCCCAAAAGGGGATGGAAACCTCATCTTGAAGCAGGCTTCCCGCTTAGATGCTTTCAGCGGTTATCCCTTCCGAACGTAGCCAACCAGCCATGCACCTGGCGGTACAACTGGCACACCAGAGGTTCGTCCGTCCCGGTCCTCTCGTACTAGGGACAGGTCTTCTCAAGTTTCCTGCGCGCGCAGCGGATAGGGACCGAACTGTCTCACGACGTTCTAAACCCAGCTCGCGTACCGCTTTAATGGGCGAACAGCCCAACCCTTGGGACCTACTCCAGCCCCAGGATGCGACGAGCCGACATCGAGGTGCCAAACCATGCCGTCGATATGGACTCTTGGGCAAGATCAGCCTGTTATCCCCGGGGTACCTTTTATCCGTTGAGCGACCACGCTTCCACAAGCCATGGCCGGATCACTAGTTCCGACTTTCGTCCCTGCTCGACCTGTCAGTCTCACAGTCAAGCTCCCTTGTGCACTTACACTCAACACCTGATTACCAACCAGGCTGAGGGAACCTTTGAGCGCCTCCGTTACATTTTAGGAGGCAACCGCCCCAGTTAAACTACCCACCAGGCACTTTCCCTGAACCCGATCAGGGTCCGAGGTTAAGGTGTCCGTTATGATCAGAGTGGTATTTCAACGGCGACTCCACCAACGCTAGCGCGCCAGTTTCACAGTCTCCCACCTATCCTACACAAATCACACCGAACACCAATACCAAGCTATAGTAAAGGTCCCGGGGTCTTTCCGTCCTGCTGCGCGTAACGAGCATCTTTACTCGTAATGCAATTTCGCCGAGTTCACGGTTGAGACAGCGGAGAAGTCGTTACGCCATTCGTGCAGGTCGGAACTTACCCGACAAGGAATTTCGCTACCTTAGGATGGTTATAGTTACCACCGCCGTTTACTGGGGCTTAAATTCTCAGCTTCGCTCAACAAGTTGAGCTAACCGGTCCTCTTAACCTTCCAGCACCGGGCAGGCGTCAGTCCGTATACATCGTCTTGCGACTTCGCACGGACCTGTGTTTTTAGTAAACAGTCGCTTCTCCCTGGTCTCTGCGGCCCCACCACGCTCCCCATAGCTTGTACGGATCACGCTGGAGGCCCCCCTTCTCCCGAAGTTACGGGGGCATTTTGCCGAGTTCCTTAACCATGATTCTCTCGATCGCCTTAGTATTCTCTACCTGATCACCTGTGTCGGTTTCGGGTACGGGCGGCTAACACCTCGCGCCGAGGTTTTTCTTGACAGCATAGGATCACCAACTTAACCCCATCAGATCTCAGGCTTCAATGAGTGCCGGATTTGCCTAACACTCGCCCTACATCCTTGGCCGTAGACAACCATCGCTACGGTTTGGCTACCTTCCTGCGTCACCCCTGTTAACACGCTCACTCCACACCACGCCACACCCAGCACACGCAACCACAAACAACCCGAAGGCCGTTTACAGCATTGTGTGGGAGGTATCTTGTCATGCTTCATGTTGGGCGGTGCTTCGCCGGTACTAGAATATCAACTAGTTATCCATCGACTACGCCTGTCGGCCTCGCCTTAGGTCCCGACTAACCCAGGGCAGATTAACTTGACCCTGGAACCCTTGATCATTCGGCGGACGGGTTTCTCACCCGTCTTTCGCTACTCATGCCTGCATTCTCACTCGTGTAGTCTCCACCACTAGATCACTCTGCGGCTTCACCGTCCACACGACGCTCCCCTACCTATCCATATAACTGAACCACAAAGGCTTGTCTAACATATGAATACCACAGCTTCGGCGGTGTACTTGAGCCCCGCTACATTGTCGGCGCGGAATCACTTGACCAGTGAGCTATTACGCACTCTTTCAAGGGTGGCTGCTTCTAAGCCAACCTCCTGGTTGTCTAAGCAACTCCACATCCTTTCCCACTTAGCACACGCTTAGGGGCCTTAGCTGATGGTCTGGGCTGTTTCCCTCTCGACTACGGAGCTTATCCCCCGCAGTCTCACTGCCGCGCTTATACTTATTGGCATTCGGAGTTTGGCTAACGTCAGTAACCCGGTAAGGCCCATCGGCTATCCAGTAGCTCTACCTCCAACAAGCAACACGCGACGCTGCACCTAAATGCATTTCGGGGAGAACCAGCTATCACGAAGTTTGATTGGCCTTTCACCCCTACCCACAGGTCATCCCCCCAGTTTTCAACCTAGGTGGGTTCGGTCCTCCACGCGGTCTTACCCGCGCTTCAACCTGCCCATGGGTAGATCACTTCGCTTCGGGTCTAGACCCAGCGACTCATACGCCCTATTCAGACTCGCTTTCGCTACGGCTGCCCCACACGGGTTAACCTTGCCACTGAGCACTAACTCGCAGGCTCATTCTTCCAAAGGCACGCCGTCACCCCTACTAAGGAGGCTCCGACGGATTGTAAGCACATGGTTTCAGGTACTATTTCACTGCCCTCCCGGGCTACTTTTCACCATTCCCTCACGGTACTATCCGCTATCGGTCACTAGGTAGTATTTAGGCTTATCAAGTGGTCTTGACTGATTCACACGGGATTTCTCGGGCCCCGTGCTACTTGGGATACCACACAGGAGATCATGACATTTCGGTTACGGGGGTCTCACCCTCTACGCCGTCCTTTCCCAAGGACTTCACCTACACCATAATTTTGTAACTCCTTGAAGAACCGGCAGATCCTTCCATCTGGTCCCACAACCCCGATCACGCAACCCCTGCCGGGTATCACACGCAACCGGTTTAGCCTCATCCGCTTTCTCTCGCCAATACTCACGGAATATCTCTTCCTGTCGGTACTAAGATGTTTCACTTCCCGACGTTCCCCCCAAACACCCTATATATTCAGGTGATGGTACCTGGACATAACTCCAGGTGGGTTTCCCCATTCGGACACCCTCGGATCACAGCTTGTTTGCCAACTCCCCGAGGCTTAACGCAGGCTACAACGTCCTTCATCGGCTCCTAATGCCAAGGCATCCACCATGTGCTCTTAAAAACTTACAACAACACACAAAAAAACAATTCATCAACAGTTAAGAAAACCACACACACAACACACCAACCACAAAACGATCAGTGAAATATTGCGCGTGTGGACCAAAAACTTTTAATAAAGATGCTCGCGTCCACTATCCAGTTCTCAAACAACGACCAAACCCACCCACACCAACCCCAAACAATGATCAACATCGTCTTAAAGGACTGGTCTGTGATGACCTGGCAATAAAACAAACGAACCACAAACCATGGTTGGTTGTTTCATAACCCAATAGTGTGTTTGCAAACCATCCCCCAACCACAACACCTCGTTCCACCACACGTAAACATGTAGGTACTAAAGCCATCATGACCAAGCAACAGTTCTTCTTGTTTATGATTCCACCCATGAGCACCACCACTGATACGTTCGACCAGTGCGCGGCTATATGCTCCTTAGAAAGGAGGTGATCCAGCCGCACCTTCCGGTACGGCTACCTTGTTACGACTTAGTCCCAATCGCCGATCCCACCTTCGATCACTCCCCCCAGTAAACTGGTTAGGCCATGAGCTTCGGGTGTTACCAACTTTCGTGACTTGACGGGCGGTGTGTACAAGGCCCGGGAACGTATTCACCGCAGCGTTGCTGATCTGCGATTACTAGCGACTCCGACTTCATGGGGTCGAGTTGCAGACCCCAATCCGAACTGAGACCGGCTTTTTGGGATTCGCTCCACCTTACGGTATCGCAGCCCATTGTACCGGCCATTGTAGCATGCGTGAAGCCCAAGACATAAGGGGCATGATGATTTGACGTCGTCCCCACCTTCCTCCGAGTTGACCCCGGCAGTCTCCTATGAGTCCCCACCATCACGTGCTGGCAACATAGAACAAGGGTTGCGCTCGTTGCGGGACTTAACCCAACATCTCACGACACGAGCTGACGACAACCATGCACCACCTGTACACCGACCTCAAAGAGGAACACCCATCTCTGGATGCGTCCGGTGTATGTCAAGCCTTGGTAAGGTTCTTCGCGTTGCATCGAATTAATCCGCATGCTCCGCCGCTTGTGCGGGCCCCCGTCAATTCCTTTGAGTTTTAGCCTTGCGGCCGTACTCCCCAGGCGGGGCACTTAATGCGTTAGCTACGACGCGGAAAACGTGGAATGTTCCCCACATCTAGTGCCCACCGTTTACGGCATGGACTACCAGGGTATCTAATCCTGTTCGCTCCCCATGCTTTCGCTCCTCAGCGTCAGTTGCGGCCCAGTGACCTGCCTTCGCCATCGGTGTTCCTCCTGATATCTGCGCATTCCACCGCTACACCAGGAATTCCAGTCACCCCTACCGCACTCTAGCCTGCCCGTACCCACTGCACGCCCAACGTTAAGCGTTGGGATTTCACAGCAGACGTGACAAACCGCCTACGAGCTCTTTACGCCCAATAATTCCGGACAACGCTTGCGCCCTACGTATTACCGCGGCTGCTGGCACGTAGTTAGCCGGCGCTTTTTCTGCAGGTACCGTCACCTTACGGCTTCTTCCCTACTAAAAGGAGTTTACAACCCGAAGGCCTTCATCCCCCACGCGGCGTCGCTGCATCAGGCTTTCGCCCATTGTGCAATATTCCCCACTGCTGCCTCCCGTAGGAGTCTGGGCCGTATCTCAGTCCCAGTGTGGCCGGTCGCCCTCTCAGGCCGGCTACCCGTCAACGCCTTGGTAGGCCATTACCCCACCAACAAGCTGATAGGCCGCGAGTCCATCCCTTACCGATAAATCTTTCCAAACACAGACCATGCGGCCGCGTCTCATATCCAGTATTAGCCACCGTTTCCAATGGTTATCCCGAAGTAAGGGGCAGGTTACTCACGTGTTACTCACCCGTTCGCCACTAATCCACTCCAGCAAGCTGGAGCATCATCGTTCGACTTGCATGTGTTAAGCACGCCGCCAGCGTTCGTCCTGAGCCAGGATCAAACTCTCCATAAAAGAAAAACACAACCAACAACCCCAATAAAGGAGCAAGCTGATTGCAATCTTAAACACGGTCACAACTACTACCAGGGGAAAACCCAGCCTCACTGCAACCTAAAATTTGAATCCGGCAAAAAACAACAACAACTGACAAAATTTCAGAAATTATTGATTCATTACCAAAAACATTAAAACATTGGCATAAACAATCAAACACACTATTGAGATATCAAACAACAACCACACACCATCAAAAACCCAAACCAACTCGGCCTGAACCTCATCCGGGGCAACCTCTCAAACTTACCAGACCCGATTCAGATTCTCAAACTGGCGAACCAGAACAAAATCTTCATCAAACCGTAAAGCAGAGGAAGTATCAGTGACACCCACAAGCAAACTGCTGTTCATACTGAACCGGTAGTTTGTCTTGCCGGGCTGGCCTGACTTGTTAAACACTACGCGGTCCACCCACCAAAAAACAAACTGAGAACGCGTGATCGTAGCCACACGCATTTTGGCTATGCCTGAAAACCCCGGAATATCAGCAATATCGGGGTACTATTCCCGCAGAACCGGAAGCATATTGAGTCTCCGGTGGCCTAGAAGGGTACTAACCATGGATGCAAAAGACTTTGCCTCTGCGTTTGAACAAGAGCTGCGCTACTCCCGCGGAGTCTCCCTAACGCAGGCCTCTGAACAGGACACATACGTTGCATTTGCCCAAACCGTTCGCAGGCAACTGGTGGATCGGTGGTTAAAGACCGGCGATGCATACTCCCAGAGCACCGGAAAGACGGTTGCCTACCTATCCGCCGAGTATCTTCTTGGCCCACAGGGTGAAAACGCGCTCCTGGCGACAGGTCTGGAAGCAGCCGCGCGTACGGGGCTCAGTGATCTGGGGTTAGATCTTGATCGGATCCTTGCTTACGAGATTGAACCCGGTTTAGGCAACGGTGGCCTGGGCAGGCTTGCTGCCTGCTTCATTGACTCGCTAGCCACTTTAAACATTCCGGCCGTGGGTTACGGCATTCGCTATAACTACGGGATCTTCCGTCAAACCTTTGTTGAGGGTAAGCAGGCGGAACAGCCAGACACCTGGCTCTCGCTTGGCACCCCTTGGGAAATTGCCCACCCGGAGTTGGCTCAGCCGGTTCACTTTGGTGGGCACGTTGAAGATTATCTGAAGGCCAACGGTGAGCAGGGTCGGCGCTGGGTTCCAGGTTGGGCGGTCCGGGCAGTGCCATGCGACTACCTTGTTCCGGGTTACGGCACCCAGAACGTCAATACGTTGCGGCTGTGGAGTGCGAAGGCAACAGATGACTTCAATCTCCAAATTTTCAACTCCGGGGACTTTGAATCTGCGGTACGCCAGCGCACTGCAGCCGAGAACATTTCAAACGTGCTGTATCCAGAAGACTCCACTCCACAGGGCAAGGAGCTCCGTCTTCAGCAGCAGTACTTCTTTGTAGCCGCTTCCCTACGGGATCTGGTCAATGCAACCCTTGAAGCAGGCGCCTCGATCGCGGATCTGCCCGACCGAATTACATTCCAGCTCAATGACACTCACCCGGTCATTGCTATCCCCGAGTTCATGCGTTTGCTCGTAGACGAGCACGAGGTTGCTTGGGATCAGGCGTGGGAAATTTCCCGTCAGATCTTCAACTACACCTGCCACACCCTATTGCCCGAGGCACTTGAAGTCTGGTCCGTAGAGCTGATGAGCCGTTTGCTACCCCGCCACATGGAAATCATTTTCCAGATCAACAAGGAATTCTTGGACGAGGTCCGTCTAAAAACTGGAAACGAATTACTCGTTCGCTCGATGTCTATCATTCAGGAGCAGCCCGAGCGTGCGGTACGCATGGCCTACCTTGCTACGGTTGGTAGTGCAAAGGTTAACGGCGTCGCTCAACTGCACTCGCAACTACTGCGGGACAATGTTCTCCATGACTTCTCTGCCTACTGGCCGGAGAAGTTCACCAATGTCACCAACGGTGTTACCCCGCGCCGGTTTGTACGGCTCTCCAACCCGGAACTCTCGTCCTTGATTTCCGATGCCATTGGTTCCGATTGGATTAGGGACCTGTCCCAGCTCGAGCAGTTGGAGTCATTTGCCGACGACGCCGAGTTCCGTAAGGAATTTGCTGCGGTCAAGGCCGTCAACAAGTCCCGCTTTGCGGATCTGCTAGTGGAACGTGACGGTATTGAGATTCCACATGACGCTTTATACGACGTGATGGTCAAGCGGCTGCACGAGTACAAGCGCCAGTCGCTCAAGTTGTTGCACGTGGTCACCCTGTACAACCAGGTACTCTCCGGACAGATCAAGGCAAGTGACCTTGTGCCACGCGTAGTCGTTTTTGGTGCCAAGGCCGCACCGGGCTACAAGATGGCTAAAGACACCATTGCGTTGATCAACGCGGTGGCCAAGCGGGTAAACAACGCCCCGGAACTTCAGGGCCGTCTGAAAATCGCATTCCCGGCAAACTACAACGTGACCCTTGCGGAGAAGCTCATCCCAGCCGCAGACCTATCCGAGCAAATTTCACTTGCCGGCAAGGAGGCATCGGGAACCGGGAATATGAAGTTTGCACTCAATGGAGCCCTGACCATTGGAACGCTCGATGGTGCCAACGTGGAAATCCACAACTTGGTTGGGGACGAGCACTTCTTCCTGTTTGGTATGACCGAGCCGGAAGTTGAGGCGCGGCACGCGGCCGGTTACAACCCAGCGAGCGTGTATGAAAATAATGCAGACCTCAAGGGCGCCATTGACCTGATCGCCTCTGGTATTTTCTCGGACGGAGACCGCTCAGCCTTCGAATCCGTACTTTCAGACTGGTTGTGGCACGACCGCTTCATGACCATGGGCGACTATCAGGCCTACCTTGACGCGCAAGCCGCGGCTGAAGCCCGGTACCTCGACCAAGATGCTTGGAACCGCTCGGCCATCTTGAATGTGGCACGCACCGGACACTTCAGCTCTGACCGGTCAATCGGCGACTACCTCGACCGGATCTGGCACGCCGCCCCTGTCATTGTGAAATAGCAACAGTTTGGTTCAAGGACGGTCCCGCGGGACGTTTGATTCCAGAATCAAATAAATACAAAGCGAGGGTCCCAGGATAAATCCCGGGACCCTCGCTTTGTACTGAAAACTCGGTGTTGCTTACGCAGACATGATCTGGCGCATGAGCTCTGCAGCGGCGGAAGGAGTCTTACCCACCTTGACGCCGGCAGCCTCAAGGGCTTCCTGCTTTGCAGCTGCGGTTCCGGATGAACCAGAAACGATCGCTCCCGCGTGTCCCATGGTCTTACCCTCGGGTGCGGTGAAACCAGCAACGTAGCCAACAACCGGCTTGGTCACGTGATCCTTGATGTAAGCAGCGGCGCGCTCTTCAGCGTCACCACCGATTTCACCGATCATCACGATAGCTTCAGTCTCTGGGTCTGCCTCAAATGCGGCAAGGGCATCGATGTGCGTGGTGCCAATGATGGGGTCTCCACCAATACCGATCGCGGTTGAGAATCCAAACTCACGCAGCTCGTACATCATCTGGTAAGTCAGGGTTCCAGACTTGGACACCAGACCAATCTTGCCCTTACCAGCGATGTCTGCAGGAATAATACCTACGTTGGACAGGCCTGGGCTGATGATTCCTGGGCAGTTTGGACCAATGAGCTGAACGCCCTTGTCCTTTGCCAGAGTGTAGAACTCCGCGGTGTCCGCTACTGGAACACCCTCGGTGATGATGACAACCAACGGCATACCTGCCTCGATAGCCTCAACTACCGCTGCCTTGGTGTGTGCTGGTGGAACAAAGATAACCGAGACATTTGCACCGGTTGCAGTCATTGATTCCGCTACGGAACCGTAAACTGCTACGTCTACGTTGCCGTCCCCCTTAGGGAAGGTAACGGTGGTTCCTGCCTTGCGCGGGTTCACACCACCAACAATGTTGGTGCCAGATGCGAGCATCCGGGTGGTGTGCTTTTGCCCTTCGGCACCGGTCATACCCTGAACGATGACCTTGGAGTCTTCATTAATGAAGATTGCCATTTTTATCTCTTCTCTCGTTCTAGGGAATCAGGCGTTAGCGAGTTCGGCGGCCTTGTCGGCTCCACCGTCCATCGTCTGCGCTAGGGTGATCAGCGGGTGGTTTGCCTCGGTCAAGATTGCGCGTCCCTCGACAACGTTGTTGCCGTCAAGACGAACAACAAGTGGCTTGGTCGCTGCATCGCCGAGAATTTCAAGTGCCTTAACAATTCCGTTGGCAACCGCGTCACACGCGGTAATTCCACCGAATACGTTAACGAACACGGACTTCACCTGTGGGTCGCCCAGAATGACGTCCAGACCAGCGGCCATTACCTCTGCTGAGGCACCACCACCGATGTCTAGGAAGTTAGCTGGCTTGACGCCACCGTGGTTTTCACCGGCGTAAGCAACGACGTCGAGGGTGGACATAACCAGTCCTGCACCGTTACCGATGATCCCGACCTCACCGTCAAGCTTGACGTAGTTGAGGTCGCTGGCTGCTGCCTTGGCCTCAAGAGGGTCGGCAGCTTCCTTGTCTTCAAGGTCTGCGTGGTGTGGGTGGCGGAATGCGGCGTTGTCATCGAGTGACACCTTGCCGTCAAGGGCAACGACCTTGCCGTCTTCCGTCAGAACCAGCGGGTTAACCTCAACCAGGGTTGCGTCTTCTTCGAGGTACACGGTCCAGAGCTTCTGGAAGGTGTCAATGATTTGGTCCTTAATCTCCGGCGCAAAACCAGCTGCGTCGGCGATCTCGGTGGCCTTGGCCAGGTCGATTCCCACGTTCGGGTCAACCTCGATCTTGGCGAGAGCCTCAGGGCGCTCGACTGCCAAAACCTCGATCTCCATGCCACCCTCAACGCTTGCCATGGCAAGGTAAGAACGGTTGGAACGGTCAAGAAGTACGGAGAAGTAGAACTCCTGGGCAATCTTGGCACCTTCAGCGAGCATCACGCGGTGCACCGTGTGGCCCTTGATGTCCATGCCTAGGATTTCGCCGGCCTTCTCGGCTGCTTCCTCAACTGAGTGAGCGAGCTTCACTCCCCCAGCTTTTCCGCGGCCACCGGTCTTCACCTGTGCCTTAACAACTACGGTTCCGCCGCCAAGTTTTTCAGCGCCTTGGCGAGCCTCTTCTACTGTTGTTGCAACAACGCCACCCAATACGGGTACGCCGTGCTTTTCAAAGATGTCACGCGCTTGGTATTCGAACAGGTCCACCCTGCTGCGTCCTTCCATCGACCGGAAATATATCTCGACATCGAGACATTTTCTTTAAGACTAACCGGGCTTTAGGCCTTTAGTCACCTTGCCGCGTGTACTTTGGGCCACACTCCTTGCTTGTTCTCAACGATTTGCCCATTGGTTACGTCTTTGTTTACCTGTGCAATACCAAAGACATGCCGATGCCTGTCCCACCTTGGTCCGCGAGCACGCGGCCAAGGTTGGACAGCTTAGAGATTGGCACCGAGTGAAACTACAGCTTGGTCACGGGAGCGAATCGCAGCAACAAACGCTTAGGTCCGTCGCCGCCAAAGTCAATCTTGGCTACGGCTTTGGCTCCAGTACCTTCAACGTTGAGGACGGTTCCAATGCCAAATTGATCGTGAGTCACGCGATCGCCCGCGGACAGCTGCGGAATATCGGCTTCACTCTTGGCTTTGGATCTACCAAAGCTGACCGGAGGTGGGGTCGAGTTACCACGCGCACCCGAGCCGATTGGCGGACCGAAGTCATCGTCTTGGCCGCGGTAGCTTCCACCGCCGTAGTTATTACCCCCGCCGTAGCTGCCGCCCGAGTTAAACGAGGCAAAAACTCGCTCGGAGGAGGCCTGCTTGCGTTCCCAATCCCACAGTTCCTCTGGAATCTCATCCAAGAACCGGGATGGTGGGAAATTGTTGGGTGCACCCCAGGCAGAGCGGGTGGCGGCACGGGTGATGTACAACCGCTCCCGGGCGCGGGTAATCCCCACGTAGGCAAGCCGGCGTTCCTCGGCTAACTCGCCGGTGTCATGCAGCGCCCGCATGTGTGGGAAGGTTCCATCTTCCATTCCCGTCAAGAATACGACGGGGAATTCAAGTCCCTTTGCGGTGTGCAAGGTCATGAGGGTGATTACTCCCGGGTCAACCCGGGGTACGCCCTCGTTTTCGGAGTCATCCGAAGACGGAATCTGGTCTGCGTCGGCTACCAGCGAGACTCGCTCAAGGAAGTCCGAGAGGGTGCCTTCCGGTTCATCGCGTTCAAATTCCGAGGCGACCGCGTGTAGTTCCGCAAGGTTATCTACCCTTGACTGGTCTTGGGGGTCATCGCTTACTCGCAAGAGTTGCAGGTATCCGGTCTTGTCTAGCACATCACCGAGAATTTCAGCCGGACCCGCTCCCTTACCGGCAGCTACCCCAAGTTCGTTCATCAGGTCTCTGAACGCGGTCAATGGCTTCAATGTCCGGCCGGTCATACCCGGAATCTCCTCAGCGTCCTCAAGGGCCTGCCTAAAGGAAATTCCCGCACGTTCCGCCTGAGCAGCTACCAGGGCCTCGGCACGGTCGCCAAGCCCGCGCTTGGGGACGTTAAAGATCCGGCGCAGGTTAATGTCATCGGTTGGGTTGTCTACCGCACGTAGGTAAGCAATGACGTCTTTGATTTCTTTGCGTTCATAAAAACGCGTGCCACCAACGACCTTGTAGGGCAGTCCCACACGGATCAGGACCTCTTCAAGCGCACGTGACTGGGCGTTGGTCCGGTAGAAAATAGCAACGTCTCCGGGGCGGACCCCGTGCGCATCCTCCAACTTGTCGATTTGCCGGGCCACATAACGGGCCTCTTCATGCTCGTTATCGCCAACATAACCAATAATTTTGGGGCCGTCACCGCTGGCCGTCCAAAGATTCTTGGGCCTGCGGTCCTTATTCTGCGAGATAACCGCATTGGCCGCAGACAAAATGTTTTGCGTAGAGCGGTAGTTTTGCTCAAGCAGAATCGACCGGGCGTTGGGGTAATCCTTTTCAAACTCCAAAATATTGCGAATGGTCGCGCCACGGAAGGCGTAAATACTCTGGTCGGAGTCGCCCACCACGGTTAACTCCCCCGGTGGGATTGTGCCCGTTGCGGGACCTACCAGTTCCTTGACCAGCGTGTACTGGGCGTGGTTGGTGTCTTGGTACTCGTCTACCAGTATGTGCCTAAACCTGCGTCGGTAGTGTTCCGCCACAGCCGGGTGCTTTTGGAACAGCTCAACGGTCCGGACAATAAGGTCATCAAAGTCCACCGCGTTGGCCAGTTGCAGGCGTTGCTGGTAGCGGGTGTACACGGTCGCAAGTACGGACTCAAACTCTCCCGATGCCCGGCTACCTTGGGTCTGCTCGTACTGCTGCGGGGTGGTGAGTTCATCCTTGAGACCGGAAATCCGGTTGGCCAACTGCTTGGCCGTAAAACGTTTAGGGTCAACGTCCAACTCGCGCAAGATCAAGGTGATCAACCGCTGCGAATCTGCGGAATCATAGATGGAGAAGGTCTTCTTCATCCCAATAGCTTCCGCTTCCCGGCGCAAGATTCGCACACAGGTGGAGTGGAAGGTGGAAACCCACATGTTTTGAGCTTCCGGACCTACGAGGGAACTCACCCGCTCACGCATCTCAGCGGCGGCCTTGTTGGTAAAGGTGATCGCCAGGATTTGGCTAGGCCATGCCCGGCCGGTGGCAAGGAGGTGCGCAATGCGATGGGTCAGTACCCTGGTCTTACCCGAACCTGCTCCCGCGACAATGAGCAGCGGCGTCCCACCATGTTCAACGGCTTCTCGTTGGGATGGGTTAAGCCCATCGACCAGTTCTAGCGCACGCTCGGATGCGTCCGGAGGGGTAGGGATGCCGCCGTGCTCACCGCGGGCAGGATCCTCGGGAGAATCCAGTTCCCACTTCGAGGCGTAGTTGCGCACCGCGGCGGGGTGTCCCATTGGGGCCGCCACCTCAAAATCGGGCAGGGGAAGCTCTAGGTCCGGCTGCTGCGCCGAAGCCTCGGGAGTAAAGGACGCGGAGGTGGGTAAATTACCAAACAATGATTCCATAGCGTTACTACCCTAACCGGCCCCGCTGACATAGCGACTCAAGTTTCACTGCGGGGGAAGAAAAACACAGTAAAAGTAACGGGTGTGCCGGATGACCCGGTCATATTTAGGTGACTAAGAGGCCAATAATCCAAATGGTGGTAGCTACCAATCCTGCGGCCAGTTCAACAACGATGGTCAGACCGGTAGCTTGTAGAGCAACGATGGTCGCGCGCCAAGCCTTGGTGTGCTCTCTCGTTCTGTACACCTGCATGAGGTAGACCGCCCCAACAAATCCCAGCGGTAACCCGAGAACGGGAATAATAAAGAACCCGATAGTTCCCACTACAAGACCGACCACAATAGTCAGATTAGGGATCTCGTTCCGCTTTAGATGGCGGCCTGCAATCAAGTACTTTATGAACATGCCGGCAAGCAGCACCACGAGCGCTAGTGAAAACACGAGCCATGCGGTGAAGCCTTGCGTCAAAATCGCCCAGGTTAACAAGGCACCCGCAATAATGACGGTTCCAGGCAAGATCTGAAAAATCGTGCCAATGATGCCCACGGCCAGTGCCAAGGCAATGAAAATATCTTGCGGTAGGACCACGGGGTTTCCTTACAACGAGGGTGCCGCGAACTCGGCCTAAAAATAGTTGATGCCCAGCCAAAACTCTGGCTGGGCATCACCTAAGCAAATCAAAAGCGATTACGAAAGTCCGTGAGCACCCGAGACAAAGATTGCCAGGATGATGTTCAGCACGGTCAAACCACCGATCGCGGTGATCATGCCCTTAGGAGCGTCATCACCCTTCTTGGCCGCCATGAATGCCAACACCACAATTACTAGGTTCACAAGAAGCTTAATACCCAGCTTGGTGTGGTTGATGTCCGCATCTTCCATGATTTTCAGACCCATCATGATGACGCCGGTTACAAGAGCGGTCGCCGCAGCGTGTGGGAAGCCCTTAACCAATCCGGGCTTCTTCATGGTTGCGAGCCAGCCACCAAGCATGAATGCCCAGCACAGGATGTGGATAAACAACATTGCGTTATATAGGAAGTCCATACGCTTATCCTAAGCACGGAGCCCAATGATTACCATGGCTTATCTGACGAATCGTCGGTTAACTCGCTCACGTCATCTGCGGGAACTTATGTACCGGTACCTGCGTTGATATGTGGCAACTACAACAACTTGCGGGCCGCTGCCCAACGGGTCAGTTCATGGCGCGAGGACAACTGCAGCTTGCGTAGCACTGCGGAAACATGGGTTTCAACGGTCTTGACGGAGATGAACAACTCCCCGGCCACTTCCTTATAGGTGTAACCGCGCGCAATGAGTCGCATGACCTGCTGTTCTCGTTGACTCAACCGATCCAGTTCATCATCCGCAACCGCAACATCGGCTACTTGCGTGCCAAAGGCATCGAGAACAAAACCTGCCAACCTCGGCGAGAAGACCGCGTCTCCCCCGGCCACCCGAGAAATGGCAGCTGCCAACTCCGGTCCGGAAATATTTTTGGTGACATATCCTCGTGCACCGGCCCGGATCACCGCGACCACGTCCTGGGCGGCATCGGAAACCGAAAGAGCCAAAAACTTTGTTCCGGGAAGCAAGTCGGTGCAGCGGGCCAGTACCTCGGCGCCGCCTCCACCTGCCCCACCGGGCATGTGCACGTCTAGGAGCACTACGCTGGGACGCAATCTATGTAGTACCTCTACCGCCGAGTCAACGTCTCCAGCTTCCCCAAGAACCGTGACGCTATCCCCCAGTGAGGCCCGCACACCGGTGCGGAACATATCGTGGTCATCCACAATGACAATTTCGATTGGCTGGTCCGCGGTCATGCTTGGTCCTTTTCTGCTGGGGTGGGGTGCTCGGTTTGCAGGCGCGGCAGCCGCAGGGCCACCTCGGTTCCACCGCTGGATAGGCGTCTGATAGTGGCGGTTCCGCCCCTGCGCTGTATGCGGCCAATAATACTTTGCCGCACGCCGAACCTATCGCTTGCAATCGCATCCAGGTCAAACCCGGATCCGCGGTCAGTCACAAAGACTTCAATTTGCTCGGGAGCAACCTCAAGATAGGCGGAGACCGGTGGCTTGCCGTGCCGTACGGCGTTCTTCAGGGCTTCACCTGTCGCCGCTAGCAGTGCCTCCGTATTTTCATCCGGGGCACAATCGCCAACCACCACGAGGTCAATCGACACCGAACTTTGCCCGCTCAATGCAGCGGTCATGGTGTTCTCCACCTCGGCGGCCAGTTGGCGGGCGGCTTGGGCAAGTGAGGTGCCCGGTTCTTGGCGGTCGTTGTACAGCCACTGGCGCAACTCTCGTTCCTGGTTCCGGGCCAACCGTGTGACCTCCCCGGGGGCATCGGCGCTGCGTTGGATGAGCGCAAGTGTTTGCAGCACCGAATCATGCAGGTGCGCGGCTATGTCAGCGCGAGTCGCCTCACGTTCTTTTGCGGCGCGTTCTTGACCCAGTTGATTCACCAGGCGCAACCACCACGGCGCCAGCACCAAACCCACGCCGAGTAACACGGCTAGCGCTGCTAGCAGAGCCGGCAGCATGTGTGCGCCGCCAATTTCCTGGCTGGTCAAGAGCAGAACACCGATGGTCACAAGAACCAAGCCACCGGCCAGCCGCAATGTTCCGGTCGAGGCCTTGCCACCGGATTTACGGACCAGATCACCGCGTTGAGACGCATCCAATTGGCTCCACGCGAGCCCTAGACCGGCCACAACAACGAAGGCGGAAAAGACCCAGGTCCATTCAAGCGTGAACCCAAACCTTGAGGCCACCAGCAAAAAGGCGACGCCCAAGAGCAGCGCACCCAGCACAATGTCCTTGATGGGGAACCGCGCGTACCACACCCGGTTCTCACCCGGTTGGGTAGGGACATTGGGGGCCTTAACCAACCTGCTCAGCACCGGCGACTGCGACTGCTCAGTACCGTCTGCGATCGGAACCGTGACCCACAAGAATATGTAAGCCACTACGCCCAAACCGCCAGCCAATGCCAATAGGACCGTAAGAATACGAACCTGACGGACGTCGGCTTTGAGATGATCCGCGATTCCCAAACACACCCCGGAGATCAGGTATCCCGAGGCAGGGCGGCGCAACTCGGCACGTTCCGTGCTGCTGTTCTCGGTGTGCGGTGGCTCCGCGTGCGGTGGGCCTGCATGTGGTGGGTGAGGTTGTGACACAACGTAATGGTGACACACCACGATCATCCGGTGCCACTGCAGTCAGGGTTAACTCAGGGATAACTCAGGGACCCTGAGTTTTTCGAGGTAAACGCGGTATAAAGATCAGGGTGATACCCGATAGTGCCCGGGGGCTAAATGCGAAACCATAGGGGTATGAACGAATCAAGCAACGGTATGCCTCCTACGGGTAGCGTCCCCCCAACGGGCAACGGTCAACCGGGTAATCAATATAATTGGACGCCACCAACTCCTAACCGGGGCACACCTGCGGGCCAGAAGTTCTTCAACTCGCTGCGGAACTCCGGGTTCTACCGCAGTGAAGATCGTTGGATCGGCGGCGTGAGCGGCGGGTTGGCACAGAAGTACGGCGTTGACCCACTTCTGGTACGGGCCGCATTCGTGATTTTGACCCTCCTGAGCGGAGTTGGACTCATCATTTACGCAGCAGCCTGGGCCCTCCTGCCTGAGCAGCGCGACGGTCGCATTCACGCTGAGGGGTTGATGCGGGGAAATTTTGACGGTGCGCACGCTGGGATTTTCATTGCGCTCATCATCGGTTTCTCCCGGATCGACCAGTTTTTCTGGGTTAGCGGCTGGATAGCCACACCGTTCAAGGTCCTATTTTGGCTCGCCCTTGTAGGTGCGGTCCTCTACGCGGCTTTCCAGTTCCAAGGTGGCAAAAAGAACACCGGCGGCACTAGCAACTCCGGTGCCCCTGCAACCCCCAGCACTGATTGGACTCCCAGCGCTGATCAGGCAACCCCATTTTCCGATGCCTCAGCAAGCACGTTCCCCGCTGCGTCTTCCAGCCCACAAGGGTTTACCGGGCAAGCTTCCGGCACTCCCGGCCTAGTGATAGAGCAACCAGATCCCATGCAACCACGAACCGAATTCTCAGAGTCGCCTTGGAACAGTGGCGGCCCTAATCCAACTGCGGGCGCTGCGTCGAGCGTTGACGGTCCCCCACACATGGGCGCTGACCAAAGCAACTCTGCCTATGCGTGGACTCCGCCAAAGCCTGCACGTCCGCAGGTAAAGAGCCCGGGAGCCACTCAATTTGCAATCGTGTTTGGGCTCTTCCTACTTACCACCGCGGTCCTTCTACTCCTGAACAACGCGGGCGTCATTACATTGAATTACAGCATCTTGCCTCTGCTTGCCGGCCTCGCCATGGCCCTGGGCGGGTTAACCGTCATCATCAACGGGTTCAGGGGGCATTCCTCTGGATCGGGCGGTTTCTTTGGCATCATTGGACTCATTGCAGCTCTGGGAACCTCAGTCCTCTTGGGGCTTGGCTTCACCTCCTACTCCCACTCGCAAATGTTCAGCGACTCCGACCTCACTCCTAGAAACGTTGAGGAAATTAGCGGTGGATACTCCTTTGGTGCCGGCGAGGTCAACTTAGACCTCACCAAGCTCGACATCTCCGACGTTCCCAAAGCCGACCTACCAATCGTCATCCCAATTAGTGCCGGCGTTGGTGAGGTCAACATCATCATTCCAAGCAACCTCGCAGTCACCGCTGACCAAACGGTAGGTGTGGGATCCGCAACAACTAACAGCGGCAGGGGCTCAACCTCGATCGGTGGGGTTGGTGCGGTGTCGAATACACACTTTGCCAACGACCAAGCGGCAGAAACCGACTCCTCGGATATCTTCCTTGATATCAGTCTTGGCCTAGGCGAAATCACCATTACGGAACAGGACAACTGACATGACGTTCGAATCAGATACCCCAACCACACCGATCACACCGGTGCCCCAAGATGTGTGGAACACGGATTCATCCCCATCAGCGATGAACAAGAACCAAGCCGCGGAAGCCACCACCACGCAGCCTTTTCCAACCGCACAAGCGGCAACTACCGGTGACCTGAGCAATACTTCCGATGCTCAAGTATCAGAGCCAAAGTTCAGTACCAAAGTCAGGTTCACCACGATCACGTGGGGCCTGATCCTGTTAGCCGGCGGAATTGGCATCATGACCTTGGCCAGTGGTTACATCTTTGATGCCGAGCTGGCTCTGATTGGCTTGCTAGCGGTAGCCGGATTCACCCTCGTGGGTGGTTCGATTGTGCGGGCGATTCGTAAGTAACCCGGTTGTCTTCTGCCCGAGTCAGCCCAACCAAGACACTGCATCCGAAGCACAATTAGCTTGAGCCCTTGCCCCGTTATGAATGTGGGGTAAGGGCTCAAGCTATTCGATTGTCTTCTAAGGTATCCGCTAGGGCTGCTTTGGCAGTCGCTCGGCTGGGTTCGCCCAACCGTCCGCTCCCGAGGTCTTCAACATGTCTGCGGGCGCAACGCCATCACGAGCGTTACCGGGAGCCGCAGGTTCTGGTTGATTGTTCACCGGAACCGCGACCTCGCTGGGTTGCACCGGTGGTACCTGGACCATTGGGATACTGCCCGTGCTAGTACGCTGCGGCCGGTTCACTTTGAGATCAGGGGCTGTGCTCTGTGGAATGGCCTTGTCTACGTCTGTCTGACTCTCACCAAACGAAGACTCCGCAGTCTTGGGGGCGCTTGGGAACGAGTTAGCTGAGGCGCTGTCAACGGCTCCTCGGGCAGCAACGCCGCGCGCAACGACGTCTTGCTGGCTCACGTTAGGAAAAGCAGTGTCCTGGTTTGCTGGGTCATAATCTGCGGCATCGTGAAGCGTTGCTTCGAGCTCGGCGGTAGCTTGCTCCTCGCGCGAGGCCGCTTTCTCAGCCGCCCGCGCGTGTAGTTTGCCGGTCACCTCGACCGGGCCATCAGCCGAAGTCTCAATAACTAGCGGCGGGCCCCCAGCGCTGCGTCGCAGTGCCCAGCCAGTGATGATCGCCAGCACTCCAACTAGCATGACAAACGCACTCACACCAAAAGCCACCACCGAGGTAAACAGGGAAGCCCGCAAGAAAGACGCGTTCATGACGACTTCGCGCAGCGGGTCATCTTGGTCTAACTCGGCGTAAGTCTTGCCACCGGACATTGCCTGGGCATGCTCGTTGATGGAAGTAGCCTGGGCGAAAGCCGAGAACGGATCATTCACGTTCTTGTTTGCCATAAATTTGGCATCCGCAGAGACCGTAATGTTCTCCGCAGCCAACTGACTGGCTACCAGCCCCCACGCGACACCGCCAACCAACAACATGATGACACCGGCAACGATCGCGATGAGTCCGATTGCACCGACCCCAGCGTTGGGCTTTACCGTAATTTTTGAGCTCATTGGTCCCCCTCGGTGGACAAACATGGCATCTGCTTCCTTGCAATCTACCCATCAAGCCAGCCGGTTTCTACCGGCTCGCCTAGAAAACACACAAAAAAGTGGCTGAGCCCAGATTACTGGACCCAGCCACTTTGTGGTCTAACCTGCGAGGTCAGCCTCGCAATTTCAAACTTACGCGCCAGCTGATGGTGTAGTCGTCTCGGTAACTACCGCTGGGCCGCCCGAGATCTTGATGATCGCGTAGCCAACGATTGCGAAGAGAACTCCAACGCCCATCACCAGAACGGAAACACCGAAGGAAACGACGGAGGTGAACAGCGATGCCCGGAGGAATGAGCCGTTCATGACTAGGTTGCGCTGTCCAGTGACCTTCTCAAGCTGAGCCTGTGCGGCGTCAAACTCGGCGTCGCCCTCAGCCATACCTGCATCGGTTAGCTCTTGCAGTTTGTTCTTGGCTTCGGTCTGAACATCGCCCAGCTCGGCGTAGGTCATGCCATCGGCTCCACCCAGAGCGTGGGTGTTGATGATGTCAGCCTGAGCAAATGCGGTGAACGGGCCCGCTACTGGCTTGCCAGCAAGGAACGCAGCGTCACCGGCGACGGTGATGTTCTCGCTCTTGAGGAAGGAACCCACCATTCCGTAGGCAACTCCACCTGCGACAAACAAAACAACACCAACGATTGCGGTGATCAGTCCCAGAACCCGGACTGACTTGGATTGGTTAACTGTAACTTTGGTCGACATGTGAGTGCTCATTTCGGTTTGGTTTGATGTCTAAGAAACAACACTTCATTTATATCTAGTCATTTAAGCAAAGAAGTAGGCACTAATACCTATAAGTGCCTACTTCTTTAAAAAATACTACTCCCACTCAATGGTGCCCGGTGGCTTGGAGGTGATGTCCAAGACCACTCGGTTGACGTCCTTAACCTCGTTGGTGATCCGGGTTGAGATGTGCGCAAGCACTTCATATGGAACCCGTGACCAGTCCGCAGACATAGCATCTTCTGAGGAAACAGGCCGCAGGACGATTGGGTGGCCGTAGGTACGGCCGTCGCCCTGAACCCCAACGGAACGAACATCTGCTAGCAGAACGACCGGGCACTGCCAGATTTCGCGGTCGAGTCCGGCCTTGGTGAGTTCTTCTCGAACAATCGCGTCAGCAGCGCGCAGGAGCTCTAATCTTTCCCAGGTGATGTCACCCACAATGCGGATTCCGAGTCCGGGTCCGGGGAATGGCTGGCGCCAAACAATCTCAGAAGGCACCCCAAGTTCAAGGCCGATCGCACGGACCTCATCCTTGAACAACGCACGCAGCGGCTCAATCAGGGAGAAGTCAAGGTCATCAGGGAGCCCACCGACGTTGTGGTGGCTCTTGATGTTTGCGGCGCCGTCCCCACCGGACTCAACCACGTCTGGATAGAGCGTGCCCTGTACGAGGTACTTGACCTCGCCGCCGTCACTACCTGCTTCTTCCACTACCTCGCGGGCGGCAATCTCGAACACGCGGATGAACTCGCGGCCAATGATCTTGCGCTTGGTCTCTGGATCAGAGACTCCAGCTAGGGCATCAAGGAAACGCTGCTTGGCATCGACAACCTTGAGCTTTACACCCGTTGCCGCAACAAAGTCCTTCTCAACCTGCTCAACCTCGCCGGTACGCAGCAGACCGTGGTCCACAAAAACGCAGGTGAGCTGGGAGCCAATCGCCTTTTGCACGAGTGCTGCGGCAACCGAGGAGTCAACGCCACCCGAAAGTCCGCAAATGACTAGGTCGGTTCCGACCTGCTCGCGGATGAGCTCAATCTGCTCGGAGATAACGTTGGCAGGAGTCCAATCCGGGGCCAATCCAGCGCCCTGGTACAAGAAGTTCTCCAGGACCTGCTGCCCAAATTCGGAGTGCTTGGCTTCCGGGTGCCACTGCACGCCGTAAAGATTCCGCTCCTGGTTCTCAAAAGCGGCTACGGGGGAACCCGATGAGGTAGCCAAAACGGTGAAGCCTTCCGGGGCCGAGTGCACAGCGTCGCCGTGGCTCATCCACGTGTTCTGTTCACCTTGACCGTCGGCCAGCAGCACACCGGCTTGGCACACGTCTACTTCGGTACGGCCGTATTCACTGACACCGGTCTGAGCAACCGTGCCGCCAAGGGCCTGAGCCATGGCCTGGAAGCCGTAGCAAATGCCGAGC
This sequence comes from Jonesiaceae bacterium BS-20, assembly GCA_039995105.1. Classification (GTDB taxonomy): domain Bacteria; phylum Actinomycetota; class Actinomycetes; order Actinomycetales; family Cellulomonadaceae. The sequence goes on from CP146203.1 coordinate 2,271,214, forward strand.
ACTGGAATGCCGGCATTAAATAGTTCTGGGTCCACCTTGGGTGCGCCCTGTTCGTAGACGGAAGATGGGCCGCCTGACAGGATGATTGCCGCAGGATTCTTAGCGAGCATCTGCTCAACTGAAAATGAGTGCGGAACGATCTCGGAGTACACCTTTGCTTCCCGCACGCGGCGGGCAATCAATTGGGCATACTGTGCGCCGAAATCAACGACAAGTACGGGTCTGGGTGTTGAGGCTGGTGTTTGTGTCACTACAACATGGTAAACGGCCGGGCCCCTGTTTTGCCGCTGTAAGCCTATTTTGATACGTCTGAGCCGCAAAAATCGCGGGTTTTGTCAGGAATCACACACCGGCCGGGCACTTGTAACTTATTCGCAGCCGTATCCGCCCAAGGCAAGTCCCGCCTGTACTTCAAAAATGTTGCGGCACGCGTTGGGGCCTGCTTCCAAATATTGCTGCGGAAAACCGGCACCAAAGAGGTGCCACTGCAAAACGTGGTTGGCCTCATGGACGAGCAGGCCATTTAGGTCTTCGCGTGCTGCGAACTCCTGCCGTGGCTGGGTTGAAAAGAAAGTATCCCCGTACGTGGTCCCGCCGCGCTGAACCAAAAATGACTCGTACCCAAAGCAGATCCAGAGCCCACCGGAAACAACCTTTGGTGCGCTCGTTGGCGCCTCAAAGCGCTCACATTGAGCGCCCCGGCTGATCGCCTTGGCACGCATGGTTGCTCCATGAGCGACAGCGTAATGTGAGCGTCCAATTTGGCACACGGTAGCCGCAAGCATTGCGATGCCCACCTGCGTTGGCTGCGGGCAAAGTTGTTCTGCAAAGCCCGCCTGGTAGAACTGGTCGCGTACGGCATCGGGAAACTGAGCCTGCCCCGTTACCGATGAGTTTGCCGCCGCATTGGCGGGACCGGCGGGGATAGCGGTCGCCCCCAGGATGAGCGCAAGCGCAATCCCCGCGGACACCAGCGGCCTCAGCATGGTCAGCGACTCACCACAGCCTGCACTAAATGAGCTCGCGCGCAGCAGCGATGCGTGCGTGGGCCTCACGGGAGATCTTCTTCTCAAGAACAAAAGACAACACCGGAACCACACCGGCCAACACCATGGTCACCAGGCGGCCCAAACGCCAGCGCATCTTGGCCCACAGGTCAATCACGGTGATCAGGTAGACCACGTAGATCCAACCGTGCGCAAAGGGGATCCAAGAAATGTAGGGCTTGAGCGAGTGCGCCCGGAACACGTACAGGATCAACATCTCAACTACGAGGAGTAACAGCATCACACCGGTTACATAGGCCATGAACTGGTAGCGTTTGAGCGCCGAGCCTGCCGCGTTGATGGTCTTGTGTGCGCGTTCCACACTCGAAGTCTGTGGCTGCCCGGTTTCCTGTGCCATTCCGGGTTCATTGCTGGTCAAAGAAATCACTCATTCTTGGCGTTGTTACTTGGGACAGAGAAAAATCTCTGCCGTTGGTTACTGTTTGGCTCTAGTGCAAGTAGCTGTGTGGACCCACCGGCTGGGCACCTACAATTTCAGTTTGCACATTTCATGGGTTCGATGGCCACATACTTAGTTTTGCAGTGCAGTTACCCACTGATCCCTTTGCTGAAGGGTGGTGCGTTTCGATTACTCGAATCACACCACCCTCAGTAAGTCATCTAATTGTGGTTATTAGAAGACCGAACGCACCTTTAGTCTCTAGCTGTCTTTGCTTGCACCGTTAGTGGCCCTACGCCACAAGAAACGTCCAACAGCAAACAGAACCAAGGCTACTAATCCAGAAAAAGCAAGATCATAAATTGCAGGCATAACACTCCCTATAGGTTAGTTTCAACCCAGTATTGATGGTCTCGAACCTTGAGGTCTAAGTAGATTGTACGTGATCCCACAATACCCAGTGCGGTCATCTGAAACTTCATCCTCCCGTGTGCTGGGGTCACACCGGACTGCGTCTTGCGTGCAACATAAGCGGTTACCTCTGAAGTGGTGTGGCCGAGAGCGCGGTGAATCGTTGCTCCCCGTGCTGCCGATACAGTAGCTTTAGCGACTGCCGCCGTTGAAGGTGTGAATTCTGCTCGGAACGAGTAAGAGAAGGAAATTCCATCATATACAATTCTACAGTTCTTACGTTTCCCAGAAGTACTGTATGACTTTGCTTGGGCTCCTAGGAGTTGAATTCCATCATTTAAGATTGTGGATTCACTGACGCCGTATAGTTCTGAAACTGTGCCGTCCGAGAATGTTGATCTTTCAATTTCAATTCCATCTTCAACCAGCGTTTCAACAGAGACTGGTACCGAGATGCCTGGCCTATCCGCATCTAGAGTTTCGCCCCGTTTCACTTTCTCCAGAAGTGCATCCCAACGCTCTGCGGGAATACCCTTTTCCTCAAACACTTCCAGGTACTGCTGCTCTAGATCGAGGTCCAAAACGGTATCCGCCGTTGCGGGTGTCGCTACGGTTGCCCCAAAGAGCATAGTTGCAACGAATACCATCGCAAGTCTACGAAACATCACTACTCCAAAATTAAGCGGTCCAGAGGAGCTTACGAACCCGCTCCCCACGCCATGCGCTACGCGCTACGCGCTACGCGCTACGCAAAACTATCTAGGAGAATCTACTTATTTATAGACTTTGGTCCTATTTTGAACTTTCAAAAATAAAACCTAGATCATCCGACAGCATGAACAGCCAGTTCACCCCAAGGCTCGTTGGATTTTTTACCATGTGAGTTGCGCCTACCGAGCAAAATTCAAGAAGGTGAAAGACGGCAGGGTCTACTACGCTAGCTAATTTCAACAGATGTTTGAGGTCTAGCATGACACGGAGGGCATCTCGTCAACCTCATATATAAAGTGCCAATCTCTCCGGGGCGAGGCGGTGCGCGCGGCGGTACCTGCCCCGGGCGCCCAAGCTGAGGTGAATCTTGACCGGACCCTACGGGCAGAACGCAAGACGTTGAGCCTGCGAACTGATTTGATTCCGGGTATGGACTTATCGTTTGCAATCGCACCCATACTTGTGTTGGTTTGGGGCACACTGATGGTTTCTCAAGACCTTGCTACGGTCGGCCAGGTGACTACCGTTTTGTTGTATGCCATCGCTCTGGTCACGCCCATTTGGGATCTGGTGTTTTGGCTCGATGATTCCCAGGTTGCGGCAACCTCAATGGCCCGCATCATTGGTGTGGGCCTAGTCCCAAACGACCGAGAACTCACCACGGACGTACCAACTGGGTCAGGCATCGTCGCCCAGAAAATTAGATACGCCTACCGCGAGGGTCATGATGTACTGCACGGAATCAATCTGGACCTTCGTCCAAGTGAGCGGTTAGCCATTGTGGGGACGTCCGGCGTAGGCCAATCCACCCTGGAAGGATGCTTGCCGGTATCCATGGCCCATACTTTAGGCACCGTCACTGGTGGTGGGGGGGGGAACCTGACCGAGTTGCCCTTGGGGACGTAACGTTCCCAAGTCACCCTGGTCACCCAAGAACACCACGTATTCGTGGGCACGCTCGCACAGAACCTGTCACTTGCCGCGCCCGATGCCTCTCCTTTGCAACTAGAACAAGCCCTTGCTGCCGTGGGTGGTTTGGAATGGGCCAAAAAACTACCTGAGCAGCTGGAAACCGAGGTGGGCTCGGGCAGATACGCACTGCCCCCTGCTCAGGCCCAGCAGGTTGTCTTGGCCCGGCTCGTCCTACTTGATCCACACACCCTGATTCTGAATAAGGCAACCAGCATGCTCGATCCGCGTGTCGCTAGAGACTTGGAGTTTTCACTCTCGGCGGTTTTACTCGGACGCACCGTCGTGGCTATCACTCACCGGTTACATACCGCCCATGACGCAGACCGGGTCGTCGTAGTCACGGACGGACTCATCACCGAGATTGTGTCCCATGACGATCTGGTTGCGCAGGTGGCGAGTACGCAGCCCTATGACACAGCTGGCAGCAAGCCTAAAAACATCGAGGGTGGTGCGCTTCGATTGCTCGAACCGCACCACCCTGACCAAGCAGTCTGATTGTTCCAACCAGAGGACTAAATCAGCACTGCTCTCTAGTTGTCTTTCTTTGCGCCGTTAACGGACCTACGCCAAAAAACCGACTAACCGCAAAAAGCCCCAAGGCAACTAGTCCAGTCCAGGCAAGATCATAGATTGCGGGTATGTTACTCCTCCTGAGTTGGTTTCCACCCGCATTGGAAGTCACCGGCCTTAAGTTTTGGGTGATTCAAAAGGGACCCGGTAAGTCCTAGTTACCTCAGGCTATGTGCTCCACAAATCTATCCAACCAAAAGTGGTGTTTTATCGACTTTCGTCCTGTTTTCCAACGGAAGAGAAACCAGCGCGAGACTTGGCTCCCTCCGTACTGATTGGGCACACAGATTAGCTATGAACTACTTTGACTGATTGGATGCCGGTTCGCTAGCCATCCTATCTACCGCATCAAAAGGATGCACATTCGCAGCATCTACCTTGTCAAAGGGATTGACCGGGTGTTCGGTTGATGTGCGGCGTGCGTTGTCACGAACCAGCCGGACCCACAGGGCAAATGCGAACAGCCCAAACACCCACCATTGCAGTGCGTAGAAGAAGTTTTGCATGTTGACACCATCGCCGCCTTCAATTGTGGGGCGGGGCAAACCCGAGATGTCCGCGGTGTCGCTCGGTGTCATTTCCTTGGCCACGAGGTAGCCACCGTAGATTGGTCCACCCCAGACATTGGCTAGGTGCGCCGAGCTAATGGAGTCGGTTTGACCGGGGCCAAGATCTTGGACGCCCTTAGCTTCCGATGCCTGCAGCCAGCCCGTAATTTCTACTGGTCCGGAGGTGGGTACGATCTTGGCCGCCCATACCGGGTCTATCTGGCCCTGTGCGTCTATCGCACTCACGGGCACAGCCCCGCGCAGAATCGGCAGGATTGGTGGGCCGGAAAGGTCTTCCCAGGACTTCCCGCCCGTGCCATCCTCTTGTATGCGCAGCGCCGAGAGCACCAAGACTGCTGGCTCATTATTAACCAGACGTCCGGGTAGGAGAAGTTCGGTTCCGGGCTCGAACGTCCCGGTTACCTTAACTTCCTTGCTTACCAGGTCCCCCGGGAATGTGGTTTGCGGCGCTAACACCTCACCGAGCGGTACGGAATCGAGATTGGTGGCCTCAGATATTTCATGCTGCTTGGTCAGATTGGCGCGCTCGTAGGCGCGGTCTAACTGCCATACCCCGAGCCGGCCGCAGACCGCTGCCATGGCCATGAAGAGCACCAACAGCCCAATCATCTTGGGTTGGACAGCGGTGCGGAGAAATGATGTGTTTGAGGACGTCTTAATTGCCACCTCACCAGCCTACCTAGGAAATTGAGGGACCAAGGGCACATGTGGTGTGCTCCACCAAGAGCGCAAAATCGGCTAGCTTCAAAGTATTGTTATTAGAACGTTATTTCACAGGCCATTCTGCTCACGGTTACCCCCGTGACCATGATCACCGGTGAGGTAGCACTTTTGACCCCGTTTTATACGGTGTTTGGTCCCAAAGACCTACACAATGAAACATAGAAGAGCCAATGATGTTAACTAGGCATCTAGGCCAAGTTTTTGCCACAGCAAAATAGACCAGCAGTACGTGTCCGTGGAGGCAACAGTGAGTACGAAGACCCGCAGCGTGTACCTCACCTCTCCTGAAGGAGAGACCGGTAAGTCCACCATCGCCCTTGGCGTGGTTGACCTCTTAGCGCAGCAAGTTCAGCGCGTCGGTGTATTCCGGCCCATCACCAGGAACGGCGCCAATAACCGCTCCGATGATATTGCAGCACGGGATTACGTGCTAGAACTTCTACTCGCCCATGACGGAGTAGACCTTTCCTATGAACAGTGCGTTGGCGTTACCTACGCTGATGTCCACGCTGACCCAGACGCAGCGCTCACTCAAATCATCGCTCGCTACCATGAGATGGAAGCACACTGCGACGCGGTGGTGATTGTCGGTAGTGACTACACCGACGTGGTGGGACCAACCGAGTTGGCGTTCAACGCCCGGATCGCAGCCAACCTTGGCGCTCCCGTGCTCCTTGTGCTGTCCGGATCCGGCCGCAGCCCCGAGGGTATCCACCAGCTATCTGAGGTCTCCCTCTCCGAGCTTCACGCCAACCACGCGGCTGCCCTTGGGATCGTAGTAAACCGCTGCCAAACCGATTCCATGGCCAGCATCGAAGCGGCGTTCACCGACACCTCGGTTCCAGTGTGGACCGTTCCGGAAGAGCCGTTCCTGACTGCACCGACCGTGCGTCAGCTCATGAACTCCGTTGATGGTGAACTCATCCACGGTGACGCCACGCTACTGGGACGTGAAGTCTTGGACGTCCAAGTTGGCGCCATGACCTTTGAACACCTACTCGACAAGCTCGTTGACGGTGCTGTTGTCATCACTCCGGGAGACCGCGTCGAGGTCCTCTTGGGACTGCTCGCGGTTCAGTCTGCCAAGTCATTCCCGTCCCTGGCCGGGATCATCCTCAACGGTGGGTTCCTCCCGCCGGCGACCATTGGCCGCCTCGTAGGTGACCTAGCCCCGAGTGTTCCAATCATCTTGACTGAGCTGGGCTCGTTCTCAAGCGCATCAGCCGCAGCAAAAGTACGCGGCCGGCTAACCAAGGACTCCCAACGCAAGGTTGACTCCGCTCTGGCGCTATTTGAGCAGAACGTCGATTCCAAGGCACTGCTCGCCAGCCTCGATGTGCGCCGCCCAGAGGTAGTTACGCCGCTCATGTTTGAATATGAGTTGCTAGCCCGGGCCCGCGAGAACCAGAAGCACATTGTTCTGCCGGAAGGCAACGACGACCGCATCCTACGTGCAGCTTCAACGCTCCTGCAGCGTAAGGTCGCCAAGCTCACCATCCTCGGTGACGAGATGACCGTACGCGCACGCGCAACCGAACTGGGCCTGGATATTTCTGAGGCCACCGTCATGAGCACGCACTCCGGTGTCCTGTTCGAAGAGTTTGCCGCAGAGTACGCAAACCTGCGCGCGCACAAGGGTGTCACCGTTGAGCGGGCCCGTGAAATTGTCAGCTCGGTGTCCTACTTTGGCACCATGATGGTTCAGCTGGGCTACGCAGACGGCATGGTTTCCGGTGCCGCCCACACCACGGCGCACACCATCCGACCATCATTTGAAGTTATCAAGACGGTCCCTGGTGTTTCAGTTGTTTCCTCGGTGTTCCTCATGTGCTTGGAAGACCGCGTACTGGTCTACGGCGACTGTGCCATTAACCCTGACCCAACCGCTGAGCAGCTTGCTGACATTGCGATCTCCTCCGCGGATACCGCAACCCAGTTTGGTGTTGCCCCGCGCATCGCAATGCTGTCCTACTCAACGGGCTCCTCAGGTGCCGGCGCCGACGTAGAAAAGGTACGCCAAGCTACCGAGTTGGTCCGTGAGCGTCGCCCAGACCTTGAAGTCGAAGGCCCAATTCAGTATGACGCCGCCGTTGATGCTTCCGTAGCCGCGTCGAAGCTGCCAGATTCCGCAGTAGCTGGACGCGCAACCGTGTTCATCTTCCCGGACCTGAACACCGGTAACAACACCTACAAGGCCGTTCAGCGGTCCGCCGGTGCGGTTGCAATTGGCCCGGTTCTGCAGGGTCTGCGTAAGCCGGTCAACGACCTGTCCCGTGGTGCACTTGTCCAAGACATTGTGAACACCGTGGCAATCACCGCAATTCAGGCTGAGGCATACGCTCAGGCCAACGCGTAATTCAGATATACCTTATTGCCGCTGCCCCAACACCGCATACTCATTTGGTGTTGGGGCAGCGCCAACGCATTGCTTGCAGTACCCCACACCACACCCAGGAGTGGGGCTTTGAATATCTTTCTCATCAAGAATTTGGAGTTCTAAGCCCGTGAGCGCCGTAACCCAAACGGTTCTGGTCATTAATGCCGGTTCCTCATCCATTAAGTACCAGTTGGTTAACCCTGCCACCAAGGAATCAATTGCTTCCGGTTTGGTCGAGCAGATCGGCGAATCTGCCGGTCACATCACCCACGAGTACGGTGACACTGAAACCGAACTCGACGTTGTGGTTCCAGACCACGGCTTTGGTCTGCGAAAGGTCCTTGAGCTCTTTGCCTCCCACGGTCCAGACTTGGCTACCGCCAACGTGGTAGCTGTTGGCCACCGGGTAGTCCAAGGTGGCGAACGCTTCAGTGGACCAACCTTGATCACCGACGAGGTTCTCGACGCCATCAAGGAACTCATTCCATTGGCTCCCCTGCACAACCCCGGACACGTCCGCGGTATCGAGGTAGCACGGGAACTCTTCCCTGACCTGCCACACGTAGCCATCTTTGACACCGCGTTCTTCCAGACCCTGCCGCAGGCCGCATACACGTATGCGATCGACACCGCAGTCTCCGAGAAGTTCCAGATTCGCCGCTACGGATTCCACGGCACCAGCCACGACTTTGTCTCCGCGAAGGCCGCTGCCACGCTTGGCAAGGACATCAAAGACATCAAGCAGATTGTCTTGCACCTTGGAAATGGTGCCTCGGTATCTGCGGTCGACGGTGGGCGCGCAGTTGAGACTTCAATGGGTCTGACCCCTCTTGAGGGCCTGGTCATGGGAACCCGTTCGGGTGACATTGACCCAGCAATCATCATGCACCTGCACCGCGTTGGCGGCATGTCAATCGATGAGATTGACACGCTGTTGAACAAGCAGTCCGGCCTCAAGGGGATGTCCGGAGTCAACGACTTCCGCCAGCTCCTCGGTTTGGTTGACTCCGGTGATGAGAAGGCCAAGCTGGCCTTCGACGTATACGTACACCGCCTGCTGAAGTACGTGGGTTCCTACATTGCAGTGCTCGGTGGCAAGGTAGACGTCATCAGCTTCACCGCCGGCATTGGCGAGAACAGCTCCCCACTGCGTGCGGCCCTCATGGACAAGCTAGCCGGCTTTGGTGTCACCTATGACGCCGCCAAGAACCAGGAGCGCAGCCCACAGGCTCGGATCATCTCCAACCCGGACTCAGCAATTCCAATCATGGTCGTTCCAACCAACGAGGAACTTGCGATCGCTCAGCAGACCATTGCACTAATCGCTGACTAACTCCCCCTCAGTTCGCTGACTAGTCCCGCCAGTCAGTTGATCCGCACCACGAAAACGTGCCGATCAACTGACCTGCGGTTCGACTAAGCGGGGATGGGATTGAATACCAATGGCCGCCAAGATCAAATCTTGGCGGCCATTGGCATCTTAAAATTGGTTGATCACCGCTTGAGGGTGTCCATCGCTTTGAGCTGGTTAGCGTGCGCTGGCCTGGTAAGGGGACAGGACAACCTCAATGCGTTGGAATTCCTTCAGGTCGGAGTACCCGGTAGTAGCCATGGCACGCTTGAGCGCACCAATGAGGTTCAGGGTTCCGTCAGCCTGGTTGGATGGGCCAAACAGGATCTGTTCGAGGCTACCAACGGTGCCCACCTGGACCCGCTCGCCGCGAGGCAGCTGGCCGTGGTGTGCTTCTGAACCCCAGTGGAATCCGGCACCAGGTGCCTCATCGGCACGGGCAAGTGCCGCACCGATCATGACCGCGTCGGCACCGCAAGCGAACGCCTTAACGAGGTCGCCGGACTTACCAACGCCACCGTCTGCGATCACGTGCACGTAACGGCCACCGGACTCGTCCAGGTAGTCCCGGCGAGCGGCGGCAACGTCAGCAACCGCGGTCGCCATCGGCGCGTGGATACCAAGGGTGTTGCGGGTGGTTTGAGCAGCTCCGCCACCAAAACCAACCAAGACACCAGCGGCACCGGTACGCATCAGGTGCAGGGCTGCCGTGTAGGAGGCTGCGCCACCAACAATGACCGGCACGTCAAGCTCATAAATGAACCGCTTAAGGTTCAGTGGCTCTGCGTTAGAAGACACGTGCTCCGCGGAAACCGTGGTTCCCCGGATCACAAAGAGGTCCACACCGGCGTCTACTACCGTTTGGTAGAACTCCTGGGTGCGGGCGGGCGAGAGTGCACCGGCTACGGTGACTCCGGCATCGCGAATCTCTTTGAGGCGCGCGGTGATCAACTCAGCCTTAATTGGCTCAGCGTAGATCTCCTGCATCCGCGCAATCGACTGGGCAGGGTCTAACTGCTCAATCTCTGCTAGCAACGCGGTAGGGTCCTCGTAGCGGGTCCACAGACCTTCTAGGTCAAGTACCCCAAGGCCGCCAAATTTGCCCAGGGCAATAGCGGTTTGTGGGCTCATTACTGAGTCCATTGGGGCTGCCATGACCGGAAGATCAAAGTGGTAGGCATCAATCTGCCAGCCCACTGAAACGTCTTCGGGGTCACGGGTGCGGCGGGACGGGACTACCGCGATGTCATCGAAGGTGAATGCGCGCCGTCCACGCTTTCCTCGGCCAATCTCGATCTCGTTACTCACGTACCCCAGATTACCGCGAATTTGTCAGTTCATGGCGCGGGAGGCAGTGAGTGTCAGACAGTACTGGCATGCTTATCAACGAACCAGCTATAAAGGAGCACAAGATGGCGTGGACCAACGGGCCTTTCCTAGGCTTTGATACCGAGACTACCGGCGTGAGCACCGCCTCAGACCGCATAGTGACGGCCGCTCTGATTTTGCGCCAAGGCGACCAAAATATCGAGAAAACCTGGCTCCTCAACCCGGGAGTTGATATCCCCGTTGAGGCTTCCAACATCCACGGCATCACCACGGAGTATGCCCGTGAGCACGGCCAAGACCCAAAGGTTGGCCTTGAGGAAATAGCCGTTGAACTGGTAAAACACCTGGAAACTCAGTCCCCTGTGGTTGCCTTCAACGCGACATTCGACATCAGCATCTTAGACGCCGAGCTCGTACGGCACGGGCTTACGCCGGTTTCTGCGCGGCTCGCCAACGGGTGGAGCCCAGTCATTGACCCGCTTGTGATTGACCGTGCGGTCGACCGGTGGCGCAAGGGAAAACGCAAACTTGTTGACCTATGTGCCCACTACGGTGTGGATGAAACTGGCACTTTGCACACCGCGGACGCAGACGTCGCTGCGACCTTGGATGTGTTGGACCTCATCATTGCAAAATACCCGGAACTCGCCCAAATGACACTGGCCGACCTGCACTCCTACCAGGAACGGGCACATCACCAGTGGGCCACCAGCTTCAACCAGTATCTAACCAAGATTGGCCGTCCCGCAGATGTGGGCACCACTTGGCTCAGCGCCGAGGGCTAAGCCAGCAACAGGTTGAGTGTTGCGCTGTGCCCGATACTGCGTAGCGTTCGATACTGCGCAGTGTTTAGTCTTGCCACATGCTCAGTGTCCTGCTGGACGTGAACTTTCTGGTGGCCCCGGTAACGGGATCATCAAACTCGATCGTTTTGGCAAGCAGCTGTAGCGGGTTGCGATAGTCGTCCATCTCAACCTGGTAGAACTCAGGGTAGTAATTGTCATGCAAAATCCCTACGCCAAGACCCGCCATGTGCAGGCGCAGTTGATGGGTCTTACCGGTGTGCGGAAAAAGGTCATACAGCCCAATAACCTCGTGACCGCAGTGCCCTGCCGGGTCTACCGTCTTTTGGGCTGCCAAAGTGACGAGTGTTTCTGTGTTGGGCTCCCCCGCAACCGTTTCTGCCTGCATGACACCGCGTTCTTTGTGGATCCTTGTGCGGACCGTAGCCGGAAGTTCCAGGCCATCGCGGACACCGGCAACCGCCTGATAAGACTTCAGCACGGTGCGGTGGGCAAACATCTCGTGATACGCCCGGCGCAGCTCGGCTCGCTTGGTGAAAACAAGAACCCCCGCGGTCAAGCGATCAAGGCGGTGCGCAGGGCTCAGCTCATCAATCCCAAACTGGCGCCGCAGCCGTACCAAGGCCGATTCCACAATGTATGCGCCCTTTGGGGTGGTGGCCAGGAAGTGCGGTTTATCGATGACCAAAAGATCGTCATCCTCGTGGATGATCTCGATCTCGTAAGGCACCCGCTTCTCTGGAACGGGATCCCGATACAAGAAAATCAGCGAGCCCGCCCGGTATGGCGAGTCCATGGTGTACTTGCGGCCCAACTCATCAACAATTTCACCGGCTGCCATCTTTGCGGCCAGGTTTACGGCATCGTAAGCGAAGCGGTCTTGCAAGTAGCCAATGACGGTAGCCGCGGGAACCGGGTCGCCCGGTTGCGGGTGCGGCATTTGCAACCGCACGGGATTCAAACCGTCCCGAATAGGAAGTGGGGCCGGCTGCTTCTTGCGTCCCATGAACCGCTCCTTCAAGTTAACTTTTTGCTACCGCGCAAGGACGCGCACAACATTGTTGTGGGGCAGGTTTGCTGAATGATCCCCACAAAGCAATCAGGTGGCCTCCAATGGAAGCCACCTGATCAATAATCAAGATTCGAGTTTAGCGGGTGCCGTAGTTTGGCGCCTCAACCGTCATCTGAATGTCATGCGGGTGTGATTCTTTGAGTCCAGCAGCGGTGATGCGTACAAACTTACCGCGCTCACGCAGCTCCGGAATGGTGCGTGCACCAACGTAGAACATGGACTGGTGCAATCCACCGGTGAGCTGGTAGGCAACCGCACCCAGTGGGCCGCGGTAAGGAACCTGACCTTCAATACCCTCTGGCACGATCTTGTCGTCTGAGTGGACGTCAGCTTGGAAGTAACGGTCCTTGGAGTAGGACTTCTTTCCGCGTGAAGCCATGGCACCGAGGGAGCCCATGCCGCGGTAGTGCTTGAACTGCTTGCCGTTCACAAATACGAGGTCACCAGGGGACTCGTCACAACCGGCAAGAAGCGATCCGAGCATGACTGACTCGGCACCCGCAACGAGGGCCTTGGCAATGTCACCGGAGTACTGCATACCGCCATCGGCGATCACTGGCACACCCAGTGGTGCGCAAGCCTTGGTGGCCTCATACACGGCAGTAACCTGAGGAACACCTACTCCGGCAACAACACGGGTGGTGCAGATGGAACCTGGGCCAACACCAACCTTGACTGCGTCCGCACCGGCCTGAGCCAGCGCAAGCGCGCCATCGTAGGTTGCAACGTTTCCACCAATGATCTGAACGTCCTTGTAGAAGGGGTCCTTCTTGAGCGAGCGGATCATATCCAACATGAGACGGGCGTGACCGTTGGCGGTGTCAGCCACGAGGACGTCAACACCCGCTTCAACTAGTGCGCCAGCTCGGTCAAGGGCATCGCCATAGAATCCAATTGCCGCACCAACGCGAAGACGACCTTCAGAGTCCTTGGTCGCGTGGGGGTACTGCTCAACCTTGACAAAGTCTTTGACCGTGATCAGACCCTGCAGGCGGCCATCGCCGTCTACCAACGGGAGTTTCTCAATACGGTTTTTGCCAAGCAGGTACGCTGCCTGGTCACGTGAGATGCCAACTTCACCGGTAATCAGTGGCATGCGGGTCATCGCTTCGTGCACCTTGGTGGTGGCGTATTCAGATGACGGAATGAACCGCAGGTCGCGGTTGGTGATGATACCTAGGAGCTTGTGGTCTTCATCTACTACAGGAAGACCCGACACTCGGTACTGACCGCACAGACGGTCAAGGTCTTCGATTGTGGCGTTTGGTCCAACTGTCAGCGGGTCGGTGATCATTCCGGACTCGGACCGCTTCACCAGGTCAACGTTCTTGGCCTGGTCTTCGATTGAAAGGTTGCGGTGAACAATACCAATGCCACCCTGCCGGGCCATGGCAATCGCCATCCGGGATTCCGTAACAGTGTCCATGGCAGCAGAAACGAGCGGAACCTGAATATTGATTTCACGGGTTAGGCGCGTGGTGGTGTCAACTTCACTGGGGATTACGTCAGTTTCATTGGGCAACAAGAGGACGTCATCATACGTTAGTCCTTGGAAACCAAACGGATTGTGGGCCTGCACAGCACTTGAGTCGGTCATGAAGAAATACTACGTGTTTTTCACCCGGCAATGCGATGGTACTGAGCCTATTGAGATGAGAACCACGTATGAGTTGGCACATACCGGTCATCTCAGATGCTCGAGTGATACCAACCTAGTTTGGTCTTGCCAATAGTCAGAACCAAAGCTCGGGTTGTTCGCGATCGCAACAATCTCATGAAAAAGTGCAGCAAAACTTCGAATCTTGGAGACCTGAGGCACCTGTAATGACGGCGCCAGAGGTTCGCTGCCACCGAGCCCAATAAAAATGGGCAACTGTGGGTAGTGTGAAATGAGCTGCTCCAGCAGCTCCGTATTGGGAGGCCGTTGGTCAGCCACGTATACCGCAGCCACCGGGCGGGCCATCGCCACTAACTCAACTATTGACTTAGGAGACTCCGGACCGGAGACCAAGCGCCCATTCACGTTACCGCCCACCAGGGCCGCGGCTAGAACATGGGCGGATAGTGAGAGCCGCTCGCTATCTGGAGTAAAGACCAAAACCATATCCCGCAACTTGGAAGGGTGCCCGGCAAATACTCCGCTATCGTCGCGGGTAATACGTTGCAACTGCTCAAGAACAATTCGAAAAACCAGCATCTTGGGCGACTGCCCGGGGGTAGCTAGCACAGTATGGCTAGCGATGCGCTCAAGGGCCGGGCGCACCAATCGCTTCCACCATTGGATCAGATCCGCATTGGGCTCAACCCACAAAGCGGCGGAGCAGGCATCGTAATCGTCGTGCAGGGCAGCAGAGACCACATCTGCACACCGCGCCTGCCACGGGTTGGTTGGAGCCCCGTTGGCCACCCGCAGATGATTGATCGAGGTGACCGTTGCGTGCCGAACAGGCTCAATAACCTTGATCTCCGACTCCTGCTCGATGAGGGTGCCTTCGGTTGACTTAAGGACCTCCGCTTGCAGATCTTGTTCGAGCTGTCGGGAATCGATCTCGCCGAGATCGGCTGCGAGGGCACAACTGGCCGCTTGGGCGCTCGTTACTCCCCTGAAGATCCACAGGCGCATGAGTGACAGTCGCAATACATCGTCATGGCTATAACGGCGGTGCGCCCCCGTTTGGTGCATGCTCGGACCGAGCCCATACCGACGGTCCCACGTACGTAGGGTCGCCGGGGCGACAGCTATTCGTTTCGCCACGGCAGCCACTGACAAGTGCTGCTGGCCGAACACGGCGCTCGTTGGGGACTCGGTTGTTGTTCCGCCATCTTTCACATTGGTCATCTTTGAGACCTTAGAACCGGCTGGATTACGTTCCATAAGTTTTATAGTGCCTAACTTTTGAGACACTCGCACCTTTTACCTTGTGCATTCAGCCAGACCAACAGCCATTTTGAGACAGTTTCTCCAGATCTTGAGAAGGAACGTTCCTTCTAACAAACCTTCACAATCTCAAATTACGGATTTTTGTGACCGAAACATAATGCAGACCTGCAACAACACCGATCATTCGCGCCAATACCTCGTCAAGTTTGTTTTTCTATCACCTTATTCCCTTTGAACAGGGGGTGACGAGATATAGATTCAAATTAGGCTTTATGCTCCCACAAGGCATGAAAGGAGGTTGCTTAGACACATCTACAACAGACGCTCAACACTTCAGCCGACTCTTCTGTCACAAGTTGAGGGAATCAAGATGACTGATGTTTCACGCCTTCCGGGCCCTGTAATGGATCTATGGGAATGGCAGTATCAAGGGGCCTGTCGCGATGCCGAGGCCACATTATTCTTTCACCCCGAAGGTGAGCGCGGCGCCGCGCGGCGCCGCCGAATCGAGCAAGCAAAAGCAATTTGTACCGGCTGTCCTGTACTGCAACAATGCCGTGATCAAGCCTTAGCAATTCGTGAGCCCTACGGAATCTGGGGCGGACTCAGCGAAGAAGAACGCTCCCAAATCTTGGCCAAGCGCCAAGCGGGCCTCGCGTAATCTCTAGTTGTCAGCAAGCCACCACGTTGTGGCTTGCTGACAACTAGGTGCGACCAAGCTGAGACTCGCTGATACGGATGAAATTGCTAGCTCCGCGCCTGTTCCGCGCGTGCAGGTAGCCTTGGCGAGATAATTGTTTCGTTGCGTCGAAACCTAGCGAGCAACGTTTTCCCCAAGATTCCAATCGAGAAAACCAAGATAGTAAGAGTAGCAAGGCTTGAACCGCCTTCCTCCAACCAGCCGCGCCACCCAGGCAAGACCCCGACAACAATCCCAGAACCAGTAGACCTGCCTCCCTCTAGGAAGAAAGATCCGGCAACCAAAGCACAGGTCACTACGATAAATGAAATTACTGAGACAACGGGAAGTGAAGAAGGCTGAGTGCGTAGCCCCGCGGTAACCGCGTAGAAGAGCGCACAACTGATCACTGCGGAAGCAAGCAGCATCAAGACTGGGACTTGAACGGTTTTGACACCAACTACATCATTATTCAAATTGAAGACCGCACCGCTGCGGTGTCCGATCGATTGAACTGCCGCAATACCATTGATAACTACAAGCAGAGCGCTTAAGAGCGCCCCGTAAAGAGCGAAACCAAGATTCTTCATTTGCGCCACCTTTCAGGGTGCGGCGTTGGAACTCGACATATTTGCCGCAATGCGAATGGCAACGAGCACCTTTATATCCCGCTCGTTAACCTCCATTGGTCTGAGTAATAACTTCCAGCCTATCTGACACCAGAAGGCAACGCCAAGGTCATGGGAACACCAAGAAATAGTTTTGACCGCAGTTGGAAATGGGCTTGGTGGACTCTTGCGGTGATCTAACGCTGACGGGCGAGACTTGTCATTGTGGTAGCGCAAGAAACATGAAGACCACAAATCCGATTGAAGAAACCAAAGCCATGTATTCCAGTCCCCTTCCCCAGATCCATATGTTCCGCGCTTTGGTATATGGCCGTTTGTTGTACGGAGCTGAGGAGAGTTGAAAGCAAGCTGCCGTAATCATAAAAATTGGCCAAATCAGAAGAAGTTTTAGAATGGTGATCACCGTCTGAACGTCTGCAAAGAGCTTCCACGCCAGATAGAGCACGCTACCTGAGACAAGGGCATGGAATCCATAGACCTTCCCCATCTTCCATGCCCCATCCTCTAAAGTGTTCGGGCTGGAAACCCCTAGCGTGAAGGCATAGAAAATCTTGTCAAGCGTCTTCTTGGAGCCGAAGGGCCACCGCATGGCCAGCCAGAGTCCAATTCTTGGTTGATAGCTTGGGGCATATTCTTTAGCAAACTTTGCCTTTTCCAATTCCTGCTTACGTCCTTACAAGTTTCAGGCAGCAAGTTCTTGGCAAGAACCGCCGATCGCTCACACAATCATCCGCTCTGCTAGCCAAGGCAATACTTTGTCAGGAATCATTGTGCTGATCGTATCGATCCACCTTCCATCCTGCGGCAACATCGGTGTGCCACGGTGCAGCATGATGTAACCGGAGGCTGAGTTTCCCAACCTAGTCGAGCAGCTCAAACCTTACACCGCGGGCGTGCATCTGGACTGTCACACAGTTGGTTTCGAACTCGAGATTGAATTTCGGGGATTCAAAGAACGTTGGGCCGTAGGTAAGACTTTCAAATTCTAGGAACTTCATCTGTTCAAACACATACTGGTCAGATTCAATACTCAAATTGCGCAGCGAGAACAGGCTCAGCCTGCAGAACCGTTTTTCTGGAATCAGGAAGAGTCCCACCTGTATTTGTTGCTGGTGGATATCCAGGGTGAGGCCCGTCAAGTCGGCCATGTTGTAGATATCAATAACACCGAAGGCCTCGGTATCAAGTTCGATGCCTCTTGAAACTTCCGGGAAAGTCCGCAGTCCCTCAAGCAAGAGCTCGGGTTCCTCTACCTTTTGGGTTAGCACCGGTGGATCACCCAAGGCTTGAAGGCCTGCGGCTCGCCGCCTGGGCCAAATACCAAATTTCGATGCCGCTTTGCTGAATAACGTTGTCTCCTGCCCCGCGGAACTGATTTTTCAAAATTCTTTCAGGCCCAACTGATTACAACAAGAATAAGCGAGACAGGCATCGAAAAAGCCGGGATCCACAGTCTAAAACTGCGGATCCCGGCTTTTAGGAAAGCTTAAAAGTTATCAGGCGATAACTGCGAGCACGTCGCGAGCTGACAGGATGAGGAATTCCTCACCGTTGTACTTCACCTCGGTGCCGCCGTACTTGGAGTAGATAACCTTGTCGCCGACAGCTACGTCGACTGGAACGCGGTTACCGCGCTCGTCGATGCGGCCTGGGCCAACAGCTAGTACTTCGCCCTCTTGTGGCTTTTCCTTAGCGGTGTCAGGGATGACAAGACCAGATGGTGTTGTTAGCTCGACCTCGAGGGTCTTAACAACAATCCGGTCCTCGAGCGGCTTGATGGAGACCGACACGCGGACCACCCTTTCGCAGAGTAAGTGAATAACGGATAGGCAGTGCATTGGCTGTCACGTTGTCGTCGCGGTGTCAACGAGTCAGGTTCAATGCTCTAGTGACTAATTTAGGCCCCAGTTAGCACTCGGTCAAGGCGAGTGCCAATAATCATGGGAGGTTCCGTTGACAGTGAACATTTTGGACCCCGATGCGGGGAAAACCGGTTACGTGACAGGATGAACCAATGGAAACGAGCTTGTCGCAACTTCTTACCCCACAGGGCCTGGCGCTCCTAGATTCCCTTGAGGAATACTCCGAGGACTCGGCTTTGACTATGAGCTCGAGGTTGCGCAGTGCGGGCCATTCGGCCGAGTTAGTTTCCCAACTGTTGACCCAGGCTAAGTTGCGGGCCAAAGCTGAAGCAAAGTTTGGCCCCTTTGCCGGCCGTATGCTGTTTACTTCAGCCGGCTTGGAGCAGGCCACCCGGCTTTCCACCGCCGTGCACCACGCCCAGCGCTACCTGACCGCAGGAGTCACCAAGGTTGCTGACCTGACCTGCGGTATTGGTGCAGACTCCATGGCTTTTGCAGCCTTGGGGTTGTCCGTGCACGCGACCGATATTGACCCAAGTACCGCGCTTATTGCGGCCCATAACTTGGCTCCATTTCCGGAAGCAGCCGTGGCCAATGCGGATGGACTGGCAAGCGATTTTGCCGCACTCGGGGTCAACGGCATTTACGCAGACCCGGCGCGGCGAACCGGGGCGGGCAAACGGATCTTCGATCCCAAGGATTACGCCCCGGCGCTCGATAGCGTGTGGGATCTACGCGCCCAGGTCCCAGCCGTTGGCATCAAGGTGGGCCCGGGTATTCACCACGACGCTCTGCCCGCCGATTGCGAGGCCCAGTGGATTTCCAGCAACGGTGACGTCGTTGAAGCCGGCCTTTGGTTTGGCCCGCTAGCCACGCACATGGGCCGGGGCGCTCTGTTATTGACCGACAATGACGGCAAGCAGGGGTCTCGCGCTTACGTGGGCCACGGCCCCGACACCCAAGCAGGCGCGGCGTCAGGCCCACAAGATTTGGGCAAGTATGTCTTTGAGCCCGACGGCGCGGTCATAAGGGCGGGGTTAGTTGCCGATGCCGCACTCGATTTTGGTGGCTCGCTGTTAGACCCGACGATTGCTTACTTCACGTCGGATCGCCTCAATGATGGTTCGGGCCATAGCGTTCCACTGGCCCGCGGATACGAGGTTCACGATGTACTGCCGTATAGCGTTAAGCCGTTGCGGGCGTACCTGCGGGCGCGAAACATTGGCCGGGTCACGATCAAAAAGCGGGGCATCTCCGTTACCCCGGAGCAACTTCGCCCACAGTTGAACCTGAAAGGTGACCAAGAGTGCACTATCATCTTGACCCGGATAGGTAATTCCAAATACGCGATTATTGCCCAGCCGGTTATTCCAAACGGCGCGAGTTAAGGACCGATCATGACCGTCATTCCATTTGCACGTTCAGGGCGTTCCTCAGTTGGTATTGAATGGGAACTTGCCCTGGTGGACAAGGACTCCGGCGACCTGCGTCAGGTTGCCCAAACCATTTTGGACACGGTCTCCCCCGATGGTTCACAGCACCCTAATATCCGCCAAGAGTTGCTGCTCAACACCGTTGAAATTGTGACCGGGGTTTGCCAGACCATTGGTGAGGCCGGGCAGGACCTGCAGCGCAGTCTGGACTACCTGCACGAGATTGCCGATCCACTGCGAGTAGAACTGATGTCTGCGGGCACCCACCCGTTTGCACGCTGGAATCACCAGAAGGTCACTGACAAGCAGCGCTACGCTACCCTGATTGACCGGACCCAGTGGTGGGGCCGGCAAATGTTGATTTACGGCGTACACGTACACGTTGGGATTGAAGACCAAGCTAAGGTTTTGCCAATCATGCGGGCGATGTTGCCCTACCACGGCTTCATTCAGTCCCTCTCTGCATCCTCACCATTTTGGGGCGGCAAGGACACTGGGTACGCGTCCAACCG
The DNA here is from genome assembly GCA_039995105.1 of Jonesiaceae bacterium BS-20. GTDB lineage: Bacteria > Actinomycetota > Actinomycetes > Actinomycetales > Cellulomonadaceae. The sequence goes on from CP146203.1 coordinate 2,291,544, forward strand.
GGCCCAAATGTTCCAACAACTGCCAACCGCCGGCTTGGGATTCCAATTTGAGCAGTGGGATCAGTTTGAAAATTATGTTGCCGATATGGTGCACACCGGAGTCATTGAAGAATTTGATGAGATCCGCTGGGACCTGCGCCCTGCGCCTCGGTTTGGCACGATCGAGACCCGGATTGCCGATGGTGCCTCTAACTTGACCGAGGTCTTGGCCATCGCAGCCTTGACCCACTGCCTAGTTGAGTATTTTTCCACCATGCTTGATGAAGGCAAGGAATTGCCAACCATGCAGCCGTGGTTTGCTCAAGAGAATAAATGGCGCTCGGCTCGGTACGGCATGGATGCGATCCTGATTCTAGATTCAGACGGAAACGAGGAACTGGTAACCCATGGGGTCGCCAGGATACTGAAGACCCTTGAGCCTACGGCCGCAAGACTCGGCTGCCTAGAAGAGCTCAACGACGTTCACCTTATCTTGCGCAAGGGCGCTAGTTATCAGCGCCAGCGCAGCGTCGCCCGCCGCAACGGCGGCAGCCTTGACCACGTGGTCGCCCACCTAGTTGCTGAAATGCGGGCCGGAAGGCCCCTCTAGGCCCGTCACCCCGTGCTGACATTGGCATATCGCCCTCGAGGTTGGCGGAAAAACCAACAGTCTCGTACGCGATTCGCAAATGTCGACATGGTGATGCTCTCGCATTAGATACCCCTCGTCGGGCACCTCCGCTGGGCCCCTCGCTGGGTAACCCCGAAGTAAGCACCCGATCAATTCCCTCTATATTACATAACCCACTAGTTGACATTACCGACTAGTGGGCATAACTTTATAGCCATGAGTTCCAAACTTCCGGGTCGCAGGGACCCCCAACTCCTCAAGGGTGTATTACCCATGCTGATTCTTGCGGTATTGAGCCGCAAGGAATCCTACGGGTATGAGTTAGTCGTCCAACTCGAGCAAGAGGGACTCACTGACATTGCCACCGGCACCGTCTACCCTGTGCTAACCCGGTTGGAGCGCGAGGGCCTGCTCACTTTCCGCCTCATTGCTTCAGCTTCCGGTCCTGCCCGCAAGTATTATTCACCAACCAAAGAGGGACTGGCCCACCTATCGGAGGCCATCTCCGCATGGTCCACCCTCGACTTGGTGGTCCGCACAATTACCACGGCTCTGCCTGAAGATTCCAGAAAGGGTCGCTAACATGACCACTGTTCCAACCGTGAAACTTTCGCTACCGGATAAGTTTGCCATGAACCGGTATCTCACCCGGCTCTCCTTGCATATTGTTGGACTCCCGCACCGGATGGAACGGGACATCCGGCATCAACTGCGGATCGACATTACTGATGCGGCTCAAGATATAGGCATGGCCCAAGCATTGAAAAATCTGGGAACGCCACGGATCCTGGCACATGATTATCTGCAAGCGCATGGCCGCCCAGTGCCAAAAGTGTGGACCGGCCTCGTGGTGTTTGCCCTTGTCTTATACGGGGGACTATTTGCCATGATCTCCGTCTTGGACGGGCTGATCGATGGCGCACTCGCGGCTGACCCAGCGGCCACCGTTGCGATCTCAAAAACTTGGCTCCTGAGCACCGCCGAAGTTCAGATGACCAACGGAACCCTAGACAACTTTGGTTTCACCATGACTTGGTGGGGTTTGCTCCTACTTTTCTTGGTGCCCCTAGTAGCCACCCGATTCTGGCGCGTGTGGACCAAGTCAGCGGTGTAATTCATCGCCCTCGGTAAGGTTAACCCCCGCCTTAGTACGCAAGTTCTTGCAGTTCAGACGGGGGCGAGCACCATGGTGGTGGCAGCCGCAACAAAACAGAATTAAGGTATGCCACCACTTAATTCTCTATTACCACCGGGGCCTGATTCCACCAGCTATCCGCCTAGCTCTGGGTCCCTCGCAACCGCAGCCCCGCGTCGCTTGCCCGGTTCCACCAGAGATCCCTTCTTGGATCTTCTGCGAGCAGGCGGAACCATCGCGGTCATCGTTGCGCACTGGCTCATGCCCCAAGTCTCTTGGGACGGAAACCACCTCGATGTCATCAACGTATTGGACTCAGGCCCAGGTTGGCTGATCACCTGGTTCATCCAGGTCATTCCCATCATGGTGTTCGTAGCCGGAGCAGCTTGTCTGACGCAAATGCGGGCGAGGCCAACATCGTGGTGGCGCTTCATGAGAGCCCGCGTGAGCCGCATTCTTCCCCCGATTGCAGTATTCCTTGGTGTCTGGCTCGTGGCTGCCCACGCGTTACCGCTCTTAGGTGCTCCCGCATCAGCGGTCCAAGTCGCGGCCACGATTGCACCGCAGCTGTTGTGGTACATGGGAATTTACGTCCTCCTACTCCTGTCCGCCTACGCATTGCGCGCACTGTATGAGCGTTACGGTTTGGGATTTGTCGCCGCCGTTGGAGGTGCTGGCGGGCTCATCGATCTGCTGCGTTTCCAGGCAGGCTTTGAAACACTTGCCTGGGCAAACCTGTTCCTCGTGTGGGCCTTCGCCTTCCTCTTGGGTTTTGCCTACGCTGATCGAAAGTTTGAAAACTTGTCGGCTAAAAACACGGCGTTGGCAGCTTTTGGTGGCCTAGCCGTCTTGATCGCCGCGACCCTGTTTGGCCCCTACCCCGCAAGCATGGTTGGGATGCCCGGCGACCCCATATCGAACATGGGCCCGCCCACCCTATGCATCATTGCACTGGCGGTTGCCCAGGTGTTCGGCTCCCTGACACTGCGCACCGTACTCATCGGGGCAACCCGAGGTCATCGTGCCCAGCAAGCAATATCTTGGATTTCGGCTCGGTCCATGACCCTGTATCTGTGGCACCTGACCGCCATGTTCATAGTCATCGGCATTGTCACGGTGGCTTACAACGTGGACCTACCCCAAGGTTGGTCGTTGACCTGGTGGCTGACTAGGCCACTGTGGTTTGGAGCGTGCTTGTTTATCTTGCTCGCACTCGTCAACGTTTTCGAACCCATTGAACTTCGCCGAGGACCAATCGCACAGTCCGTCAATCGGCACAAAAATCGGGACCAAAATGGTGCCGATCAACGGACCGCTGAACGGCCCAGCCTAAACGTGGGTAATATTCAGCGGCATTGAGGAGTCCACCGGGATGTCTAGGTTTGACGGCGCCACACCGTTCTTGACCATTGCTGACCCCAAAGCGGCAATCATGGCGCCATTGTCGGTGCAGAACTTGAGTGGCGGCATGCGCAACGTAATACCAGCCTCCGCACACCGCTGGGTAACTAGGTCACGTAGTTGTGAGTTGGCCGAGAATCCCCCACCGATCACCAGGGTGTCTACCCCGTGCAGGTGGCAGGCGGCAATAGTTTTGGCGGTCAGCACATCAGCAACCGCGTGCGCAAAGGATGCAGCCACGTCGTGCAGTGGGATCTCCTTGCCGGCGTCCTGATGGGTCTCAACCCAGCGTGCCACGGAAGTTTTGAGTCCCGAGAAGGAGAAGTCATACATGTGCTTGGCCTGGTCCTTGGGTAGGGTCAAGGCACGTGGGAACCGGATCGCGTTAGGGTTACCCTCACGCGCCAACCGGTCAATGTGTGGCCCTCCCGGATACGGCAGGTCGAGTAGGCGCCCAACCTTGTCAAAGGCCTCCCCTGCCGCGTCATCGAGGGTTGATCCCAGCTCGGTCACACCCGTGGCGATATTGTCGACCAGCAGCAGCGACGAGTGCCCACCGGAGACTACGAGGGCCATGAATTTCTCGGGGAAGTCACCGTTGACCAACAGGTCTACGGCCGCGTGAGCTACCACGTGGTTGACCCCGTAGAGCGGCTTGTCGAGTGCAACGGCCAAGGCTTTAGCTGCCGATGCCCCAATCGTCAATGGTCCTACAAGTCCCGGGCCAGCGGTGACAGCAATAGCATCGACTTCATCAAGGGTCACGCCGGCTTCTTTTAGCGCACGCTCGATGGTTGGCACCATCGCTTCGAGGTGCGCGCGGGAGGCAACCTCGGGGATGATGCCGCCAAACCGGGCATGCTCGTCCATGGAACTAGCAACGGCATCGAAAAGTAGGGTGTTCCCACGGACCAGCGCAACGCCGGTCTCATCACAGGAACTCTCAATTCCCAAGATGAGCGGTTCCGGGTTGGAACGCTCGGTCAAAGATTGTGCGGTGCTCAATTGCTCAGGCATGGTGCTTGCAGGCGCGAACGCCTAACTCCTTCAACGTAAAAGTATTATTCGCCGGTCGCAGCGATACGGCTCTGGTCGTTTGACCATTGGGACCAGGAACCTGGAAAAAGCGTGGCATCGATCCCAAGCGACGCAAGGACCGCGATCTCGTGGCATGCGGTTACTCCAGAACCGCAGTACACACCAACGTCAGCGGCCGGAATGGGCCATTCGCCCTCGCCCAGCGCCTCGGTATCCTCAAGGACACCTGCCTGCTCATAGATCTGTCTGAGGTCAACGGCGGATTTGAACGTACCGTCAGCGTTCAGCAACGAGGCGGTTGGAATATTGAGGGCGCCTGGGATGTGCCCGGCCCGTGGGTCGATGGGCTCGGTTTCACCACGGAAACGTTCCCCGGCGCGTGCGTCAATCAAGAAGCCATCGAGCGGGAATTCCCCCGCCTGATCAATATTCATGGTGGGCATGTGCCCGGTTGAAAGAGTCGGGGTAGTCGCAAGTGGGACTTGAACGCCCTGTTCGAGCGTGCCGCCGGCACGGGTCCACGCGTCGAGGCCTCCATCGAGGATTCGCACATTCTTGAACCCGGCCCACCGCAGCAGCCACCAGGCTCTGGCCGCGGACATACCCGAGACGGCGTCATATACAACTACTTCTTGGCCGGGCATAATGCCCCAACGGCCAACCGCGGCTGCCAACTGGTCCGGTGCGGGCAGCGGGTGCCTGCCTAGGTGCGGAGCAGATGAGGCCAGTTCGGTCTCTAAGTCCACGTAAACGGCCCCGGGAATGTGCCCCTGGGCGTATTGCTCAGCGCCGTCGTCACGGCCCAACTGCCAGCGCACATCAAGAAGCGCGGCTGGCTGTGACTGCCTGTCTTCGAGGCGTTCGACCAGTTCATGCGCGGTCACGAACACTTGAGCGCGGGGCCCAAAGGACTCCAGCGCGTAACCTTCAAGACTGTCTTGGGCGGCACCCGCGTCTTCAGCAGCCTGTGCGGCAGCGAATCCGGCCGGGTTGGTCACCGCGTGTGCACCGGCTGCGCTAACGTCGCGGCGCATGACAAAGGCGTCAACGTTTTCCGGTTGGTAGTAGCGCTTACGCACCGAAATGGTCTTGAATCCAAAGCTCTCATACAGGGTGATAGCCGCCGTGTTGTTGACGGCTACCTCAAGTAACAAACCGTTGGCTCGCAACTGTGCAGCGCGGTCTATCAGCGCGTTCATGAGTAGACGGCCCACGCCCTGGCGCCGGGCAGCCGTGGAAACACCCACGGTCATGATCTGGGCAACGTCGCCGTCGAACCACAGCCCCGCATATCCCATGACGAGATCGCCGCCGGCTTGGTCCTTGGAATCGTACTCGGCAACCACATACCAGCGACCGGGTGCGCCAATCTCCGCGCTGATCATGGCATACGACCAAGCCGACGCTCCAAAGAGCTCGCCCTCTAGTTGCGCCACCCGGTCAATGTCGCTGGCCCGCAAAGGGCGCAGCAAGAAGTCTGGGGTCATGCCAATGCTCGCTTTCGGGCAGCTGGAACCTGTGCGTCAGGGCGCCGCAGGTACAGCGGGGTGGTTGGCTGGGCTTTGCCGGCCTGCCGGCGGGCTAGGGCGATCCGAGCCAAAACGGTGGGATTGACGGCAACCAACTCGTCAGATTCCGCAACGGTTTGGCCTGCAAACGCTTCCTTGTACAACACAGCGCCCGGTCCCACCACAAGCGCGCCATCTGCGTGGCCGTCGCTAACAACCTGTGTGGCCTTATCCACCGATGGCTCGGTGATCAGCCGCAACGTTGGAACCTCAAAGTTCACCCGGTCCAGGACTTCATACCGGGCAAAGTAGATCTCCTTGCGGCGGGCATCGGCGGTCACCAGAATTTCAGTGCCGGGAGCCAAGTCCAGCTCGATCGCCGCCTGCGCGCCCAGCGCATCTAGGCTTGAGACACCAAAGGTTTGAGCCCCAACCCCCAACGCAAATGTCTGGGCAGAGACCAAGCCAACGCGCAGTCCGGTAAAAGGGGCCGGGCCGGTTCCCACGGCAACCGCAGTAATATCGGTCGATGACAAACCCGTTTGGCTCAGTAGGTCCGCAATCAACGGGGCTAACTGTTCCGCGTGACGGCGCTGTTCATGAATGACAACACTGGCCAGCTCGGTTCCATCCAGCTGAACAAGAGCTGCGGATACCGCAGCCGAGGTGTCTATTGCCAGGATAGTCATGAAAGGTCCTCACTTTGTTCCACCGGGTCATCTGTTGGCGCAGGTTGTGCCATCAAACCGGGTAATTCTAAATTAGCCCACCGTAGTCCGATTGCTTGAACCGTTACCTGGCGGACTCCGGACTCTGCGTCGCTGAGATCGACAAATTCGCCGCTGGTATTAAGGCTACCGCGTGGCCGACTGATTGTGATTTCCAGTCGATCCTGTGCCAGTTGCTCGACCAGCCCACTCCCCCACTCGACCACGGTAACGGCCTCATCGAGCGAAGCGTCCAAGTCAAGTGCGTCAACTTCTTCCAAGGACCCCAACCGGTACGCGTCCACGTGCACGAGCGCCGGACCATCCCCCTCGTTGGGGTGTTCCCGGGCAATGATGAACGTGGGCGAGGCAACCTGGCCACGTATACCCAGACCCTGCCCGATTCCCTGCGTCAGGGTAGTTTTTCCGGCTCCGAGATCACCGGTGAGGATCACCATGTCTCCACCGCGCAGTACCCCCGCTAGGGCGGTACCAAAGGCGCGGGTGGCTTGCGGATTGGCAAGTGAAGTTACAAACGTTTGTTGAGGGGTCACGGACCCATTATCCCGTCTCTTGCAAAGCTTAGACAAACAACGCGACAGCATTGTGAGCGGACAGACAACCGTTAGACCTCGCCCACGCATATACCCGGGTAGATGCGGTCACCACAAGGGCACGGGCGGACCATGCGGCTGGGGTGCTACTGGTAAATGCGGGGCACCCGAGCACCAAGGCGCGTAGTGATTTCGTAATTGATGGTGTCTGCCGCGAGCGCCCAATCGTCCGCACTTGGCACTCCGGTTGTGGGGTCGCCAAAGAGAACCACGACTTCGCCGGCCGCCGTTGTTGCGTCCGGCCCTAAGTCCACTACGAACTGATCCATGCATACGCGCCCGGCAACTGCGGTGCGCAGGGCACCCACTTGCACGGGACCTCCGGGGTGACCCTCAGAGGAAGATGCGCTACGAGGAATACCATCGGCGTATCCGAGGGGAACCACGGCGGTGACCGTTTGGGTTGCGGTGCGGTATTGGTGCCCGTAGGAGATGCCGTGATTGGCTGGCAGTACCTTGACGTTGACCAGGTCTGCTTCCAGGGTCATGGCCGGGATCAGCCCAAACTCGGCCGAGGTCCCCATCTGCGGGGACGGAACCAAACCATACAGGGCAATCCCGGGGCGGACCAGGTCATAAAACATGTCGGGGTTACTCAGCGTTGCCGCCGAATTAGCAATATGGCGCACCTCGAACCGGGCACCGGCCGCTTCACAGTGGGCAATGGCCTGATTAAATACCTGGGCCTGCCCCAACACCGTGGGGTGCTCGGGCTCATCCGCAAACGCCAGGTGAGACCAGATGCCAACCAGCTCGATGGTGCCCTGTGCCTGCGCTTCCAAGAGTGGAGCCAGAACAGTGTCGATTGCTTGGGGCGGCACCCCATTGCGTCCCAGACCCGTGTCAATCTTTAAATGCACTCTAGGGACCTTGCCCGCGACTTTTGCTGCCGCTAGCAGTTCTGTGACCGCCCACGGGGTGCACACGGAAACGTCCACGTTGCGGTCAATAAGTTTGGCGAATGGGACCCCTGGACCGTAAAGCCAAGTAAATATTCGGGAGGTGATACCCGCTGCCCGCAGCTCGAGGGCTTCCTCGCTCTGCGCAACGCCTAGCCAGGTTGCACCGCCGGCAAGAGCTGCGCGGGCGCTTTCAACCAGGCCGTGTCCATAGCCATTGGCCTTAACCACTGCCATGACCTCGGCATTACGCTCTGCTGCACGGCCAACAAGGTTTGCCGCGTTATGCGTGATTGCACTCAGGTTGATGCGGGCGCGCGCCGGAAAATAGGGCGGTGCGGTCTTGGTCTCTTGGAAGGTCACACTACAGATTATTACATTGAGTGGTCCCCGCGCGCCCCGGTAACGGTTACTCCGGCCACGGGCGTTCGTTTCCCTGCAGCTCGATGGCCCGGCCCATTACCGGCTGACCAAGTAATTTTCCCTAGGGTGTTATTTTTCCAAGGGTTGCCGCGGTGGTTCGCAAGATGACTGGCAAGCTTTGGATCATCAAGGTTGCGCTGATCGGCCGCGAGACTCCCGTTGGCACCCAAGACTCGGCGCCCTCGTGATCGGTTTCAGTATTGCCCCTCCGTACTTCTCCCGCTGCCACCCGCCCGGCAACCCCATGGATGAGAACAGCCGCGGCCGCGATGCTGGTGATGTCCCGGATCCTGTCATAGTGCTGAGCCAACAAAGATCCCAGCAGTCCGGCAAGCACATCACCGCTCCCAGCTGTTGCCATCCGCGCAGTGCCGTCGCGCTGGGCAAATGTGGCGTGCGGTCCAGCGATGATGGTCACCGGCCCCTTGAGCACCACTACGGTCCCGGTCAAGCGCTGGGCCTGGCGCGCATACCGCAGTGGCTCAGCTTCCACCTCCGGGCGGGTCACCTTACGCCCCGTCATGGTTGTCAGCAGTGCAGCCAATTCACCGGCATGCGGGGTCAACACCATGAATGGGGTTGGTCGGATGACCTTGGTAGCCAGGAGTGTGAGCCCTCCGGCGTCAACGACCAGCGGGATGGGGTCCAGGTCGCTTGCTAGTTGGTCCAGATTTTCCGATGCCCGAGCAATCCGCGTTTCTTGCCCTGATCCCCCAGCGACCCCAGATCCCCAAACCCAGGCATTGACTCGGATCGCTTTGGCACTGGGTTCATCTTGAGTGACTCCGGGCCCAGGGTGCCCAACTATCTCGGGGTGGGAACTGCGGATCTCGGTCACCAGATCGTGACTACCCACGCAACGTAAGAGTCCAATTCCGCTGGCCAAGGCTGCCCCGGCGGTCAGCACCCCCGCTCCCGGATACCGCGTTGATCCAGTAATTTGGCCCAGCACCCCGGCCGTGAACTTGTGGGCCGCGAGCGCGGGCATACCAACGATGCCAAGGCCCGCAAGATCACCGTACTCAAGCACATGAATTTGGTCCTGCGTGGTTGCAATGGGCAGGCCAATGTCCACAAGGTGCAGCGCACCGGATGCGAGCGCACCGGGCCCCACCAGGGTCCCGGTCTTGTAACCTCCGAAGGTCACCGTGTGGTCGGCCCAAAATGCTGCGTCGTGGTCAGTAATCGCTCCGGTAGCACTGTCCACCCCGGTTGGTATATCCACGGCGACTCGGACCGGGGGTTTGCGGTCCTTGGCAACCGCACCGCTGACACCACCCAGTTCTAGGTTGACGGACCGCAACAACGCACCCGGTAGGCCGCGCACGGGACCGGAAGCCCCGATCCCCAGGAGGGCATCGAGCAGCAGATCCACGGTTGCAAGAGAGCGCGCAACCGCGCCCAGGTCGTTCGTGTCTGCGAGCTCAACCAAGTTGACCTGCGTGTGGGACAGCCGGGACAGCGCGGCGCGCTGCGTAGCCGAGCGGAGGGCCGGGTCTTGCGTCAGGTACACGGTGATCGCTACGGGACGTTTGGCTAACTGGGCGGCCGCAACTAAGGCATCGGCCCCGTTATTGCCCGGCCCCACGAGCATCACAATTTGTGCACCTGCGACGTTGCCGCGCAATCGCAGGAGCCCCAGGCAATGTTGGGCAAGCCCAAAGGCCGCCCGGTCCATCAGTGGTTCACCACGTGCTAACAGTGGCTGCTCGGCTAGTTGAATATGGGAACCCGCATACCCTATTTTCATCTCTCCATCATGCCTGATCATTCCTCAAGTCAGGGATAACAGTGCGGCCTACCTCACATCAAAGGTTGCGGGACCTATATTGGTAATCATGAAATTTGGACTCTTTATTCCCCAGGGCTGGCGCCAAGACCTCACCGGAATTGCCCCAGCTGACCAATGGCAGACCATGTCCGACCTCGCTGCGCACGCGGATCAGGGCTCAACTTTTGACTCACTGTGGGTCTACGACCACTTCCACACAGTGCCCGAGCCCACAACCGAAGCGACCCATGAGGCGTGGTCGCTCATTGCCGCATACGCCGCCACAACCAAGCGCATCAAACTTGGGCAGATGTGCACGTGCATGGCGTACCGTAACCCCGCGTACTTGGCCAAGGTGGCAACCACGAGCGACATCATTTCCGGTGGGCGCGTACAAATGGGAATTGGTGCCGGCTGGTACGAGCACGAGTGGCTCGCCTACGGCTACGGATTTCCCTCGGCGGGAGACCGGTTGCGAGCGCTTGAAGAGGGCGTACAGATCATGGAGCAAATGTTCCAGACTGGATCTGCCACCCTTGACGGCAAGTACTACTCCGTAGACGGCGCCCTCAACTACCCCATGCCGCTCCAAGAGCGCATTCCAATGTGGATTGCCGGCGGAGGCGAGAAGGTTACCTTGCGGATTGCAGCTAAGTACGCCCAGTACACCAACTTCTCCGGGGACCTTGCGGGGTTCACCCACAAGTCAAACATTCTGCGCGGGCACTGTGAGACCCAGGGAACCGACTTTGACGCGATCACCCGCTCAGCCAACTACAACGTGGTCATTGGGGAGACCGAAAAGGACGTGGCAGACAAACTCGACTGGATCGAGGCCCACTACGCTAAGACCGTGCCGGCTAAGGCCGCTTCCCAACGTGCCGAATACGGGTCCGGTCCCCTCGTAGGTACGCCCGAGCAAATCAGCGAGCGCCTGACCGAGCTTGAGGCAGCGGGAATGACCTACGCCATCTCCTACTTCATCGATGCCGCCTATGACCGGTCCAGCATCGAACTGTATGAAAAGCAGGTAGCCGCAAACTTCTTGAAGTAAGCGATTCTGCGGTCTGTGTCTACGGGTCTGACGGCCTGAACCAAAGATCATCAAAATACGAAGGTGCCCGTGTGCTTCTCAGCGCACGGGCACCTTTGTCTTCGGTGGTCTGGATCTTGGGCGATCGCGTTGGTGTAGTTAACCCTCGGCAACGACCATGGCGGTTGCGATGCCCCCATCATGGGACAGTGACAGGTGAAAAATGCGGACGCCCATCTGCGCGGCCATCTTCGAGACGGTTCCCCGATGTTCAACTACGGGACGTTTTCCCGTCTCACGGCGGATCGTCACGTCCTGCCACAGCATCTGTCCGGGGGATCCTAAGGACTTGGCAATAGCTTCTTTAGCCGCGAATCTGGCCGCCAAGGATTCCAGAGGCAGGTCACGTTCTGCGGGGGTGAAGAGTTTCTCGCGCAAACGGGGACTGCGTTCAAGGGCGCGGCCAAACCTGTCAATCTCACAGACGTCAACACCAATACCAATAATCATGCTTCCTCCGTGCCCCAGTGTCGTTGCGGTCCACCAAGTTCTACTCTACGGTGACCGACTTTGCTAGGTTACGCGGCTGGTCAACGTCCAATCCCTTCACACGCGCTAACTCTGCGGCAAAGATTTGCAGGGGCAAAACCGTCAACAGCGGGGACATCAGGGTTGGGCACTGCGGGACAAAGAAGACCTGGTCAGCAAACTCGACAACTGCCCGGTCCCCTTCCTCCGCGATCACGATCGTGTGCGCCCCGCGGGCACGGATCTCTTGAATGTTCGAGATCACCTTGGCGTGCAGAACCGACCGTCCGCGTGGAGAAGGCACCACAATCACAACGGGTTGCCCCTGATCAATCAAAGCGATTGGACCGTGCTTGAGCTCCCCAGCGGCAAAACCTTCCGCATGGATATAGGCCAGTTCCTTGAGTTTGAGTGCCCCCTCGAGTGCAATCGGGTAACCCACGTGCCGGCCCAAGAACAAGACCGAGGTTGCATCCGCCATCTGCCGGGCCACATCCAAAATGGCTTCCTGATTGTTCAGCACCTGGGCGATCTTGCCCGGCATCTGACGCAATTGCTCGAAGATACCGGCTACCTCATCGCGGAACATGTTGCCGCGCAGCTGCGCCAGGTACAGACCCAACACGTACGTGGCGGTAATCTGCGAAACAAACGCCTTTGTAGACGCTACGGCAACCTCGGGGCCCGCATGGGTGTACAAGACCGCGTCCGACTCCCTGGCGATCGCACTGCCGTGCGTGTTAACGATCGCAATGACCCGAGCGCCTTGCTCACGAGCGTGACGCACGGCCATGAGCGTATCCATGGTCTCGCCGCTTTGGCTGATGGCAACCACGAGGGTGCGCGGCGTCAAGATTGGGTCCCGGTACCGGAACTCATGGGCCAGCTCAACCTCAACTGGGATCCGGCACCAGTGTTCGATCGCGTACTTAGCCACATGCCCGGCATAAGCCGCCGTGCCGCAGGCGATCACAACAATCTTGTCGATCTGGCGCAACACATCCTCGGAAATGCGCAGGTCATCCAGTTTCATATCCCCAGCGGCTGTGAGCCGGCCGGTTAAGGTGTCTGCAACGGCTTGGGGCTGGTCGGCGATCTCCTTGGTCATGAAGGAGCTAAACCCACCCTTTTGGGCTGCTGACACATCCCAGTCAACCGTGAAGCTCCGTGGCTCAACCGGGGAGCCAGCAAAGTCGGTCACGGTAACCAGGTCCTTGGTCATGGTGACTACCTGGTCTTGGCCCAGCTCAAGGGCGTTGCGGGTGTAATCAATAAAAGCGGCAACATCCGAACCAAGGAAGTTCTCGCCCTCACCCACACCCACCACAAGGGGCGAGTCATGGCGTGCGGCAACGACCCGGTCGGGAAAGTCTGCGTGCACGGCAACAAGGGTAAAGGAGCCCTTAAGCATCCCCGCAACCTGTCGCATTGCCAGGGTCAGGTCACCCGTTTGGGTGTACGCCCGCCCCAGCAGGTGAGCGGCGACCTCGGAGTCAGTCTCAGAAACGAAGGTGATGCCCTCGGCTTCTAACTCGCCACGCAACTGCACAAAATTCTCGATAATACCGTTGTGCACGAGCGCCAACTTTCCGCCCAGTGCGGTGTGCGGGTGAGCATTAGCGTCGATCGGGGAACCGTGCGTGGCCCAGCGGGTGTGGCCAATAGCCGCCGTGGCGGGACCAAGTGGTACGGCATCGAGAGCGGCTTGCAGGTTTTTGAGCTTGCCCGTCTTCTTAGCAACGGCCAGTAAGTCCAGATCAGGGCTGGCCAGAGCTAGCCCCGCTGAATCGTAGCCGCGGTACTCCAACCGGGATAGACCGGTCAGTACGGAGTCCTGGGGACGGGAAGTTGGGGCCGATGAGCCCACGTAACCGACAATGCCACACATACGCAATTTCCTTCTGTAGAGTTATTTCAGTCTAGAAGCAACATTTTTAGCTGTGCACCTCGGAAGGGTTTTACAGAAAAGATCCGTGCAAAATCCACACATCTTGGTGTCAATTACGGTACTTGACCCCAAGGTACGGCACAATCTTTAGTGATGCCGCAATCACTTACACCCCCCAGTGCATATATGGACCTCGACCGGGCTGCTTGGCAGCGCCTATCCGAGTCCACTCCCCTGCCGTTAACCGACCAAGACGTCGAACGCTTAGCGGGGCTTGGCGACCCAATTGACCTAGCCGAGGTCGACGCGATCTACCGGCCGCTGTCCCGGTTGCTCAACCTCTACGTGGGAGCAACCCGGGAACTGAACAAGGCCACCTCAACGTTCTTGCGCGAGGAGGCAGGCGGCACCCCATACGTAATTGGGGTAGCGGGCTCCGTTGCCGTGGGAAAGTCAACCACGTCCAGGATCCTGCGTGAGATGCTGGCCCGCTGGCCTGACACTCCGCGGGTCGAGTTGCTCACAACGGACGGCTTCTTGTACCCCAATGCGGAATTGGAACGCCGGGGTCTCATGCACCGCAAGGGTTTTCCTGAGTCCTATAACCGGCGTGCACTGATTCGATTCTTAACCAAGGTCAAAGCCGGCCGGCCGCGCGTTGAGGCACCCGTTTATGATCACCTGACCTACGACATATTGCCCGGGGCAGTACAAACCGTGAATCACCCCGACGTGCTGATTGTTGAGGGGCTTAATGTCCTACAACCCGCACGGCCCAGTATCTCCACCCGGTCCAGCCTCGCGGTCAGCGACTTCTTTGACTTCTCCATCTACGTCGATGCCCGCCCCCAAGACGTTCGCAGCTGGTACGTTGACCGGTTCCTGTCCCTGCGCGACTCCGCGTTTGCAAAGCCTGAGTCATATTTCAGGCGCTATGCCGATCTCTCAGACGACGACGCCATTGCCACGGCAGAACAGATTTGGGATTCAATCAACGAGCCCAATCTCCAGGAGAACATCTTGCCCACCAGGTCCCGGGCATCCTTGGTTATGCACAAGGGCCCTAACCACCTGGTTGAACGCGTGCGGTTGCGCAAGCTGTAGCCCACACACCGAGTGAGCTTGAAACTATGCCGGGTCCTTCGGGTCTTGCTCATCGTTAGGTAGCGGCTCCGGAGCCATAGGTACCTCCGTAATGGTGACGGTGCGCTGCTGCTCAGCAAGTGCAACAGCGAACTCGAGCGACGGCATCGACCTTCCCTTGGCAGCCCGGCGTGCGAGCACTCGGCGCAGTACCTGGTCCACCACGATTCCAATGGCCATACCGCCTGCTACCCCGACCGGAACAGCCAGGATCGGGTGTCCCTCAAGCCAAGCGCCCGCTCCCACGCCAATGAGCGTTGAGTAGATCGACCAGGTAATTGCGGCTATGCACACGTAAAACAAGAAAGCGCGGCGCGGGTAAGCCATCCTTCCCGCCATGAAGTTCACCGCTACCCGGCCCACCGGAATGTAACGGGCAGAGATAATAACCGGTGCGGGGCGCTGAATAATCATGTCACTAGCCCAGTTCAGCATACGGCCCAACCTTGGGCCCTGGAGTGCTTTCCAATGCTTAGAACTTACTTTGCGGCCCAAATGGTAGGCGGTCAGGTCGCCACAGATGGCCCCAACCATGGCCACCGCTGCCACTATCCACAGGTTTGGCTCCCCTGTGGACATTGAAAGAGCAACCAGCCCAATAACCAGGGACTCACTTGGGAAGATCGGAAAGATCCCATCCAACAAGATAAACAGCCACAGCAGCACAAACAACCACGGTGTGCCCGTATACCCGGTTGCAAAGTGCATCAGCGTGTCGTTGAGACCGCTCAACCACTCGATCATGAAGACACGTCAAGCGATGTGTCTAACTGCTCTCCAAGGTCAGCCTCGATGCTATGCCCAATGTTCTGTTCAACATCCAGACCTTGCGCGACGTCAAAGCCCAGCGCCCGGGCAGCCGCAGCCGGTTCAGAACTAAATGACCACAGATCGCTGAGATTCTGGGTTGTGCACAGGGACCGCATTTGAGCGCGATCAACATAAAGGACTCCGTTGAGGTGGTCGATCTCATGTTGGGCAATCCGTGCCGGCCAACCGGTTAGGACCTCATCAATGCTCGCGCCGTTCTCATCGGTTCCAGTCAACCGCACGCTGTGCGGGCGGGTCACCGCCGCCTGATAACCGTCAACGCTTAGACAGCCCTCGAAGTGGGTGACCAAGCGGTCACCAACCGGGGTGTATGCCGGGTTGAAGATGAAGCGAGGCTCAACAGCCGTTCGCTCGCGAGTGTCACCATCGTCGCCGCTCCCCGGGTCCCACATGACCGCAACCGACAGGCCTACCCCAATCTGGGTAGCGGCTAGGCCTACTCCAGGGGCGTCCATCATGGTTGCGTACATGGCCTGCAAGAACTGCGGCAGCAACTCTCCCAGTTGTCCGTCATAGGGTGCGGTTACCTCTCGCAGGACCGCTTGTCCGGCTTGAACAATTGGCAGCACACCATCGGGGTGAGCTACCAGAAGGGATTGGACTTGAGATAGGAAGTCTTGGGGGTTCACATAGTCATCTTTACATATACAACTGGGCCCAGCGCAGGATTCTCGCCCGCGCTGGGCCCAGTTTCACCAAGTCTGCACCAGTTGATTCCCACCGGCCAAACTTCGCAATTTTCGATCGTTGATGCCGACCTGACTTACAGGCTAAGTTCCTGTTTGACAACGTCAGCAATTTTTTGGGCACACTGCTCAGCCAAACTCTGCGTGGCCGCCTCAACCATGACCCGGACCAAAGGCTCGGTGCCCGATGGACGCAACAGTACGCGTCCGGTATTGCCAAGCTCGGCTTCAACGCTCTGCACAATGTCTTGAACGGCCTGGTTGGTGTTGACCGCGCCCTTGTCCACGCCGCGCACGTTGATCAGCGCCTGTGGTAGTTGCTTGATAACGCCCGAGAGTTCGCTCATCTTCAGACGAGTCTCAGCCAGGCGGGACAGCAGGTGCAGTGCGGTCAGCACACCGTCGCCGGTTGTGGACAGGTCGGTCAGCAGTACGTGACCGGACTGTTCTCCACCCAGGTTCAGGTCGCTGCGGCGCATCTCTTCAAGAACGTACCGGTCGCCGACAGCGGTATCAACGGTCTTAATGCCCGCAGCATGCATGGCGTTCTTCAACCCCAAGTTAGACATGACCGTAGTAACCAGGGTGTCGTTCTTGAGTCTGCCTGCCTCATGCAGCGCGAGCGCCAAGATGCCCATAATCTGGTCACCATCAACTACTTCGCCCTCCTCATCGGAGGCAATGCAGCGGTCGGCGTCGCCGTCAAACGAGACACCAACGTGAGCCATGTGACCAACAGTTGCCGCCGCCATACGGCGCGGGGCGGTAGCACCGTACTCATTGTTGATGTTCTCACCGTTAGGCTCAGCGCCAATAACGATTACCTCAGCACCAGCCCTACGTAATGCCTCGGGGCCAACAACGCTTGCTGCGCCGTGCGCACAGTCAACAACCACACGCAGGCCTTCAAGCGAGTACGTCACGGTTTTGACCAACGCGTCGACGTACTTATTTACCGCCTCAAAATCATATGAGATTCGACCAACGCCGGCGCCAATTGGACGCAACCAGTCCGATTCCATGTGTGCAGCAATTTCGTCTTCAACGTCGTCTTCCAGCTTATAGCCGTGCTTGTCAAAGAACTTGATGCCGTTGTCCTGCATCGGGTTGTGGGACGCAGAGAGCATAACTCCAAGGTCGCCGCCAAGAACACCGGTCAAGTAGGCGACTGCGGGCGTGGGAACAACACCCACATCGATGACGTCCACGCCAGCACTTGCCAAACCGGCAGATACCGCAGCGGACAAGAATTCGCCCGATGCCCGTGGGTCACGGCCCACAATAGCCTTGGGACGCTGCCCAGTTTCTTGGCGTAGCGCCAGCACGTGGGCGGCGGATGCCGCAAGGTCAAGAGCGAGTTCCGCGGTTACGTCACGGTTAGCAAGACCGCGTACTCCATCGGTACCAAATAGCCGGGCCATGGGATTCCTTAGCAAGTGATCGCACTATTTAGTGCTTAAAGACTGAAACATTCTGGTTGGGCTTAGGGAGCCACTGTAACGCCCAACGGCTCCGACAGCAGTAGCTGTCGGAGCCGTTGAACACAAGACTGATAACGAATCAGCGCTTGGAGAACTGTGAAGCCTTGCGTGCCTTCTTGAGACCGGCCTTCTTACGCTCAACAGCGCGTGCATCGCGGGTCAAGAAGCCTGCCTTTTTCAGGGCAGCGCGGTTTGATTCGGCATCTACCGCGTTCAGGGCGCGTGCGATTCCAAGACGGAGTGCACCAGCCTGACCGGAGGTACCGCCACCGTGAATGCGAGCGATAACGTCGAAGCGACCTTCAACGTCAACCAGCTTCAGTGGTGAGCCAGCAAGCTGCTGGTGAACCTTGTTAGGGAAGTAGTCATCCAGAGTGCGACCATTGATGGTCCACTGGCCGGTGCCTGGGATAAGGCGTACCCGAGCGACTGCTTCTTTGCGGCGGCCCAGCGCTTGCGCTGGAGCCGTGATGCTCTGACCGCGGCCCGTTGGGGCAGCAGACTCAGAGGTGTAGTTGCTGGGAGTTTCTTCATCCAGCGTGTCGATGTCGACGGTGGTGTCAGCCACTAGTCTTTCCTCGCGTCCTTGTATATCACTCAGTTGGCGCGAGCCTACTGAGCAACCTGGGTGATCTCGAACGGCTTTGGCTGCTGTGCTGCGTGTGGGTGATCAGAGCCTGCGTAGACTTTGAGCTTGCCCATTTGCGTGCGGCCAAGGGAGGTCTTAGGGAGCATGCCGCGTACGGCCTTCTCCACAGCCTGCGCTGGGTTCTTCTCCATGAGTTCGGAGTAAGGAATAGCGCTCAGACCACCCGGGTAACCGGAGTGGGAATATGCCTTCTTTTGCTCAAGCTTGTTCCCTGAAAGGGCAACCTTGCCAGCGTTGATAACGATGACGAAGTCGCCACCGTCTACGTGTGGAGCAAAGGTGGGCTTGTGCTTGCCACGCAGCAGTGTTGCCACGTGTGTTGCGAGACGACCAAGAATAACGTCGGTAGCGTCAATGACGTACCAGTCGTTCTGGATGTCGCCTGGCTTCGGGGTGTACGTACGCACGTTCGTAGCCTTCATTTCGTGTTTGTGTCTTCTCTGGCGCTTCTGCAGCGCACAGAAAGGTCGGCGAGCGCTTCTAAAAACCTTAGCGAGTGGGCGCACCGGTCTATCTGAAGCACAATGATCAAGCAGCCTTCTAGCAATTAGCTGGCGGTAACTCACGCCATGAGTTACTTTCCAAACTTTTAGCGGTACTACTTGGAGGTTGAAGCACGGCGAGACCACATAAATGCCACGTAGCGGGCCGCCGTGTAAGAAGTACGATTCACCGTACTGGATCCACCGCGGTCTAACGTTTGACTCAGGGTCTGACTGCCGATCCATCCAATGTGTTACCAAGGCATGCAACAATCAGGTTTCAGTGTACCGCATTTGTTGGGCCTTGCGTTACTTAACGTGCGTCACCTTTTTATTGGCGAGCTCTTGACAGACTTGGCAGGTCTGAGCTGCCGCTACCGGCACGCAGTCGGGGCAAGCCAGCGCGAGCGTTTTGCACCCTGGATCACCACAGTTTTCAAAGTTGTTTGTGATGGTGTCACAGTGTGTACACCGGCCTAATGAAACAGTGTCTTGGTCAAAGTCCAAGGTCATACGCTTATCAAAGACGTACAACGAGCCGTCCCATAGCCCCTTGGAACCAAATTCCTCGCCGTACCGAACAATTCCACCTTCGATTTGGTAGACGTCCTTGAACCCTCGGTTCTTCATCAAAACAGACAGGATCTCGCACCGAATACCTCCGGTGCAGTAAGAGACAATGTGCTTGTCCTTGAGGTGATCGTACTTTCCTGACTCCACCTCGGCAATGAAGTCATGGGTCGTTGTAACATCGGGAACCACCGCATTTCGGAACTTGCCGATCTCCGCCTCAAAGCCATTGCGCCCGTCAAAGAAGACCACGTCGTCACCGAGCTCGGCAACCAGCTTGTTTACCTCCGCAGGCTTCAGGTGCTTACCCCCACCGATCACACCGTACTGATCAACCTTGACCTCGTCCGGGGCACCAAAAGCCACCAACTCAGCCCGGTTCTTTACGCTCAGACGTGGGAAGTCAGTTCCGGTTCCATCGGACCACTTAACGTCCATCTTTTTGAAGCCCGAATACTCTTTGGTGGTCTTAACGTAACGCTTCAGGTTCTCGACAGTGCCACCAAGGGTGGCGTTGATGCCGTGGGGAGAAACAATTACGCGGCCGGTCAGGTCCCACCGCTCCGCCACCTCTATTTGCCACAACCGCAATGCAGCTGGGTCGGCAACGGGAGCAAATGCATAGAACAAAATAATCTTGTGAACGGCCATACCCACAAGGATATAGAGAAGACCCGACTTGCCCCAAGGGACTTTTGGGGTCTTGGGGCAACATCACACTGGGCGGGAGCTAGATTTCATCCATTCTCATTGCGCGTACCGCCGCCGCCCGCGCCGCCAGCTGGTCATCCGCAGGATACTGCACCTCCTGCAGGGTCAAACCACAAGCCGGCAGTACGGCACTTGAGTGCCTGCGGGAGCGCGAATTGAGCATCCACGTAGGCCAATCCACGTCCTTTTGACCGTCGCCCACCACAAGGACCGCCCCTACCAAAGCGCGCACCATATTGTGGCAAAACGCGTCCGAGACAATCGTGGCCACCGCAAGTCCGGCATCGGCCCCCGTTTGCGGCCGCGTCCACGTTAGTTGCTTCAGCTCACGAATAGTGGTTGCCCCGGGCCGAGCCTTGCAGAACGCCGCAAAGTCATGCAAGCCCAGAAGCGGCAACGCCGCCTCATTCATCCGGTTCAAGTCAAGAGCAAAGTTATGCCACAGCACCGAATCTGTGCGCAAGGGGTCACGCACCGCAATCGAATCGGCGATTCGGTACTTATAGGTGCGATCTAAGGCACTGAACCGGGCATCAAAGCCCTCGGGCGCACGGCGCACGTCATACAGCACAATGTCTGTGGGCAAGATCTTGTTGACCTTATACAACACCGTTGCCTCGGGGGTCCGATCGGACCGTCCCGGCGTCTTTAACCACAGCGCCTCGGGGACATCAAAATGGGCCACCTGGCGCCGAGCATGTACTCCCGTATCAGTGCGGCCAGCTACCACCGTATGCAAACCTTCGAAGCGAGTCACCCGGAACAGGGCCTCCTCAAGGGTCTCCTGCACGGACACCACGTCCGGCTGCCGGGCCCAACCGTAATAGGCGGTCCCACGGTAACCAAGTTCTAACCGAATCCGTAACACTGCCGTCCCTTGAAACTTTGATTACATTACCTGCCAGCCTAAGGTTATTGCATGTCGCAACTATCCCCCACATTTCCCATGACGCTATCAGTTGACTGTGGTGGTGGTTCGATCAAATCTGCCGTATGTGCGCCAGACGGTGCCCTCGTTACCCGGCCCGTGGTGTCCCCAACTAACTATCCATTTCATCCGGAAGATCTGGTTAGACTGATCCGCAACCTCATTGCGCACGCTGGCGTTCCAATTGACCGGCTCACGGTTGGGGTACCCGGAATGATCAGGGCCGGCAAGGTCATTTACACTCCCCACTACACCAGGGTGGCCGGGCCGCACACCGAGCCCAGTCAGAGTCTGCTAGCAGCGTGGGACCATTTTGACTTAGCTCAGGCACTCCAGGATGCAACGGGGCTTCCTACCCGGGTCATCAATGACTCCGAATTACATGGGGCCGCGCTCGTAACCGGGCACGGACTCGAGGTCGCACTGACCTTTGGCACGGGCCTAGGAAGCAGCCACTTCTTGGGCGGGGTCCTCCAAGCCCATTTGGAGATCTCACACGCTCCGTTTCAATCCGGAACTACTTACGATGCCTACATAGGTGAACACGTGCGGCGCGAGCTTGGCGACGACGCCTGGTCCACCCGCATCCTTGAGGTAGTTTCTTCATTGCATCCCGTGTTGTGGTGGGATGCGCTCTTTATAGGCGGCGGGAACGCTCACAACCTCACCGCAGCTGCCCTCGATGCATTGACCGCCATGGGCACCGACATAACGGTTGTGGCAAATCACGTAGCACTGACCGGTGGCGCAAAAGTGTGGAGCCTGGCCGAACCCAGTTAGGCGATTTACCCCCGAACTTGTCAAGAGCCAACCGAACCGCTGCCTCGCCCGCCAAACAATCAGGTTACGCCCCGACATCTTTATTCGTTTAGCGCTACTCAGCCCCCCTTGCCCTCAGCCGGACCTCATGTCCTTCACGTGGAAAGGATCTGGGAACAAATCTCAATAAAAGAGTGGGGCAAACCTTAGGTTTGCCCCACTCTTTCAACCGTGCGAAGAGAATTAGTCTTCGGTGGTCTTAGCTTCTTCACCGACCTCGTCAGCTGCAGTTTCTTCTGCAACTACTTCTGGTGCCTCAACCTTAGCGGCCTTTTCAGCTGCCTTGGTAGCTTCCTTGATAACAGCCTGCTTTGGTGAAACTGGCTCAAGGATGAGCTCAATTACAGCCAGCGGGGCGTTGTCGCCCTTGCGGTTACCAACTTTGGTGATGCGGGTGTATCCACCGTTGCGCTCAGCCATGGCTGGGGCGATCTCGGTGAACAGGCGGTGCACAATGGTCTTGGCGTCGCCTTCTGCATCCTGGATGTGAATCGTCTTGTTGCGGATTACCTTGGCAACTTCGCGGCGGGCTTGGAGGTCCCCACGCTTTGCCTTGGTGATCAGACGCTCGGCCAGTGGCTGAACGCGCTTCGCCTTGGTGACGGTGGTCGTAATACGGCCGTGCTCAAACAGGTTAGAAGCGAGGTTCGCGAGGATAAGACGCTCGTGAGCCGGGCTACCGCCGAGCCGTGTGCCCTTAGTAGGGGTAGGCATTTTTAATGCTCCTTGGAAATAGTCAAACTGATCGAACGAGCCGATCAGCTACGAAGTCAGTTAGTACTGCTCGCCCGCTACGTCACCATCGAAAAAGTCAGTCGAGGCGGCGTCATAATCGAGTGGTGAGTCCTTCAGGTTCAGGCCAAGCTCAGCGAGCTTGTCCTTGACCTCAGTGATC
The DNA here is from genome assembly GCA_039995105.1 of Jonesiaceae bacterium BS-20. Taxonomy (GTDB): domain Bacteria; phylum Actinomycetota; class Actinomycetes; order Actinomycetales; family Cellulomonadaceae. Next base: position 2,314,294 of record CP146203.1, read on the forward strand.
GACTTAGAACCGAAGTTACGGATGTCGAGCAGGTCTGCCTCGCTGCGTGCAACAAGTTCACCAACCTGGTGAATTCCTTCGCGCTTGAGGCAGTTGTACGAACGAATCGTGAGCTGGAGGTCCTCGATTGGCAGTGCCAGGTCCGCGGCCAAAGCTGCGTCCGTTGGCGATGGGCCAATCTCAATTCCTTCGGCCTCAACGTTGAGTTCCCGCGCAAGACCAAAGAGTTCAACCAGGGTCTTACCCGCTGAAGCAAGTGCATCACGTGGTGCAATTGCCGGCTTGGTTTCAACATCGATGATGAGGCGGTCAAAGTCGGTGCGCTGCTCAACACGGGTAGCCTCAACCTTGTAGGTTACTTTGAGGACCGGTGAGTAGATGGAGTCAACCGGAATACGGCCGATCTCTGCATCGAAGGACTTGTTCTGCTGTGCTGAAACGTAGCCGCGGCCACGCTCAACGGTCAGCTCAATCTCCAGCTTGCCCTTTTCATTCAGGGTCGCAATGTGAAGGTCTTGGTTGTGGATTTCGACACCTGCTGGAGGAACAATGTCCGCAGCGGTGACTACACCGGCGCCCTGCTTACGCAGGTACATCACAACAGGCTCATCGTTTTCAGATGAAACTACGAGGTTCTTGATATTCAAGATAACCTCGGTGACGTCTTCCTTAACTCCCTGCACGGTGGTGAACTCGTGGAGTACACCATCGATACGGATGGAGGTTACTGCCGCGCCTGGGATCGACGAGAGCAGCGTACGGCGCATTGAGTTACCGAGCGTGTAGCCGAAGCCTGGCTCGAGTGGCTCAATGGTGAACCGGGAACGTTCTGGGGAAACAATTTCCTCAGACAGAGTTGGTCGCTGTGCAATTAGCACTGGTGTTTTCCTTTCAACATGCGTCCGCTATATGACGCATACATGACCGGCCAGATGACCTGGCCGACTCAACCAAAAAATTCTCACTGCGTGAATGTTTCTGTAACCACCTGGGCCACGACCGGTTAAGGAATGTGGCCCAGGGACTACACAAAAACAAGGGCAGACGAAACGGGTAACTCAGACGCGGCGGCGCTTAGGCTGACGGCAGCCGTTGTGTGCCTGAGGCGTTACGTCCTGAATCGAACCAACTTCGAGGCCAGCAGCCTGAAGGGAACGAATTGCGGTTTCGCGTCCAGAGCCTGGGCCCTTAACGAAGACGTCTACCTTCTTCATACCGTGTTCCTGAGCGCGGCGTGCAGCCGACTCAGCAGCAAGCTGGGCTGCATATGGGGTTGACTTACGTGAACCCTTGAAGCCAACCTGACCTGACGATGCCCATGAAATAACGGCACCTGATGGGTCCGTGATGGAAACAATCGTGTTGTTAAACGTACTCTTGATGTGCGCCTGGCCGATTGAGACGTTCTTTTTGTCTTTACGGCGAGGCTTGCGGGCGCCCTGCGCCGCGCGAGTCTTTGGAGGCATTTGCTCTTTCTCTCCTGGGTTGAGGTCTTCGGATCGTTATACAAGAAGTGCGTGGCCAACAAATGTTGGATAACACTTCCAAACGAACTGCTGCTATTGGATCAGCGAGCCTTCTTCTTACCGGCCACTGTGCGCTTTGGTCCCTTACGGGTGCGCGCGTTGGTTTTGGTGCGCTGACCGTGAACTGGAAGTCCGCGGCGGTGACGCAGACCCTGATAGCAGCCGATCTCAACCTTGCGGCGGATGTCAGCAGCAACCTCACGGCGAAGGTCACCCTCGAGCTTGTAGTTAGCTTCGAGGTAGTCACGTAGCGCTACGAGCTCGGCGTCGCCGAGGTCCTTAACGCGTACGTTATCTGCAATTCCCGCAGCCTTCATTGTTTCTTGGGCGCGGGTACGGCCTACGCCGTAAATGTAAGTAAGCGCAACCTCTAGTCGCTTGTCGCGAGGGAGGTCGACGCCAATAAGACGTGCCATGTGCCTTATGGCTCCTGTAAATCAGGTCGGAGGTCTGATGCACCACCACTCGCTTTTTGCGATCCTGAGCCTCCGCGCCCAGGGTATGTTCCACCCGAGGGTGGAACGGTGATGCGTTTACTATTTTCCTGACAACTTTGTGTCAGGGTCACACAGCCGAACTATTTCCCGAAAGGAAATTAGCCCTGGCGCTGCTTGTGACGAACGTTTTCACAGATGACCATTACGCGACCGTGCCGGCGAATAACCTTGCACTTGTCACAGATCTTCTTAACGCTTGGGTTGACCTTCATCGTGGTTCCTCCGCCGCTGCACCACGTTGTGGCACATAAGAGTGCCCCGTAAATGCACGGCAGTGATCGGGGTGGTTACTTGTAGCGGTAGACAATTCGGCCACGGGACAAGTCATACGGGCTCAACTCGACTACTACGCGGTCCTCCGGGAGGATACGAATGTAGTGTTGTCTCATTTTGCCCGAAATGTGCGCTAGCACCTTGTGACCGTTGGTCAGTTCTACGCGAAACATCGCGTTAGGAAGAGCCTCGACCACGCTGCCCTCGATTTCGATGACACCGTCCTTCTTTGCCATATACTCCGCTAACTCCTGTAATTTGGATTGGCTGGAATGTTTAACACATACCAACGCACTATCTTACGGCATAACCGGTGTAGTTCGTACCGTGATTTCAGTTACTTACTAGAGTGACACAGCTTGCGCGCCGAATACTAGAGAGTTACAACCTTAATTCCGAGCCCCTCGAGTTCGCTTTTACCGCCATCATGGGCTGTAAGCACGCAAATCCCGTCCTCAAACACCGCAACCGTATGCTCCCAATGCGCTGCAAACGCACGGTCTACCGTGCGAACCGTCCAGCCATCATCGAGAATTTCAATTTCTGGACTGCCCAAGGTGAGCATTGGTTCGATCGCAAGACACATACCCGGAATAATTTTGGGACTCAGGCCCCGCACCCTGAAATTAGGAACGTCGGGGTCCTGATGCAGAGTTGAGCCAATGCCGTGTCCGACAAACTCTTCAACAATGCCAAAGTCCCAGCCATAACGGTCGCTTTGGGCATAAACCTCGGTTTCAATCAATTTCCCGATGCCGTTAACCCGCTTTGCGCTGGCTACCGCAGCGATACCCGCCCACATGGCGCGTTCCGTCGCCGTGACCAGGTTGGTGTGCTCGGAAGCTTCTGGCTCGCCCACAATGGCCGTCAACGCGCTGTCAGCATGCCATCCATCAACGATGGCTCCGCAGTCGAATGAGACTACGTCGCCGGGGGTGATGATCCGCTGGTTTGGAATGCCGTGGATCACCTCATCATTGATTGAGATACACAATGATTTTGAAAAGCCCTCATAATCTAGAAATGACGGCTGTGCCCCGTGATCCAGAATCACGGCATGGGCGAGATCGTTCAGCTCCAACGCAGAAAGTCCGGGACGCAGGGCGTCCCGGACTTCTGACAGTGCTGTTGCAACGATCAGGCCGGCCTTACGCATAAGCGCAATCTGGTCCGGGGACTTGATTTCGATTTTCTTTGAACCGAACATCTTGTCCATACCGATCAGGTTGGTGAAACTAGGTGAAATTAACCGAGCTGTTCAATTCCGGCAACGAGCCGTGCGGTAACTTCTTCTACCTCACCGATCCCGTCAACCTGAACCAAAGCGCCACGGCTGGCATACTCGCCGGAAATCGGAGCGGTCTGCTCCGCGTATACGGTCAAGCGGTGAGCGATGACCTCGGCGGTGTCGTCCGCCCGGCCCTCGATCTCGGCCCGCTTTAGTAAGCGCTCGGAGACAATCGCGTTGTCCGCGGTAATCTCCACTGCCCCGTCGAGAGTAACTCCCAGATCCGTCAGAATCTGATCGAGTTCCGCAACCTGAGCCAGGTTACGTGGGTAACCATCGAGGATGAAGCCCAAGTCCTTCGGGTTGTCGCCAACCTTCGAAGTGAGCTTGTCGCGCACCATCGCGTTGGTTACCGAGTCCGGGACTAGCTCGCCCTTAGCTGTGTACTGCTGGGCAAGTTTGCCAAGTTCAGTTTCACCCTTAATATTTGCTCGGAAGATATCACCGGTTGAGATGGCCTCAACGTTCAAAACCTTGGCGAGCTGAGCGGCCTGGGTGCCTTTACCAGCACCAGGGGCCCCCAATAGCACTAAGCGTGCGCTCATTTCAGCAGTCCTTCGTAGTTACGTTGCTGGAGTTGGGCGTCGATCTGCTTAACAGTCTCGAGTCCCACACCAACGATAATCAAAATTGAGGTTCCACCGAATGGCAGGTTCTCTCCCACACCGAGCACAATGAATGCGACGGTCGGGATGAGTGCGACCAGAGCCAGGTAAATGGAACCGGCGGTGGTCACACGGTTAATGACGTACGCGAGGTACTCAGCGGTTGGGCGCCCGGCACGAATGCCCGGAATGAATCCGCCGTACTTCTTCATGTTGTCAGCAACGTCGTCCGGGTTGAACGTGATTGCGGTGTAGAAGAACGCAAAGAAGATAATCATCAAGACATACAGCGTCAGGTGCAGCGGTGATGAAGTCGAGGCAATGTTGTCCTGAACCCACCGGACCCAAGGAGCGTCAATGTTAGCGAACTGAGCCAGCAACATTGGCACCGTCAGGATCGATGACGCGAAGATCACCGGGATAACACCGGAGATGTTGATCTTGATTGGGATGTACGTGGAAGATCCACCGTAAACCTTGCGACCAACCATGCGCTTTGCATACTGGACCGGGATCCGACGCTGAGACTGCTCAACAAAGACCACGAGGGCAATCACGAGCAGGGAAATCAAAACAACGACACCGAACTTGGCAAAGCCACCGGTGCCCTTCGAGATCGACCACAGGGCGCCTGGGAAGGAAGCGATGATCGAAATGAAGATCAGCATCGACATTCCGTTGCCAACGCCGTTCTCGGTGATCTGCTCACCGAGCCACATGATGAGGCCGGTTCCGGCGGTCATCACGAGGATGATCATGATCGAGGTCATGACCGAGTCGTTCGGAATAATGTCACAGCCGGGGATCAACTGGCCGGTACGAGCCATTGTCACGTACGTGGTTGCCTGCAGAACACCCAAGAAGATGGTCAGGTACCGCGTGTACTGCGTCAGCTTCGCCTGGCCGGTCTGGCCTTCTTTCTGAAGGGCCTCAAAGCGCGGGATAACCACGCGCAGCAGCTGCACAATGATACTCGCCGTAATGTACGGCATGATACCTAGTGCAAAGATTGAAAGTTGTAGTAGTGCGCCACCACTGAAGAGGTTCACAAGACCCAGCAGGCCTCCCCCATCGGAGGCCGCGAGACATTGCTGCACATTCGTGTAGGAAACCCCGGGCGCAGGGACGTTTGAACCAATTCGATACAGCACGATAATCGAAATCGTGAACAGTAGCTTGCGTCGAAGGTCGGGCGTTCTGAACGCCCGAGCGAAACCGCTTAGCACCTATTCCTCCTGAAACGCCGCAGCAGTGCGAACACCGGTTCCGGGGCGAAGTGTAGTGGCCACATGAAAAGTGGCATCTAGTCATAGCGCCGGATTGCCGGCGCCCTCAATACTTTAACCGCATGTGATAGGAATTATAAAATCACAACACGATAATTCATCCTGCTAAGACTACATATAAAAACACGGGGCCGGTGCATATGCACCGGCCCCGTGAGATTTTAATCAGTCTTGTGTAACTGATCCGCCAGCTGCAAGGATTTTTTCCCTAGCAGAGCTGGATACCGCGTCAACCGCAACATTCAGCTTGACGGTAACGTCGCCGGTTCCCAATACCTTCACTGGGAGTCCCTTGCGAACTGCGCCCTTGTCTACGAGGTCAGCAACCGTAACAACTCCACCCTGTGGGAAGAGCTGCTCAAGCTTGTCCAGGTTTACAACCTGGAATTCAACCTTGAATGGGTTCTTGAAGCCACGCAGCTTTGGAAGACGCATGTGGAGTGGCATTTGGCCACCCTCGAAGCCGAATGGTACTTGGTAACGAGCTTTCGTTCCCTTGGTACCGCGACCTGCGGTCTTACCCTTGGATCCCTCACCACGACCAACACGGGTCTTGGATGGACGTGATCCTGGAGCTGGACGCAAGTGGTGCAGCTTGAGAGCTGGACCAGCGGCTGGGGTTTCTTCCTCAGCCTTCTTGACGGTCTTCTTAACCTCTGCCTTTTCAGCAACAGCCTTTTTCGCTGGAGCCTTCTTTGCAGGGGCCTTCTTTGCGGTTTCAGCTACTGCCTCTACCGCGTCATCAGCCTTCTTTTCAGCCATGATCAGTTAACCTCCTCAACCTTAACTAGGTGAGCCACGGTTGCGATCATGCCGCGTACCACTGGGGTGTCCTCACGTACGGTGTTAGCACCGAGTTTCGTCAGGCCCAAGCTACGAAGCGTGTCGCGCTGGTTTTGCTTTCCGCCAATAGCGGACTTGACCTGGGTCACTTTCAGAGTGCTCATTTAGTGCCTACCTCTGCTGCCTTCGCTGCGATGCCGGCGGCCTGTGCCCGTAGGAGCGGTGCCGGAGCAACGTCCTCAAGAGCAAGTCCACGGCGAGCCGCAACTGCTGCTGGCTCCTCAAGACCACGCAGTGCCGCTACCGTCGCACGGACGATGTTGATTGCGTTTGAGGATCCAAGTGACTTGGAAAGTACGTCGTGGATACCGGCGCATTCCAGAACCGCACGCACTGGACCACCGGCGATAACACCGGTACCTGGTGCTGCTGGGCGCAGGAATACTACTCCAGCTGCGTCTTCACCCTGAATTGGGTGAGGAATGGTTCCCTGGATGCGTGGAACGCGGAAGAAGGACTTCTTAGCTTCTTCTACACCCTTAGCAATCGCTGCAGGAACTTCCTTAGCCTTACCGTAACCAATGCCTACGGTGCCATCGCCATCTCCAACCACAACAAGTGCGGTGAAGGAGAAACGACGTCCACCCTTAACAACCTTGGAAACACGGTTGATAGCGACGACGCGCTCTACAAAAGCGCTCTTTTCAGCTGCGTCACCACGACGTCCGCCGCCTTCGCCGCGACCGCGGCCACCGGAACGACGATCGTTCTGTTGCTCGTTTGCGCCACCCGTGGGGGCGCCAGTACTGCGCTGCCCTGCAGCCATCAGAGTGTCCTTTGCTTCGAAACGGAAGTGGTAATCATAGTGACAGACCACCTTCGCGGGCACCGTCTGCTACAGCAGCGACCCGTCCGTGGTACTTGTTTCCACCGCGGTCAAAGATGACCGAGTCAATACCGGCAGCCTTTGCGCGCTCAGCGACTAGCTCGCCGACCTTGCGGGACTTGGCGGTCTTGTCTGCATCGAGGCCGCGGAGCTCTGCCTCGAGTGTGGAAGCCGAAACCAGGGTCTTGCCGACGGTGTCGTCGACAACCTGAACGGAGATGTGACGTGAAGAACGCGTCACTACCATGCGTGGACGTGAGGCAACACCGCTGATCTTCTTGCGAAGACGCACGTGACGACGTCGACGGGCAATGGATTTGCTCTTGCCAATTAGTTTCAGAGCCATCGTTACTTACCAGCCTTTCCAGCCTTGCGGCGGACGTCTTCGCCGGCGTAGCGGATTCCCTTGCCCTTGTAAGGCTCTGGCTTACGGATCTTACGAATGTTCGCAGATACCTCGCCAACCTGCTGCTTGTCGATACCCGAAACCGAGAACTTGGTTGGGCTTTCGACAGCAAAGGTGATGCCTTCAGGAGCGGAAACCACGACCGGGTGCGAGAAACCTAGAGTGAAGTCTAGGTCCTTGCCCTTGGCCGCTACACGGTAACCGGTGCCTACAATTTCAAGCTTCTTTTCGTAGCCCTGGGTAACACCGATGATCAGGTTATCCAGCAGGGTGCGGGTCAAACCGTGCAGGGCACGTGACTCGCGCTCATCGTTCGGACGGGAAACCACGAGGGATCCGTCTTCTTCGCGAGCTACTTCGATTGGGGCTGCAATAACGTGCTCAAGGGTTCCCTTAGGGCCCTTAACCGTTACTAGCGCGCCGCTAATAGTTACATCCACACCAGCGGGAACCGGAATAGGAAGTCTACCGATACGTGACATTTGTATCTCTTACCTTTCCGTTACCAGACGTAGGCGAGGACTTCCCCACCTACGCCCTTCTCTGCAGCCTGCTTGTCAGTCAGCAGACCTGAGGAGGTGGACAAGATTGCCACTCCGAGGCCGCCGCGTACCTTTGGCAGGTTGGTGGACTTTGCATACACACGCAGACCAGGCTTTGAAACACGGGTCAATCCCTTGAGCGCACGCTCACGGTCTGGGCTGAACTTCAGTTCTAGGACGAGAGTCTTGCCAACTGCGGCGTCCTCAACCGTCCATCCCTTGATGTACCCTTGTGCCTTCAAAATGTCTGCAATGTTCGACTTCAGCTTTGACGATGGCATTTCTACCGTATCGTGGAAAGCCGAGTTCGCGTTCCGCAGACGCGTAAGCATGTCTGCGATCGGGTCGGTCATTGTCATTGGGCTTCTGCCCTTCCTCGTCGGGGTATCCACGCACCGGAAAAACCGGCTATGGACCTACGACGTAGTTGTTACCAGCTGCTCTTCGTGACGCCGGGTAGTTCTCCACGGTGTGCCATTTCACGCAGGCACACACGGCAGAGACCGAACTTGCGGTACACAGAGTGCGGACGACCGCACTTCTGGCACCGGGTGTAGGCGCGAACCGCGAACTTTGGCTTTGCGGCGGCCTTATTGATCAGGGCCTTCTTCGCCATGTCAGTTCTCCTTGAAAGGGAAGCCGAGACGCTTGAGCAGCGAACGGCCCTCGTCATCGGTCTTAGCGGAGGTTACAACAGTGATGTCCATGCCGCGAACCCGGTCAATCTTGTCGGGGTCGATCTCGTGGAACATCGATTGTTCGGTCAGACCGAAGGTGTAGTTACCGTTGCCATCAAATTGCTTTGGTGACAAACCACGGAAGTCACGAATACGCGGAAGCGCAATCGAGATCAGGCGGTCGGTGAACTCCCACATACGGTCGCCACGCAGCGTTACGTGAGCGCCGATAGGCATTCCCTCACGGAGCTTGAACTGCGCGATCGACTTGCGCGCGCGCGTTACCTGTGGCTTCTGACCCGTAATCAGGGTCAGATCGTTGATTGCGCCTTCGATCCGCTTGGAGTCCTGAGCAGCATCTCCAACACCCATGTTGACGACGACCTTTACGAGGCCACCAACCTGGTTAACGTTCGAGTGTGCAAATTCCTCAAGCAGTGCCTGGCGGATCTCTTCGTTGTAGCGAGTCTTCAGCCGTGGAGCAGTCTTAGTCTCGGTGCTCATCAGATGTCCTTCTCTGCAACGCCGTGGCCGCGAGTTACGCGAACACGAGAAACGCGGGTACGGCCGTCACGCTCAACTTCTTCCAAACGAACACCGATGCGCTTACCGCGCTTCTCAGATGCGTCGTAGTACTGAACGTTAGAGATGTGGATTGCAGCTTCGATGGTCTCAATGCCACCGGTCTGCGTTCCACGAGCCGTCTGACCAGGCTTGACGTGCTTTGTAACACGTGCGACGCCTTCAACGATAACGCGGTCGCGGTCTTTGAGGACCTCGAGTACGCGGCCAGTCTTGCCCTTGTCTTTACCGGCAATGACTAATACGGTGTCACCCTTTTTGATATTCGCCATGTTTAGAGCACCTCCGGAGCTAGCGAGATGATCTTCATGAACTTGTTATCACGCAGCTCACGGCCAACTGGGCCGAAGATGCGGGTTCCACGTGGTTCACCATCAGTCTTGAGAATCACAGCTGCGTTCTCATCAAACTTGATGTAGGAACCGTCTGGACGACGACGTTCCTTGGTGGTACGAACGATGACAGCCTTAACGACGTCACCCTTCTTGACGTTTCCGCCAGGGATAGCATCCTTGACGGTGGCAACAATTGTGTCGCCGATACCGGCGTAGCGACGGCCCGAGCCACCGAGAACACGGATGCAAAGAATTTCCTTGGCACCGGTGTTGTCAGCAACGCGAAGTCGCGACTCCTGCTGGATCATGTAATGAACTCCTGTCGTCGAGCTGGTTCTCGCTTCTTACGAGCCTTGCCGAACGGATATATGTCAACCAAAGCAACTGCGGACACCCCAATGGGGCGGGCCGTTTTTACGGGCCGCCCCAATGGAGTAGTCCAAAATTACTTGGCCTTCTCGAGGATCTCCACCAGACGCCACCGCTTGGTAGCGGATAGCGGGCGGGTCTCCATGATGAGGACGAGGTCGCCAGAACCAGCGGTGTTTAGCTCGTCGTGAGCCTTAACCTTGCTGCTTCTGGTCATAACCTTACCGTAAAGCGGGTGCTTTACGCGATCTTCGACCTCGACTGTGATGGTTTTATCCATCTTGTCACTTACAACGTACCCACGACGCGTCTTGCGCTGAGGACGTTCTGCGATTACCTTCTCGCTCATTTCAGCCTCACTCGCTCACGCTAGGTGCAGTACGGATGCCCAGTTCACGCTCACGCAGGATTGTGTAAATCCGTGCAATGTCGCGGCGAACCGTCTTGAGACGACCGTGGTTGTCCAGCTGGCCAGAGGCCGCCTGGAAGCGAAGGTTGAAGAGTTCCTTCTTCGCCTTCTCAACTTCTGCAACCAAAGCTGCGTCGTCGAGAACATCCAGATCAGTTGTTGAAATTCCCTTGGAAGCCATCAGTTAGCACCACCTTCGCGTACCACGAAGCGGCACTTCATCGGGAGCTTGTGCATCGCGCGGCGCATTGCCTCGCGTGCCAGTGGCTCGTCAACGCCGGCCAATTCGAAGAGAATACGGCCTGGCTTAACATTGGCTACCCACCACTCAGGTGAACCCTTACCGGAACCCATACGGGTTTCAGCAGGCTTCTTGGTTAGTGGACGGTCTGGGTAAACATTGATCCAGACCTTACCGCCACGCTTAATGTGACGGGTCATCGCAATACGCGCAGCTTCGATCTGGCGGTTGGTGAGGTAGGCAGGGGCCAAAGCCTGGATGCCAAAGTCACCAAACGTTACTTCGTTACCGCCCTTTGAGGCGCCGGAGCGTCCTGGGTGGTGCTGCTTGCGGTGCTTGAGCCTGCGCGGGATTAACATTCGCTCAGGCCTCCGTTCCGGTCTCAGCGGCTGGGGCTGGTGCCTCAGCCGATGGCGCAGCAGCTGCTGGAGCTGCGTTGCGCTCGTTGTTACGACGACCGCCACGAGCTGGACGCTCACCACGACCGCGACCAGCACGTGGTGCTGACGCTGCCTGCTGCGCGTTGAATTCCTTCTCGGTCATGTCGCCCTTGTAGATCCATACCTTGACACCGATGCGACCGAAGGTCGTACGTGCCTCGTAGAATCCGTAGTCGATGTACGCGCGCAGGGTGTGCAGTGGCACACGGCCTTCGCGGTAGAACTCCGACCGGCTCATCTCAGCGCCACCCAAACGACCGGAGCACTGGACACGGATGCCCTTAGCGCCGGAACGAAGAGCGGACTGCATTCCCTTGCGCATTGCGCGACGGAATGACACACGTGAGGCGAGCTGCTCCGCAATACCCTGAGCGACCAGCTGGGCTTCCATCTCAGCGTTCTTAACTTCAAGAATGTTGAGCTGAACCTGCTTACCGGTGAGCTTTTCAAGCTCGCCACGGATGCGGTCTGCCTCTGCCCCGCGTCGTCCAATGACAATGCCTGGGCGTGCGGTGTGGATGTCAACACGTACGCGGTCACGCGTACGCTCGATTTCGACCTTTGCGATACCTGCACGCTCGAGGCCAGTGGCCATGAGCTTGCGGATAGCTACGTCCTCGCGAACGTAGTCACGGTAACGCTGGCCGGGCTTGGTGCTGTCGGCAAACCAACGCGACCGGTGGTCGGTGGTAATGCCTAGACGGTACCCGTGCGGGTGAATCTTCTGTCCCACTATCGGGCCCCTTCCTTGTCGTTAAGTGGAGCTACAACCACAGTGATGTGGCTAGTCCGCTTAAGGATCTGGCTTGCACGACCCTGAGCACGGGGGCGGAAACGCTTAAGCGTTGGTCCCTCGTCTACCAGCGCAGTCTTGATGAAAAGGTTGTTTTCATCAAAGGCTACGTTGTCACGGTCGGCGATTACCCGTGCATTCGCAATCGCGCTTTGCACGACTTTGAGTACTGGCTCGCTCGCTGCCTGGGGCGCGAACTTGAGCACGGCTACGGCCTCTGCGGCCTGCTTGCCACGGATAAGATCCACGACGCGACGGGCCTTCAGGGGCGTGACGCGGATGAACCGCGCCTTCGCCATGGCTTCCATTGCTGTCCTGCCTTCTTGGTTCGTCATGACCTAAAGAAGCGTACGCAACTAACCCGGGGGTTAGCGGCGACGTCCCTTCTTGTCGTCTTTCACGTGGCCGCGGAACGTCCGTGTTGGAGCAAACTCACCGAGCTTGTGTCCAACCATTGACTCGGTCACAAATACTGGGGTGTGCTTGCGACCATCGTGCACGGCAAAGGTGTGACCTAGGAAATCGGGGGTGATTACCGACCGACGTGACCAGGTCTTGATTACATTCTGGGTACCAGCTTCGTTTTGTGCGTCAACCTTCTTCTGGAGGTGACCGTCAACGAAAGGACCCTTTTTCAAGCTACGTGGCATGTTTCAGGCTCCTATCTGCGCTTCTTGGCGGTGCGACGACGAACGATAAGCTTATCGCTTGCCTTGTTCGCACTACGGGTACGGCCTTCGACCTGGCCCCATGGGGAAACAGGGTGACGTCCACCGGACGTCTTTCCTTCTCCACCACCGTGTGGGTGATCGAATGGGTTCATGACAACACCACGCACGGATGGGCGAACGCCCTTCCAGCGCATGCGCCCGGCCTTACCCCAGTTGATGTTGGACTGTTCGGCGTTACCAACTTCACCGACGGTCGCACGGCAGCGAGCGTCAACGTTGCGGATTTCACCTGATGGCATACGCAGCTGGGCGTATGGGCCATCTTTAGCAACCAACTGAACTGAAACACCAGCTGAGCGCGCAATCTTTGCTCCACCACCTGGGCGAAGTTCGATTGCGTGGATGACGGTACCGGTTGGAATGGAACGCAAAGGCAGGTTGTTACCTGGCTTGATGTCCGCTCCAACGCCGCTTTCCACGAAGTCGCCCTGCTTCAGCTTGTTAGGCGCAATGATGTAACGCTTCTCGCCGTCTGCGTAGTGCAGCAAAGCGATACGGGCGGTACGGTTCGGGTCATACTCAATGTGAGCTACCTTTGCCGGTACGCCGTCCTTGTCGTTGCGACGGAAGTCGATCACACGGTAGGCGCGCTTGTGGCCACCACCCTTGTGACGGCTCGTGATACGACCGGAGGAGTTTCGGCCACCTGTCTTGTGCAGGGGACGAACGAGGGACTTCTCTGGCTCCGAGCGCGTGATCTCGACAAAGTCGGCTACGCTCGAACCGCGGCGGCCCGGCGTCGTCGGCTTGTACTTACGGATTCCCATGGGGACTTATCCTAATCTGCTCTCGATCGGCTTCAGTTGGCAGAGCCACTGAACACGTCGATCTGGTAACCCTCGTGGAGAGTTACGATCGCGCGCTTAGTGTCCTTGCGCTTACCGAGTCCGAAACGGGTCCGACGGGTCTTACCCGCACGGTTGATCGTGTTGACGGAGGCGACCTTGACGTCGAAGACACGCTCTACAGCGATCTTGATCTCGGTCTTGTTAGCACGTGGATCTACGATGAAGGTGTACTTACCCTCTTCGAAACCAACGTAGCTTTTCTCCGTGAGGACTGGAGCGAACAGGATGTCGCGTGGGTCCTTCTGTACCTGGGTCACTTGGCGTTCTCCTCGAGCTCGGCCGACTCAGCCTTAGCTGGGCCTTGGAGGAACGCAGCAAGTGCACCCTCGGTGAAGACCACGTCGTCGGAAATGAGCACGTCGTAGGTGTTCAGCTGGTCTGCAGGAAGCAGGTGAACTGACTCAACGTTGCGCAAGGACTTGACTGCAACCTCGTCGCCGCGCTCGTGAACTACGAGAACGTGCTTCAAGTCAGCAAAGTTTGGCTTGCTCAGCGTGAAGCTGTCCAGAGCCACAAGTGCCTGCTTGGTTGACGGAACTCCATCGATGCCAAAGCCAGCTACCACGTGTACGCGGTTCGCGCGTGCGCGGTCTGACAGAGCACCGCGAAGGGCCGCTGCCTTCATCTTCTTAGGAGTGCGCTGGGTGTAGTCGCGTGGGGTTGGGCCGTGAACGACTCCACCACCGGCGAACTGAGGTGCACGGATGGATCCCTGACGGGCCCGACCGGTTCCCTTTTGCTTGTAAGGCTTACGTCCACCACCAGCAACTTCTGCACGGGTCTTGGTGGAGTGGGTTCCCTGACGCGCAGCTGCACGCTGAGCCACCACGATCTGGTGAATCAGAGGAACGTTAACCTCTACGTTGAAAACGTCGCCTGGAAGTTCGGTCGAGCCGGACTTCTTTCCAGCAGCGTCAAGAACGTCAACAGTTAGATTTTCAGCCATCAGTTTCACGCTCCCTTCACTGCGCTACGAACGAGAACAACGCCACCCTTTGGTCCAGGTACGGCACCCTTAACGAGTACGTAGCCCTTCTCGGCGTTTACCTCATGAATGGTTAGGTTCAGCGTGGTCTGACGATCAGATCCCATACGTCCGGCCATACGCTGTCCCTTAAAGACGCGTGATGGGGTCGCAGCTGCACCAATTGAACCAGGCTTACGGTGGTTACGGTGTGCACCGTGTGAAGCGTTTCCACCACCGAAGTTGTAACGCTTCATAACACCGGCGAAACCCTTACCGCGCGTGGTTCCTACTACATCTACCTTGATACCAGCTTCAAACACGGCTGCGGTTAGCTCTTGGCCAACCTCATAGGTGTCTGCGTCGACCGTCTTGATCTCGGTAACGTGGCGACGTGGAGTCACGCCGGCCTTCTCAAAGTGACCCTTGAGTGGCTTAGTTACCTTGCGTGGGTCGATCTGGCCAGTGGCAACCTGTACGGCTGCATAACCATCAACCTCAGCGGTACGAACCTGGGTAATTACGTTTGGTTCAACTGCAACAACAGTTACTGGAACCAAACGGCCAGCCTCGTCCCATACCTGGGTCATTCCGAGCTTGGTACCGAGAACGGCCTTTACTGGCCGCTCATTTTGCTGGGTAGTCATAATTGTTCCTCCCCCAGTCTCAGAGCTTGATCTCGATGTTAACGTCCGCAGGGAGGTCGAGACGCATGAGCGAATCTACTGCCTTTGGCGTTGGATCGATGATGTCGATAAGCCGCTTGTGTGTACGCATCTCAAAGTGCTCGCGGCTGTCCTTGTACTTGTGAGGCGAACGGATAACGCAAAATACGTTCTTCTCCGTTGGCAACGGCACCGGGCCCACGACCGTCGCACCAGCGCGGGTAACCGTGTCGACGATCTTGCGCGCCGAACTGTCGATTACCTCGTGGTCGTAGGACTTGAGCCGGATGCGGATCTTCTGTCCCGCCATGGCGTCGTCTGACTCTCTTCTCTCGAACCTCTAGCTGTCCGACCCCCGTACTCGGGCGTGTCTCCTATCAGGGAGAAACTCCGGCACAACACATGGGTGTGCGGGTCGTTGATCTCGAGAAAGCAGAAAATATCGAACTTAAGTTCAAGCGCGTTTCCACTTTCACAACGTCTGCTTGCCTGTGTAAACCAATGGTTCGCGGGGCTACAATCTGGAAAAATCGCACAGAGAGCTCAACTCGCTAGGGTGCTTTCGCTCCCGGTTGGTCTTACACACTGTTCGATATTTCAATGATCGCGCCCTTAGCAGGCAACTACTCAATACTGCCATGAGAGGCAATAAAAAGCCAACCACTTTAACCAAGGTCACACGAGGTTCATTTTCATGTGAATTGGCAGGTGGGGTTCCGACTTAAAAAGTATACGGCAATAAAAAACTGGCCCGGGCCATTTTGGGCCCGGAACCAGTTGCAACTTCTGTGATCTACCACAAGGTCAGTTGATACCTTGCGGTTGACCCTACCAGGTGGAGTCCTTGCGGGTCACCGCGTCGTATCCACCGTCCACAAATAGCACTTGACCGCACAGGTGGGTGTTCTCAACCCCGGCCAAGAAATCAATGACGGCTGCACAGGCCTCGGCGGTGGTAGCCCCGTTGAGCGGCATTGGCACCATCTTGAGCATGTGCTCGCGCTGGACCGGATCCGCAAACAAAGGCTCGGTCATCGGGGTGATGACGATTCCCGGTGCGATTGCGTTCAGCGGAATCCCGGCACCTGCCCAATCCGGACCCGGTGCCACCCGGCGCATCCACCGTGCAATCGCCGCTTTGGACGCGGGGTAATTCACAAACTGCGCTGGATCGCTCAACTCTTCCGCCTTGGCCATCCCTTCTTCGCGCGTACCATCCAGGATCAGGTCCACAAATTCAGGGTGTTGCGATTGAAGTGAGGCCATCGACGCGGTGATCACCGCACGCGGCGCCTGGGACTTCAATAGCAGCGGGCGCAGCCCTTCAAGGGTGTCGATTGCTCCATAGTAATTAATAGCCATGGTGAGGGCAGCGTTGCTCGAGATGCCAGCGTTTGCCACGACAACGTCAACAACTCCCCCGGTTAGCTCGGTTACCTTGGCGATCATGTCGGCGCAACCAGCGGGTGTGGACAGGTCCGCAACTACATCAGCATCATTAATATCTACGCTGATTGCTCGGTTCCCGGCTGCCCGTACTCGCTCAACCAGTGCCGCCCCAATTCCGGAAGCTCCGCCAGTGATGACATAGGTACGCATAGCGCATTCCTCACTCAAGTAATGTCTGAAAGATTGGTTACCCCGGATGAGGTAATACCCTAAGTTTTTCATGACAAAGAACCAAGAATCTAGGACCTTAGGCGGGACTCATCGTGAGTCAGCACGGCCCAGAACCGGGGCCGGTAGGTGGGGCAGACATCGGAAAACCGAATCTTGGCAAGAAAAATGCCCCCCACACGATTGTGTGGGGGGCATTTCTCAAACATTACGCCAAGGCGCTCAGTTTATTAAGATCACGCGTTGATCTTGGTAACACGACCGGAACCAACGGTGCGGCCACCCTCACGGATAGCGAAGCCGAGGCCCTCTTCCATGGCGATTGGCTGAATCAGCTCAACCGTCATTTCGGTGTTGTCACCAGGCATTACCATCTCGGTGCCCTCTGGGAGGGTAATTACACCGGTTACGTCCGTGGTACGGAAGTAGAACTGTGGACGGTAGTTGGAGTAGAACGGGTTGTGACGCCCGCCCTCGTCCTTAGCCAGGATATAGACCTGAGCGTCGAAGTTGGTGTGAGGGGTGATTGAACCAGGCTTAACTACAACCTGACCACGCTCAACGTCTTCACGCTTGGTTCCACGCAGGAGAAGACCGGTGTTGTCTCCAGCCTGTGCCTGCTGCATCTGCTTGTGGAAGGTCTCAATTCCGGTAACGGTGGTCTTCTGCGCTGGGCGAATACCAACGATTTCAACCTCGGAGTTGATGTCAAGAACACCACGGTCAACCTTACCGGTGACAACGGTTCCACGACCGGTGATGGTGAAGACATCCTCAATTGGCATGAGGAATGGCTTGTCCAGATCACGCACTGGGTCTGGGACGTTCTCGTCAACAGCGTCCATAAGCTGTGCTACGGACTCCATCCACTTAGGGTCACCCTCGATAGCCTGGAAACCGGAAACGCGTACTACTGGTGCGTTGTCGCCGTCGAAGCCCTGGCTCGAAAGAAGTTCACGAACCTCCATCTCAACGAGCTCGAGGATTTCCTCGTCGTCTACCATGTCGCACTTGTTGAGTGCAACGAGCAGGTATGGAACACCAACCTGACGCGCGAGCAAAACGTGCTCACGGGTCTGGGCCATTGGACCATCGGTAGCTGCAACAACGAGGATGGCGCCATCCATCTGTGCCGCACCGGTGATCATGTTCTTGATGTAGTCGGCGTGGCCTGGTGCATCAACGTGAGCGTAGTGACGCTTCTCGGTCTCGTACTCAATGTGCGAGATGTTGATGGTGATTCCACGCTGCTTCTCTTCAGGAGCATTGTCGATCTCATCGTAGGCCGACTGTGGGTTGATCTCTGGGTACTTGTCGTGCAGTACCTTGGAGATTGCGGCGGTAAGAGTGGTCTTACCGTGGTCAACGTGACCAATGGTACCGATGTTTACGTGCGGCTTTGTCCGCTCGAAAATGGCCTTCGCCACTGGGGTCCTCCTGGGACTTGGGTAGTTTTGCCGAACGTGCAAATACTACTCTCTTTTTCAAGATCGCGGTATTTGCGGGGCGGCGGTCGCTACAGGTTGATTTTGTTTATAGTGCTACAGGTTCGACCTGTGGGGAACTCACTCGCCCCGGGTCTTCTTGATAATCTCTTCGGCAACTACGCGAGGAACCTCGGCATAGCTGTCGAACTGCATCGAGTACACCGCACGACCCTGGGTCTTTGACCGCAAGTCACCAATGTAACCGAACATTTCTGACAATGGTACCTGTGCTCGGACGACCTTAACACCGGTTGCATCTTCCATGGATTGAATCATTCCACGGCGTGAGTTGATGTCACCGATAACGTCACCCATGTACTCCTCAGGAGTACGCACTTCTACAGCCATAACTGGCTCCAGCAGTACCGGATCAGCACGCTTCATACCCTCGCGGAGTACCATCGTGCCGGCAATCTTGAACGCCATTTCTGACGAGTCTACGTCGTGGTAGGCACCGTCAAGGAGACGCGCCTTCACACCGACGATTGGGTAACCAGCAAGAACACCCTGCTGGAGAGCTGCCTGAATACCCTGGTCAACGCTTGGGATGTATTCGCGTGGAATACGTCCACCGGTGACCTCATTAGCGAACTCGTAGAGTTCACCCTCGGCGGTGTCGAGTGGCTCAAAGGTAACCTGTACCTTTGCGAACTGACCTGATCCACCAGTCTGCTTCTTGTGGGTGTAGTCCACCTTGTCGGCAATCTTGCGGATGGTCTCGCGGTAGGCAACCTGTGGCTTACCAACGTTAGCCTCAACCTTGAACTCGCGGCGCATACGGTCAACGAGGATGTCTAGGTGAAGCTCACCCATTCCTGCGATGATCGTCTGGCCGGTGTCCTCATCGAGGTTGACGCGGAAGGTTGGGTCTTCCTCAGCCAACTTCTGGATAGCTGTTCCCAGCTTCTCCTGGTCGGCTTTGGTCTTAGGCTCAATGGCAACTGAGATCACTGGCTCAGGGAAGCTCATGGACTCAAGCACTACCTGCTGCTGTGGATCTGACAGTGAGTCACCGGTGGTGACGTCCTTCAGGCCAATGAACGCGTAGATGTGACCAGCGTGTGCCTCTTCAACAGGGTTTTCCTTGTTCGAGTGCATCTGGAACATCTTTCCAATACGCTCACGCTTGCCCTTGGTCGAGTTGATGACCTGGGATCCGGAGGAAACCTTTCCGGAGTAAACGCGTACGTAGGTCAGCTTTCCAAAGAATGGGTGGGTTGCAACCTTGAACGCCAGAGCCGAGAAAGGATCTTCCTCGTTGGCGTGGCGCAGGACAACCTTCTCTGGGTCGCGTGCGTCGAGTGCCTCGGTTGGAGGTACGTCGAGCGGGCTAGGCAAGTAGTCGATAACAGCGTCAAGAACAGGCTGAATACCCTTGTTCTTGAATGCGGTTCCACACATTACTGGGAACGCTTCACCGGAGATGGTCAGGCGGCGGATACCGGCCTTGAGCTCCTCGATTGTTGGCTCTTCGCCACCGAGGAACTTCTCCATGAGCTCTTCATCTGACTCAGCAACGTCCTCGACCAGCTTGGCGCGGTACTCCTCGGCCTGCTCAAGCATGTCGGCCGGAATGTCAACGGTCTCAAAAGTGTCGGTTGGCTTAGCGTCAATAGCCCAAACGTATGCCTTCATCTTGAGGAGGTCGATCATACCGGTGAAGGTGCTCTCAGCACCGATTGGCAGCTGAATAACGAGTGGCTTGGCCTTGAGGCGGTCAACAATGGTGGACACGGTGAAGAAGAAGTCTGCACCGAGCTTGTCCATCTTATTGACAAAGCAGATACGTGGAACGTTGTACTTGTCAGCCTGACGCCAAACGGTCTCTGACTGAGGCTCTACACCTTCCTTGCCATCGAATACGGCAACTGCACCGTCGAGGACGCGCAGTGAACGCTCAACCTCTACGGTGAAGTCAACGTGGCCTGGGGTGTCGATGATGTTGATCTGGTTGTTGTTCCAGTAGCAGGTGGTAGCTGCCGAGGTGATAGTAATACCACGCTCCTGCTCCTGCTCCATCCAGTCCATCGTCGATGCACCATCGTGCGTTTCACCGAGCTTGTAGTTAACACCCGTGTAGAACAGGATGCGCTCAGTAGTAGTAGTCTTCCCGGCATCAATGTGGGCCATGATGCCGATGTTGCGGACCTTTGTCAGGTCAGTCAGCACTTCAAGTGCCACGGGGGTTACCTCTTACTGGTGGGGGAACAGGGACAGTTATGCAGTTTCCGGCTGAATAGGCGTCCCGGGAAACCCGGGACGCCAACTCAAATTTACCAGCGGTAGTGCGCAAATGCCTTGTTCGCTTCGGCCATCTTGTGCATGTCTTCGCGGCGCTTAACAGCGGCACCAAGACCGTTCGATGCGTCAAGAATCTCGTTCATGAGACGCTCAGTCATCGTCTTCTCGCGGCGTGCGCGGGAATAGTCAACCAACCAGCGCAGAGCCAGCGTGGTGGCGCGCCCTGGGCGTACCTCTACTGGAACCTGGTAGGTCGCTCCACCAACACGGCGTGAACGAACCTCAAGGGCTGGGCGAATGTTCTCAAGTGCGCGCTTCAGAGCAACTACTGGGTCACCATCGGTCTTGGTACGAACACCCTCGAGGGCGCCGTAGACGATAGCTTCAGCAGTTGACTTCTTACCGTCAACAAGAACCTTATTAATGAGCTGCGTTACCACTGGTGAGCCGTAAACCGGGTCAACAATCAGTGGGCGCTTTGGGGCTGGACCTTTACGAGGCATATCAGGCCTTCTCCTTCTTTGCACCGTAACGGCTACGAGCCTGCTTACGTCCCTTGACCGCTTGGGTGTCAAGCGCTCCACGAACAATCTTGTAACGAACACCTGGAAGGTCCTTAACACGACCTCCACGTACCAAAACGATGGAGTGTTCCTGAAGGTTGTGGCCTACGCCAGGAATGTAAGCGGTAACCTCTACGCCGGTGGAAAGGCGCACACGTGCAACCTTACGCAACGCTGAGTTTGGCTTCTTTGGTGTGGTTGTGTACACGCGGGTGCACACACCGCGTCGCTGGGGGGAACCCTTGAGGGCAGGCGTCTTTGACGTCCCAACCTTCGTCGACCGCCCCTTGCGGACGAGCTGCTGGATAGTGGGCACTACATCTCCGTGTCTTCTATTCGTTTCGCATGACTTGCGCGAAACTTCAAGTGGTCTGTATTGGCTTGTCTCGGGCCGGGCGCACACGTGGGCACCACGGACTAAACCGTAATACGCCACTTACCACCGGCTCGATGGCCCACCAGATTTGAAACAAATCATGCGGTGGGATACCTATGTCACTCGAAGGATAAATTGCACTACGCGCGGATGAACAAGCATTTGCAATGCAAATCTCGCTGTTCGCGCGGCAACCAATCCCGATAACACGGGCACATTGGTTAAGAATACCGTGCGCAGGTAAGCACGTCAAAGTGCGCTGCCCCACACTACCGGCTGCGCTTTCCGATGCCGCACCTGGGGAGCGAAAAGCACGTCAAGTTACAACATTTGAGGTCACTATTCGTGCCCTAGAACACGAAAAAAACGCCGGGGCGTACGGTCAAAGTTGACCATACGCCCCGGCGCTATGACACTGCTAACACTTCCTAACGGAAGTCTGGGAATTCCAGATCGTCGAGCGGAATTGCCTCGCCTGAGCCAAGCCCAATTCCGGAGAAGTCAATCTCGTCATACCCAAAGCTTGGGTACAGTTCCGACTTGGCTTCTTCGGTCGGTTCCACGTCAACGTTGCGGTAGCGTGGCAGACCGGTTCCGGCTGGAATGAGCTTACCGAGGATCACGTTCTCCTTGAGGCCCAACAGAGGGTCACGGCGGCCAGACATTGCTGCCTCCGTCAGAACCCGTGTGGTCTCCTGGAACGATGCCGCGGACAACCATGATTCGGTTGCCAGTGACGCCTTGGTAATACCCATCAGTTCAGGACGTCCTGAGGCTGGTGCACCACCCTCAGCAACCGCTGCACGGTTGGCATCCTCAAACCGGCTACGTTCAGCCAGCTCGCCAGGCAGCAACGAGGAGTCACCAGAGTCGAGCACGGTTACCCGGCGCAGCATCTGGCGCACAATAACCTCAATGTGCTTGTCGTGGATGTCTACACCCTGTGAGCGGTACACGTGCTGGACCTCGTCAACCAGGTGCTTCTGGGTCGCCCGGGCGCCAAGGATACGCAGAACCTTCTTAGGGTCTACGGCTCCTAGAACCAGTTGGGTTCCCACAGTAACTTCCTGGCCGTCGGTGATCAGCAGGCGGGCACGCTTGGTAACCGGGTATGCGATCTCTTCGGAACCATCGTTCGGTGTCAGCACCAAGCGGCGGCTACGTTCCTGGTCATCAATCGTGATCTTGCCCGTGTACTCGGCAATTGGGGCTTCACCCTTGGGGGTACGCGCCTCAAAGAGCTCCGTAATACGTGGCAGACCCTGCGTGATGTCCTCGGCCGATGCCACACCACCGGTGTGGAAAGTACGCATGGTTAGCTGGGTTCCCGGCTCACCAATCGACTGTGCGGCAATAATTCCAACTGCCTCACCAATGTCGACGAGCTTTCCGGTAGCCAGTGAGCGTCCGTAGCAACGAGCACAGGTTCCAACGCGTGACTCACAGGTCAGCACCGAACGAACCTTGAGGTTCTCAACTCCGGCGTTGACCAACTGGTCAATGAGCACGTCACCCACGTCTTCACCGGCGTGACCAATGACTTGGCCATCAACCTCAACGTCCTGAGCAAGCGTACGAGTGTAGATTGACTGCTCAACCTTCTCGTGGCGTACCAGGGTACCGTCGCCAATGTCCTGACCAACTGCAAGGGTCAGTCCACGCTCGGTGCCACAGTCATCCTCGCGGACGATAACGTCCTGTGACACGTCAACGAGACGACGCGTGAGGTAACCGGAGTCTGCGGTACGAAGAGCCGTGTCCGCGAGCCCCTTACGGGCACCGTGAGTAGCAATGAAGTACTCAAGAACCGAAAGGCCTTCACGGTAGTTCGACTTAATCGGACGCGGGATGATCTCACCCTTAGGGTTAGTCACCAAACCACGCATACCGGCAATCTGGCGAACCTGCATCCAGTTACCACGTGCACCGGAGCTGACCATGCGGAAGACCGCGTTGCGAATTTGGAAGTTCTCCTGCATCGCCTTAGCAACCTTGTCGGTCGCCTGGGTCCAGATCTCCGTGAGTTCCTGACGGCGCTCATCGTCCGTGATCAAACCACGGTCGAACTGCTGCTGCACCTTGAGGGCACGTGCCTCGTGCTCAGCGAGGATCTCTGCCTTCTCAGTTGGCGTTGCAACGTCGGAGATCGCGATCGAGACACCCGAGCGGGTAGCCCAACGGAATCCGGCTTCCTTAAGCGCGTCAAGGGACTCGGCAACCTCAACCTTGGGGTAGGTCTCAGCTAGTTCGTTCACAATTGCTGACAGACGCTTCTTGTCAACGACCTCGTTCACGTACGGGTAGTCAACGGGCAACAGCTCGTTGAATAGCGCACGGCCCAGGGTAGTTTCAAAGACAATTGCCTGTCCCTGTTCCCAACCCTGCGGAGCTTCAAAGCCGCTGGTAGGTGCAACAAGGTCTTCCATACGAATCTTGACAGGTGCGTTCAAGTCCAACTGACCAGCATCGAAAGCCATGATGGCTTCTGAAACTGATGAGAAGGCCCGGCCGGCACCCTTAGGATCTTCGCGCTCGTCGGTCAGGTGGAACAGACCAATAATCATGTCCTGTGAAGGCATGGTTACCGGACGACCATCCGAAGGCTTCAAGATGTTGTTGCTCGACAGCATCAAGATGCGTGCCTCGGCCTGCGCCTCAGCGGACAGCGGCAGGTGAACTGCCATCTGGTCACCATCGAAGTCGGCGTTAAACGCAGCACAGACCAGCGGGTGCAGGTGGATTGCCTTACCCTCAACCAGCTGTGGTTCAAACGCCTGGATACCAAGACGGTGCAGCGTAGGTGCACGGTTCAGCAGTACTGGGTGCTCGGTGATGACCTCTTCGAGGACGTCCCAAACAACCGAGCGACCGCGGTCAACCATGCGCTTAGCCGACTTGATATTCTGCGCGTGGTTGAGATCAACCAGACGCTTCATAACGAACGGCTTAAAGAGTTCAAGCGCCATCTGCTTAGGCAGACCACACTGGTGCAGCTTCAACTGTGGACCAACAACAATTACCGAACGGCCCGAGTAGTCAACACGCTTTCCAAGCAAGTTCTGACGGAAACGTCCCTGCTTACCCTTGAGCATGTCGGAGATTGACTTGAGCGGACGGTTACCCGGTCCGGTTACTGGACGACCACGGCGACCGTTGTCAAACAGCGAGTCAACTGCCTCTTGGAGCATGCGCTTCTCATTGTTAACAATGATCTCAGGCGCACCAAGGTCAAGCAATCGCTTGAGACGGTTGTTGCGGTTAATAACGCGGCGGTACAGGTCGTTCAGGTCGGAGGTCGCAAAGCGGCCACCATCAAGCTGAACCATTGGGCGCAAGTCTGGTGGAATAACTGGAACGGCATCCAGCACCATTCCCTCAGGCTTGTTTGTGGTGGTCAAGAACGCGTTGACGACCTTGAGACGCTTAAGCGCACGAGTCTTCTTCTGTCCCTTACCGGAACGGATAATCTCGCGCAGGTTCTCAGCTTCGCCTTCGAGGTCGAAATCGCGTAGACGCTGCTGAATAGCCGCAGCACCCATCGAGGCCTCAAAGAACATACCGTAACGGTCTTGCAGCTGACGGAACAACAACTCGTCACCCTCGAGATCTGCGACCTTGAGGTTTTTGAACTTGTCCCATACGTTGTTCAGACGGTCCAGTTCAACGTCTGCACGACGACGAATCTGCGTCATCTCGCGCTCAGCGGAGTCACGCACCTTGCGGCGGGCATCAGCACGTGCACCCTCAGCCTCGAGAACCGTAAGATCGGCCTCAAGCTTCTCAGCACGGGTGTTGATGTCGTTGTCCCGGCGGTCCTCAATCTGCTTGAGTTCCAGGTCAACCTCAGCCTGCAGGTTTGGCATCTCAGCGGTGCGAGCATCCTCGTCAACCGCGGTCACCATATAAGCAGCGAAGTAGATAACCTTCTCAAGGTCCTTCGGTGCCAAGTCGAGCAGGTAGCCCAAACGCGAAGGCACGCCCTTAAAGAACCAAATGTGGGTTACCGGAGCGGCAAGCTCTATGTGGCCCATGCGCTCACGGCGTACCTTGGAGCGGGTAACTTCAACACCACAACGCTCACAGATGATGCCCTTGAAGCGCACGCGCTTGTACTTACCGCAGTAGCATTCCCAGTCCCGGGTAGGACCAAAGATACGCTCACAGAAAAGGCCTTCCTTCTCTGGCTTGAGCGTACGGTAGTTAATAGTCTCGGGCTTCTTAACTTCGCCGTGAGACCAGTTACGAATGTCGTCGGCAGTAGCCAGTCCGATACGTAGCTCGTCGAAAACAGTGACGTCGAGCAATGTGTCCTACTTCCTTCGTCTTCCGCTACCCCGAACTTGTAGATCAGGGGATGCGGTGGAGGTGATACTAAGGGTTTGTGAGTGGTTGGGCGCTACCCGCGGGCCGGCGCCCAACCACAGATGCGAGATCGAGTTAGATCTCGTCGATGCTTGATGCAGCGTTCGGACGGCGGGAGAGGTCGATTCCGAGCTCTTCTGCCGCTCGGTATACCTCGTCGTCGGATTCACGCATCTCGATGGACACACCATCGGAGGAGAGAACCTCAACGTTAAGGCAGAGCGACTGCATTTCCTTGAGAAGCACCCGGAATGACTCTGGAATACCGGAGTCAGGGATGTTCTCGCCCTTAACAATGGCCTCGTAAACCTTCACGCGGCCTGGCACGTCATCGGACTTGATTGTCAGCAGTTCCTGCAGAGTGTAAGCGGCTCCATATGCCTCGAGTGCCCACACCTCCATCTCACCAAACCGTTGACCACCGAATTGTGCCTTACCACCGAGTGGCTGCTGGGTAATCATTGAGTACGGACCGGTTGACCGAGCGTGAATCTTGTCATCAACCAGGTGGTGGAGCTTCAGGATGTACATGTAACCAACGGCTACTGGCTCTGGGAACGGCTCACCGGAACGACCATCGAACAGGACGGCCTTTCCATCGGGGCCAACCATGCGCTCACCATCACGGTTAGGCAGCGTTGAAGAGAGAAGACCGGAAAGGGCTTCCTCTTCAAGACCGTCGAATACCGGAGTAGCAACCGGACGCAGTGGCTCATTCTTGGAGGCGACTACGGGGAGCACGTTCTTCCAAGAAACATCGCCCTCGGTAGCGAGGTCAATGTCCCAACCCTGCGATGCGATCCAGCCAAGGTGAACCTCAAGGACCTGCCCCACGTTCATACGTCCTGGAACACCCATTGGGTTCAGGATGATGTCAACGGGGGTTCCGTCTTCAAGGAATGGCATGTCCTCAACGGGAAGGATAGTCGAGATGACACCCTTGTTACCGTGGCGTCCAGCCAGCTTGTCACCGGCAGTGATCTTACGACGCTGGGCAATGTAAACCCGAACCATCTCATTGACACCCGCTGGCAGTTCATCGCCGTCTTCACGGTTGAACGTGCGGATGCCAATGACGGTACCTGATTCACCGTGCGGAACCTTGAGTGAGGTGTCACGTACTTCACGTGCTTTTTCACCGAAAATTGCGCGCAGGAGGCGCTCTTCCGGGGTCAGCTCGGTTTCCCCCTTAGGGGTGACCTTTCCAACCAGGATGTCGCCTGAAGTTACCTCAGCACCGATCCGGATGATTCCACGCTCATCGAGGTCGCCTAGGACTTCCTCAGAAACGTTTGGAATATCGCGGGTGATCTCTTCCGGTCCCAACTTGGTGTCGCGGGCATCGATCTCGTGCTCCTGGATGTGGATTGACGAAAGAACGTCATCCTGAACCAGACGCTGCGAAAGAATGATCGCGTCCTCGTAGTTGTGACCTTCCCATGACATGAAAGCCACGAGCAGGTTACGTCCAAGAGCGAGCTCTCCACCATCGGTAGCTGGACCATCCGCAAGGACGGAACCAAATTCTACGCGCTCTCCCTCAACAGCCAGCACGCGCTGGTTGTAGGAAGTGCCTTGGTTAGAACGACGGAACTTAGCTACCCGGTAGTTACTCTGGGTGGCATCGTCATTAGCAACAACAACCATGTCCGCCGAAACCTCGGTGACAACACCGGGCTTCATCGCGGTGATCACGTCACCGGCGTCGACGGCGGCACGCCACTCCATGCCGGTTCCAACAAGCGGAGCCTCAGAACGTACCAAAGGTACGGCCTGACGCTGCATGTTGGCACCCATGAGTGCACGGTTAGCATCGTCGTGCTCAAGGAACGGAATCAGTGCGGTAGCAACGGACACCATCTGACGTGGAGACACGTCCATGTAGTCAACGTTGATTCCCGGTACATCGTCCGTCTCGCCGCCCTTGGTCCGAACCAAAACGCGGTCGAGTTGGAACGAGCCGTCCTCGTTTAGCGGGGTGTTTGCCTGGGCGATAACAAAGCGGTCCTCGTCATCGGCGGTCAGGTAGGTGACCTCATCGGACACCTTGCCATCTTCAACGCGACGGTACGGGGTCTCGATGAATCCGAATGGGTTGATGCGACCAAAGGAAGCAAGTGAACCGATCAGACCAATGTTTGGACCTTCCGGAGTCTCAATCGGGCACATACGGCCGTAGTGAGACGGGTGCACGTCACGTACTTCCATGCCTGCACGGTCACGGGATAGACCACCCGGTCCAAGCGCGGACAAACGGCGCTTGTGGGTAAGTCCGGCCAGAGGGTTGTTCTGATCCATGAACTGTGAAAGCTGGGAAGTTCCGAAGAACTCCTTGATGGAGGCAACGACCGGGCGGATGTTGATCAGGGTCTGCGGCGCAATGGCTTCAACGTCCTGGGTGGTCATACGCTCACGAACAACACGCTCCATACGGGAAAGACCGGTACGGACCTGGTTCTGGATCAGTTCACCAACCGCACGGATACGACGGTTGCCAAAGTGGTCGATGTCGTCGGTCTCAACGCGTACCTCAAATGGCTCGCCATCGCGGGTGCCCTCAATTGAGGTCATGTCCGCGTGCAAGGCAGCAAGGTACTTGATGGTGGCAACAACGTCATCGAGGGTCATTACTGACTCATCGATCGCGGCTGAGACACCGAGCTTCTTGTTCAGTTTGTAGCGGCCAACCTTTGCAAGGTCGTAGCGCTTCGGCTTGAAGTAGAAGTTGTCCAGCAGGTTACGGCCGGCCTCAGCTGTCGGTGGCTCACCCGGACGTACCTTGCGGTACAGATCCACGAGTGCCTCATCCTGGGTCTGGACGGTGTCCTTCTCCAGGGTGTCAATAACAGTTGGGAACTGGCTGAACTCAGCGCGGATCTCCGCTTCCGACATACCGAGCGCCTTGAGGAGCACGGTTACGGACTGCTTACGCTTGCGGTCAACACGGACACCAACGGCGTCACGCTTGTCGATCTCAAACTCGAGCCATGCACCACGTGACGGAATGATCTTCGCGGAGAAGACATCCTTATCACTGGTTTTGTCCGGGGTGCGCTCAAAATAAACACCCGGGGACCGTACCAACTGGGAAACAACGACACGCTCGGTGCCGTTGATGATGAAGGTTCCCCGATCGGTCATGAGTGGGAAATCACCCATGAATACGGTCTGGCTCTTGATCTCACCGGTGTTGTAGTTGAAGAACTCAGCGGTGACATACAGTGGAGCTGCGTAGGTAAAGTCTTTGTCCTTGCAGTCTTCTGCAGAGTGCTTCGGAGCTTCGAAGCGGTGATCTGCAAACGACAAAGACATGGTTTGGCCAAAGTCTTCAATCGGCGAAATTTCGTGGAAAATTTCTTCCAGTCCCGAGGTTTCGGGTACGTCTTTACGTCCAGCCGCTTTCGCTGCGTCGACGCGTGCGCGCCAACGGTCATGTCCGAGGAGCCAATCAAAACTCTCAGTCTGCAGACCTAGAAGGTCTGGGACTTCGAGCGGCTCAAAGATCCTCGAAAAGGAGACGCGTCGGGAAGCAGTGCGTTTCGCGATTGCGTCGGCGGTGGGAGCAGAAGGGGTGCGCGAGGCAGCCAAGAGGGGTCCTTCCCTGCGGTTCGTGTGCACGCTTATACGCTGTTGTATACGCTCGTCCATACTGGTGCTGTTCGGATGGACAGAGCCCGTACTGTGAGATGCTGGCGGAGCCGACATCTCCTACCCACATGCTGCTTTCAAATACGTAAAATGACGCATAATCTTGCGGTCCGCGGGTAGTCAGTAACGTGACCGTTTCCTCCCCTAAGGGGACTCCACGGGCATACGTTAGCGCAAAGCGATAGCATACCGGACAATGTCAAGCCTGCGCAAGTCCCCCGTTTCTGAGGACCCTATTTAGCCGGTAAGATTCTAGCCCCGTCGCAGGTCACGGGGTTTGTCATGGGAGAAAAGATTCTCAGTAAAAGGTGGCCTTGATTACTTCCACCCATCAGAGCTGGCCGCTTATGGCCCAGACACCAAAAGGTTCGATCCACTTATTTCTAAGTGGATCGAACCTTTTGCAAGTGTTACCTCAGGTGCTGAGCACCCAATGGTAGTTGTGCCCGAAGGCTCAAATCACTTAAGGGTTACGGTAGCACCGGCAGCTTCGAGAGCAGCCTTTGCCTTCTCCGCAGCGTCCTTGTCCTGTGGGCCGTCGAAGACGGACTTAGGAGCAGCGTCTACGAGGTCCTTGGCTTCCTTCAGTCCGAGTGAAGTCAGGGTACGGATTTCCTTGATAACCTGGATCTTCTTCTCGCCTGCGGATTCGAGGATAACCTCGAACTCGGTCTGCTCTTCAGCAGCAGCCTCGGCGCCTGGTGCGGCAGCAACAGCAACAGCAGCTGGAGCAGCAGCGGTTACGTCGAATACCTCTTCGAATTCCTTAACGAACTCTGAGAGCTCGATGAGGGTGAGTTCCTTGAAAGCTGCAATGAGCTCTTCGGTGGTGAGCTTAGCCATGATGGCGTTCCTTCCGATTGGTCCTGCGCGAAGCAGAGTGAATGTCTGAAACTATGACCTGACTTCCCAAGGGGAGAATCAGGCAGCTTCTTCCGATGCCTGCTTTTCGCGCAGAGCCTCGATGGTGCGAACGGCCTTTGATGGAGCGGCCACGAAGAGGTAAGCAGCCTTGGCGATGGAAGCCTTGATGGCTCCAGCGGTCTTGGCAAGCAGTACTTCGCGGGACTCTAGGTCCGCAAGCTTGGTGATGTCCTCAGCCGTCAGCGCGCGTCCATCAAGGACACCCGACTTAATGATCAGCTGTGGGTTAGCCTTGGCAAAGTCACGCAGACCCTTTGCTGCCTCAACCGGGTCACCGGTTACAAAGGCAATAGCCGAAGGGCCGTTGAGGTCAGCTTCAAGAGTTTCAAAGCCTGCCTCTTTGGCCGCAATGGCGGTCAGCGTGTTCTTTACCACGGCGTAGGATGCGTTGCCGCTGAGCGACCGTCGCAGCGTTTTAAGCTGCTCTACGGTGAGCCCGCGGTACTCGGTCAACACTGCAGCGTTGGACTCACGGAATAGTTCCGTAAGTTCCGCTACTGCGGCTGCCTTGTCCGGCCTCGCCATGGCAATCCTTCCGATTGAAATGCCGCTGGTCTTGCTGGGGGATCCAGCTCCCGTACCAGAACATTTAGGCCAAGAGACTAAAAAAGCCTCGCACGCAGGTACGAGGCTCACAAATGCACAGGGCAAAGATGAAGTTCGAACCTACGCTGGCTCCAGATGAACTGGGACTTCGGTTTGATGATTTTGGCTTTGCGCCAACCCCATCAAACAACCTGCGGTCTTGGGTACTGTTCAACAATAAGGTAAGCAGCAAGCCAAAAGCAATCCGGTTCGCTGCGGCATGCGTCACAAACAGTTTTGGCTGGCCCCGCAACAGCGGAGCCAGCCAAAACTTTAGATAAAACTAACCGTCAGTGACTAGTTCTGCTCAAGCAGGTTCGTGGTCACGTTCTGGTCCAAAGGAATACCAGGGCCCATGGTCGTGCTCATGGTTGCCTTGGTGATGTAACGACCCTTTGAAGAGGAAGGCTTCAGACGCAGAACCTCATCGAGGGCTGCTCCGTAGTTCTCCACCAGCTGTTCCTGGGTGAAGGAAACCTTACCAATGATGAAGTGCAGGTTACCGTGCTTGTCAACGCGGAATTCAATCTTTCCGCCCTTGATCTCGGAAACTGCCTTCGCAACGTCCATGGTGACGGTTCCGGTCTTAGGGTTTGGCATGAGGCCGCGTGGACCAAGTACCTTACCAAGACGACCAACCTTACCCATGAGGTCAGGGGTAGCTACTGCGGAGTCGAAGTCCGTGAATCCAGCTGCAACTTTCTCAATGAGCTCGTCGCCACCGACAATGTCGGCTCCTGCTGCACGTGCCTGCTCGGCACGCTCGCCGTTTGCAAAGACCAGGACCCGTGCGGTCTTTCCAGTTCCGTGCGGCAGAATAACGGTTCCACGGACCATCTGGTCCGCCTTGCGTGGGTCAACACCGAGACGGAACGCTACCTCAACGGTTGCGTCGTACTTGGTGGTTGACGTCTCCTTCGCAAGCTTTACAGCCTCAAGTGGAGTGTGTAGTTCGGTACGGTCGATCTTGTCGGCCGAGTTACGGTATGCCTTGCTGCGCGTTGCCATCTGCTGTTTCTCCTTCAAGCAGTTGTGGTCTAAGGACCCGCGCGGGTCCTGCCACGGCCGGAACACGTAGGTTCCGGTAAGAATAATTTTAAAGATCTTCCCGATGCCGGTGGCAGCGGAGGATCAGTTACGACTAGCCCTCGACAGTTCTGATTGTCGAGCTTGAGCTTCACTCACGCTACGGCAGGTCTTGCTTCGCTTCACCCTACCTACGCGTTCGTTATGCTCAAGCCTCGACGGTAATACCCATCGAGCGAGCTGTACCAGCGATAATCAGCGCAGCTGCGTCGATGTCGTTAGCGTTGAGGTCTTCCATCTTGGTCGTTGCAATCTCACGGACCTGGTCCATTGAAATCTTGGCAACCTTAACGGTGTGTGGGGTACCTGAACCCTTTTCCACTCCAGCAGCCTTCTTGATCAGCTGTGCAGCAGGTGGGGTCTTGGTGATGAACGTGAATGAGCGGTCTTCGTAAACCGTGATCTCAACTGGAATTACGTTGCCACGCTGCGACTCGGTAGCCGCGTTGTAAGCCTTGCAGAATTCCATGATGTTGACACCGTGCTGACCTAGCGCGGGGCCAATCGGTGGCGCAGGCGTAGCAGCACCGGCGTTGATCTGGAGCTTAATTAGCCCAGATACCTTTTTCTTTGGAGGCATTTCGGGTCCTTCTTACTTGACTAAAATCTGAGCGCTCCGGTTTGAAGCGCCCGCGGTGCTTGGAATCAGATCTTGGCGACCTGGTTGAACCCAAGCTCGACCGGAGTCTCCCGGCCGAAAATCGATACCAATACCTTGAGCTTCTGAGCCTCGGCATTAATTTCGGAAATTGTAGCGGGCATCGTCTCAAATGGCCCATCTGTAACCGTAACGGACTCCCCAACTTCGAAGTCGACCTGAATAGCGGCCGCGACGGCGTCTGCCTTCTTCTTCTTGTCCGACTCTGGTAGTTCCAGCATCGGTGCAAGCATGGAGAAAATCTCGTCCTGAGTCAGTGGCACTGGCTGGTGGGTGTTACCCACAAAACCGGTTACACCCGGGGTGTGGCGAACCGCGCCCCATGACTCATCGGTAAGTTCCATACGGACCAAAACGTAACCCGGGATGCGAACGCGGCGAACAATCTTCTTCTGCGCGTTCTTAATCTCGGTAACCTCTTCCATCGGAACCTCGATCTGGAAGATGTAATCTTCCATGTTGAGGCTCTGAATACGAGTTTCAAGGTTAGCCTTTACGCGGTTTTCATAACCTGCGTAAGAGTGGATGACGTACCAATCGCCGTACATGCCGGCGAGCTCTTGGCGGAATGCCTCGAGGGGGTCAACCTCCGCAGCGACAGGGGCTTCTTCTTCCTCTGCCTCTACTTCTTCATCAGCAGCTTCTTCTACATCTGCTTCTGGTTCAGTGACGTCACCCTCGGAGCTAAGCTCCGATAAGTCGAGAGCGTCAACGTTCTCTTCTGTCGGTTCGAACGACTCCTGAGACACGTGTCAACCTGCTTTCTTAACTTCACTGCCGAGGAACCCTCGGATTAACGTGTATGCACTGGGGTGCGGCAAAACCCGCAACACACCATTGTTCCATTACTTGCCACATTTTAGGAATTAAATTCAAAAATGTGACGAGAACCAAAGAACAGCGGCACTAATCTCCATTAGTTGACCGCTGCCTTTGAAACTTGTGGGATTAGCCGAATAAGAAGCCAACGCCCTTACCGACAAGGAAGTCGAGTACCAGAACGAATGCCATCACGATCAAAATAAAGATGATCACTACAATCACGTAGTTGATGTACTCGGAACGGGTAGGAGTAACTACCTTCTTCAGTTCAGAGATAACCTGGCGTACGAAAACCGCAATCTTACGGAAGAAGTCACCAATCCGACCAAAGAAGCCTTTTTTAGGCGCAGCGCCCTTACTTGGCTTGGGGCTGACAACTTCGTCGTTGAGTGCTCCTGCAGCAGAATCGCTCACTGTTCATCCCTACGTCGTGCTTGCTGATCAAGTGCTGCGGTTGCAGCACCACGTGAATTAATTTTGCAGGGTAGACAGGACTCGAACCTGCAACCTACGGTTTTGGAGACCGTTGCGCTACCAATTGCGCCACTACCCTAGAGTCACAGCCGCCAGTCTACTGCCTGTCGAGCCACTTACCCAAGTGCAGAGTTATCCTGCAAACCAAGTCACTCTATCAGTGTGCAGCCGAACTAGCGATTGCCGACCACGGGTTAATTATCCGAGATATAGCAAAGGCCCTCCCCGACTTGGAGAGGACCTTTCGCTGCAGGGTAGACAGGACTCGAACCTGCAACCTACGGTTTTGGAGACCGTTGCGCTACCAATTGCGCCACTACCCTACGGAATCAGCAAGGAAACTTAGCATTTCCTTGACTGCCCTGAAACATACTACGTTATGTTTCAGGCTAGGTGGTAACCGGAAGCGGAAACGGGATTCAGATCACGTTTTCGTGGGCCAAGTGGGGCGCATCAGACCATTAGTCCACCTGAGCGGGGTGCTGGGCACCAATCCTTTGCGCAATTTGGCTTGCCCAACCGTGGACCGCCTCCATGTCACGGGCGTCGCCATACTTACCCCTAGCGGCCATAATTGCGGCTCGCTCGGCCAAACTCAGCGCGAGGACATCGAGTTTGCCGCTGAAGTGCCGATGCTCAACAGCACCGACATCTTTCATCCTGGCAAATAAAGCGGGAGTTGAGTTTGCTTCCTTACTGGGTGTATCTGAAAGGCCCGAGGAAAACAGCCAGACCTTGCGGTCTAGTAGTTCCACACGGGTACGGTCGAGGAGGTCGCGTGCCTCTGCCATCCAGTTGCCTACGTAGATGGCGGACCCAACAATGACACAGTCATAGTCAGCAACTGAGCTGATTTCTTTGGGTTCAAGTTGATCGCATTCCAAACCGGCCGCCCGAATCTCTTGCGCGATTTCCTGCGCTATTTCACGGGTTGAGCCGTGCCTTGATGCGGCCGTAACTAAAACTCTCATTGTTGTCCCCTCCAAGTGCTACGATATTTGACTACTTTTAAGTGTTCCCT
Source organism: Jonesiaceae bacterium BS-20 (assembly GCA_039995105.1). Taxonomy (GTDB): domain Bacteria; phylum Actinomycetota; class Actinomycetes; order Actinomycetales; family Cellulomonadaceae. The sequence continues at coordinate 2,349,304 of CP146203.1, forward strand.
GAAAAGTTGTCATCATCTTGGGCCTGAGGTCCCGAACAACCGCTCGATCTGGGCTGATGGCCGTGATTCTGGACGGCACGGCTGCCGCAGTTCCACCACTGGGCATGGCAAAATCAGTGAATGCGTGACTTAAATACCCTGCCCAAGGCTCACCTGCACCTGCACTTCACCGGTTCGATGCGGGTTTCAACGATGATTGACCTTGCTGACAAGTACCGAGTGAAGTTGCCTAAGGCTCTAGTCGAGGACGACCCGGTGCGGTTACCCGCAGACAAACGCGGCTGGTTTCGTTTCCAACGTCTGTACGATTCAGCACGTGCCTGCGTCCGTAGTGAAGCGGACATGCGACGCATTGTTGCCGAGGCAGCCGCTGACGATGCCGCCGAGGGCTCCGGCCGTTTAGAGATCCAAGTTGACCCCACCTCATATGCGCCCTTTACCGGTGGTATTACCCCGGCGTTAGAGATTGTCCTTGATGAGGCCAAACTGGCGGGTAAGCAGTTTGGCATTTCGGTTGGAGTAATCGTTGCTTCGTCACGGATGCGCCACCCCCTCGAGGCACGCACACTGGCCAGATTAGCGGCGCGCTATGCCGGCGACGGCGAGGGCGAGGTAGTCGGCTTTGGGTTGTCCAACGACGAACGCCGCGGGACCACCGCTGAGTTTGGGCACGCTTTTGCTATCGCGCGACGCGCAGGTTTGGCCTCGGTCCCCCACGGTGGTGAGTTGCTAGGTCCCGAGCACATCAAAGAGATCCGCGATTATTTAGGGCCAACTAGAATTGGGCACGGCGTCCGCGCCGTAGAAGATCCGGCACTCTTAGAGGGGTTGGCCGCAGCCGGCATTGCCCTCGAGGTTAACCCGGCCTCAAACGTTTCATTGGGGGTCTACCCGGACGCTGAGTCCGTTCCACTCACGGCGTTGTATGAGTCTGGGGTGGGCATTGCCCTCGGGTCAGATGATCCCCTGCTGTTTAAATCTCGGCTCACCGAGCAATACGAGATCGCTCGGAACATCCATGGGTTTAGTGACACCCAACTGGCCCGAATGGCCGCTGACTCTATCAGGGCAAGCGTTGCATCAGATGCGGTCAAAACTAAGCTGTTGGCCGGCGTCGATGCCTGGATCGCCAGTTAGCCCACGCGCGATTCTGCTGTTTCCGCCAGGTTGGCGGAAACAGCTGATACTTACTCGGCCAGCGCGAGTTCCAGGAGCTTGAGTGCGCCTTCGCGCGATTCTGCAGCCCCGATGAATGCCGCCTTGTGACAGAACACCGCGTCCGATACCCCGGTAACTTCGGCTAAAGCCTGACCGTTCAGCCCACGCCAAGCAGCGGGCAGGTCTTTGCGGTTACCAAACTGGGAGTTCTCCGGACGGACCGTTTGGATTGTCCAGTTCCCTGTTGCCCCGGGGAAAACAGTGAACAAGAGGGCCGGCTGCTTCGTGGCGATCGAACCGTGTGGCACGAACTTGTCGAGAACAACAACGCGTGGGTCAGCGGAAGCCGCGTACTGCTCAAGGAAGTATTCCTGGGCCTCGATCGCCTGCTCATACTTAGCTTTCAGACGCAGCAGGACAGTTGTAGCCAGAGCCACCGCAACTTCGAATTGGCTGTCGAAGTCCTCATCATCTCCGATTGGGTTCAGGAGCCCAAGGTACTCGGAGATATCGAACGGCCGGGTACCAAAGTCAGAAACTGCGTAGAGGTCTTGGCCGTTATCAACCGCATCGATTGCGGTCACAAGGCGCGAGTCAATCTTTTGCCACACCGCATCATTTCCGCAAAATTCCTTGCCGTAGTGCTGCCACAGCAGACCAAAAGCGGAATAAAGGATCCCGGACTCACGGGCTCCCGATGATAGCTGGTGGTGGTCAAACCGCAGGATCTTGGGATCGTAGACGCCGCCAACATCTAAGACGATGTCAGCGGCATCTAGAACCGCTTGGTCGCGGGTGCGAACTACCTGGGCTTGAGGGAAGAGCTGGCGCAGGAGCGCGACGCCAAAGACGTCATCAGCGTGGAACTTACCGTTATGGGTTGCAATGATCACCCCATCACTCTACGTTGTGCACCAGCCGCATCGAAATCTTGTTTCCGACGTTGGTGGAAGGAAGCGAGGGCGAGCAAGCCAATCCCCGCGGTTGCACTGCCAAGGATCGCCAAAAGACTATTGCTCGTTCCGGTTTGGGCCAGCTCCTCTTTTGGTGTCTCAACCGGTACGTGTTGCGCCGGGATCTCTATCTCAGGCTCTTTCACTTCCGGGGTGACCGGTCGAGGTTGCTCTGGTGGGGTTTGTTCCGACGGAGGCTCTTCCAATACGGGAGGGGTTACAAACGTGGTTTCCGATTCCTGTCCCCACGCGCTGCGCCAGGCTTCATGTAGGTCATCGCTCGGAATTTCCTCGGTCCAGACATACCAGCCGGACTCCATTAGGAGTATTGGTTCGGTGGTGGCCTCGACGCTTCCCGATCCATCCGCGGTCACCGTAGTGCTGACGGTTCCGGCTCGTGGGGTGCCCTCGGGTGGTGCCTCTTGTTCGGTGGGCTTTGTTTCAAGCGGGCCCCATAGCGTTGAGTGCACGGTGACGGTTTGTTGCGGTGCTAGGCCAGTAACGCTGAGATGATCAACGAGTTGCACTCCTGGCTTGGCAACGGCTGTTGAGGTTTGGGTGTGCACCTGCGGTTGCCATTTGACGAGGGTCACTTCATTGGGCTCGGCGAGTGTGGAGTCCCAACCGGCTACGCTTTGCGTTCCTGCAATGTGGGTACTCCAGCTGTACCAACCGGGTTGCAGAACCGTGACGGCCTCGGTGTTATACGGATGGTCCGGTATGGCCTCGGTGGTATATTCCCCAACGAGTAGGTCGTTGCCCGGTATCTCGGTAGTCGCGGTTGGCTCGGTGGCGAATGGGCCCCAAAGTTTTGAGGTTACCAAGACCGGCTCGGTCCAACCGGTAGCTGAGGTTAGCGAAACCGAATCGTAAATGGCCGCACCGATTTGGGACACTTCCTGTGAGGTCTGCGTTGCGGCGGTGACCTCATGCGGTTGCAGCAAAAACGTCTCTGACGCTTCACCATAGTCCGACTTGGCACCTGCCGTTAACGCGGTCTGCGGATAGCTAACCACCCAGGTATAGAAGCCCGGTGCCCAGCTAGGAAGCACTTGTACCGCCGGCATCTTGTGCGCATTTACCGAGCCCTGTTCGTTGACCGTTACGTGGTCGGTTACCGTGGCGATCGGGGTGAGACCGGTAGGGACCTCCGAGCTAGTTCTTGGTGATTGATGGCCTGCGTAAAACAACTTGGCGGTAACTTCGAGTGTGTCGGAACCACCAGCGCCAGTAATTGAAACCGTGTCATGGACTGGATCGCCAAAGTTTGAGGTAGTGGCCCCTACTTTGGTTGTTACATTCGCCTGGGCTCGGTTTGCCAGTTGCACTTGCACGGTCCGATCCGTGGTGTACCCGGCTATGAAGAGGTTTTGATAGGTGGAGTGTTTGGCGTGCAAGAGCTCTGGGCGTGGCACGCCGTGGTAGGTGACGGTCACCATGATTTGTCCAGCACCGGTGACTCGCAGACGCTCGGTGCCTTGACCGCCGGTACTTCCCGTGTGCGCGGAGGTTTGGGTCCGTTCAAAGACTGCAGGCCCGGCTATTTTGGCCGTGTATTGCAGTCCCGGTACCGCGGCCCCAGAGGGACTCAGCACCTCGAGTCCACCTAGGTCGAGCATCTGTTGTCCCGTTTGTTTGAGCGTGAGGGTGCGTGGTTCGAGTTGGCCCGCGAACTTTTGAGCTTCCGCAGCATAACCAGCGGCTAGTGTTCGGCTGGACTGCGGCGAGGCAGGGCTCAACTGTTTACGCGTGGTTGATAACTTTCTAAAGTCAGGCCCAAACTTCAAAAGTGCGAGCGCGTGGTCAACCGCTTCCATTTGGGCTGCGCGCTTAGCAGCATCGCGTTCCTGGGGAGCTCCGTAGCGATTCAAGACATACGCATATTGTCCAATGAGGTCGCCGCTAATCGTTCCCAGTGTGGGGGTCACAAGCGGCTTGGTAACCGGGGTTGGTACCGGGTAGTTGGTTCCAGTGCGGGCCATGTTTGGCCCCGGACGATTGTCACCGGCACAGTACCCTACTGTGCCGGATGCTGACCAAAATCCTTTTGCATAAAGTCCGCCATAATGCGGTCCTTTTCCAGGTCCGGTGGCGACTGCTTGGGAATTGTTTGCCACCCACACTCCCCCGGAAGCGGTATCTTGGGGTCCGGCATGCGCACCCGCAGCCCCGGTCAGAGTTAGGGCAAGGGTGACCGCGGCCGCGGCAAATACAGTAAGTAAACGGTTTTGAATCTTGAAACGCACGAGGATCTCCCTACGTTGGCGGGTAAACAGGGTTTGAGAAGTAGGTATTGACGGGCGCATGAGGCCAAGGAGCAATTCGAGGGCGTACCCAAATTGACCGTGGGGAAGATGGCGGCCGTCGCTGGGCTAGGATCGCAGGATTTCGTATGTTGCCATGAGGCTTCCCTTGCCGCGGGTATCGAGCAGGTGCACCCCGTCTGCGGTCAATATCTCCATGCTCAGCTCGCTAGTTAGCGCGGTGATGAGCCATCTACCCGGCTCAGGTGAGGTAGCTTCCAGGACGCTCAGAATTTGCGCCGGAGTATGTCCAATAACGGTGGTCCCGTTGCTGCGTAGGTTCTCTAGGTAGCCGTAGTCATGGTTACCAAAACTCCACCCGTCGGTGTGCACAGGCATCATGAGTTCCGAGTCGAGCTCAACCGTGGCCCGGTATTCCTGGTCCAGAAGCAGTTGCAGGCCGGCAATTGCGGCTTGCAACTCGATAGTGTCGAGTTGGTCTAGTGGGCCCTGATCGAGTGGGCCCTGTGCGCTGGGATGTTGGGGAGGCGGTTCACCTGCGCTAATCGCTCTGGTAGCGGCCGCAGTGAATTCCGCGGAGGGCTGGCTAGAACAGGCCGCTACCGGCGCAGTCATAGCCGCGAGCGCAGCAACTAGGGCGGTAGTTATGGTTTTGTATTTGGTAGGCATTTCTAGACACTAGAACGCACCACGGCAAGGCATCCGGCAAGTCACAGGGTCGGTGGATAAGACCGGTTTTCCCCAAGGTGGGGATAACCTCATTGCTCCGGGTCAGGGGCCGTCGAGTCGTTAGGCTAGGCCAGCTGTCCTCAGCTCAGGCCTGCGTCCGCCAGGGCAACTTCAAGCGCCGTTTGGATCTCTTGCGCACCGACGCCAAGCTCTTTGGCTTGAAGCACAAATGCCCGTGCTTCTTGGGCAAGCGCTCGCTCAACGGAGACTGCCCGCGTGTTAACCCGGGTGCCAAAGCGACCCTGGGTGATCACGTACCCTTGGGCCTCAAGTTCCTTATAACTACGCGCAACCGTATTAGCGGCGAGGTTCAGTTCCGTTGCTAGGGCTCGAATTGCCGGCAGCTTTGTGTCAACGGCTAAGTCGCCCCGCTCAATCTTGGCAATAATTTGCTCTTTGAGTTGTTCAAACGGGGGTGTTACTGAGTTCGCATCAATAGTTATCTTCATGGTTGACTCCCATCTAAAGGAACTTCTGAGGCCCTATCATCAGACACATTCGGGCCAGGCACCAGTGCCTTGTCCGCTGCTTCCGTATGTTTTGGGGTAGCGAAGCCATGTTCAGTTAACCACTGTTCAATCGTGGCTAGATATGCGGCCCTGCTCGCGGGGTTCCCCAACGCAAGATCGTGGTTACCCCCTCGAATTTGGGTGACGGTGCCGTTCGTTCCCAGGTTTGGCGCTCTGTCGACTATCTGTTGAACATCCAAGACCGTATCCGTCTCACCAGCTAAGTCCGCACCCGCTTGATCGGAGGTCAGATTCTGCTCGGTCAGTAAGGGCGGACTACTGCGATCGGAGGCCATCACTAGGATAGGGATCTCAAGTTCGAGTCCGCGGTGAACTCGAAGTTGTCCCTCCCTGATAGCCCGCAACCACCCCATGCGCACCGGAGCCGGCCGGGACCTCTTCATGTCTAGGTCAAAGTCCCAGTCACCACCGTTACTGACATGCAACCGGTGAGCATACCAAGACCCACCCGCAACAATCGCGTAATTGGGCAGGTAGTTGCCTACGGCATCGATCGCCGCGGTACCGATTACCCGGTCAAACCAGGGCCTGTTCAGATCCAGCCACGGACTATTGAGGAGCAAGGCGCTAACGGTTGCGGCCCCCAGTGGGCTACGAGCCCACAGGCTCGCAATGAGGCCCCCGGTGGAATGGCCCAGGATTACTAGGTGCTCATACCCGCGTTCCTCTATCAGATACCTGGTGGCTGCGGATAGTTCCGGGCCGTACTCTCGCAGTGACCAGCAGTCATTACGACTTTCCTCATCAAGCGTGGACCGGCCATACCCGTGTAGGTCCAAGGCATAGAAGGCAATACCCAAGTCAGTGATTGTCTGCGCCACATGGGTTTGAAAGAAATAGTCGTTGTAGCCGTGTAAGTACAGCAGGGCAATCTTGGCTGTGTGGGCAAGCTCTGCACGGGTAGTAACGAGTGTCGCAACGGTTTTGCGACCACGAATCATTGGCAGATCAATTGTTTGAGCCACCCAAGGTTCACCCAGGAGATCGGGCCGCCAAGGTCCTGCTTGCGGGGTTGGCGGGATGCCACCACCGGTTAGGTTTGTCTTCACTTATCGATGGCTCCGCTCTCGCTTGTGGATCGTGGGCTTAGGTCTAGCGGCCAGACAAGGGCCAGCCCAATACCAAGGATAAGTACGAGACCTAGAATGCCCCAGTACTGGGCACCAAACATATTCACAAGGAGCGCGAACGCAGCCGGCGCTAGGAAGCTCGCAGCCCGGCCCGTGGTGGCATACAGGCCAAATAACTCACCCTCGCGCCCGGGCAATGCCAACCGGCTCACGGTCGCCCGACTAGCGGATTGGACCGGCCCAACAAAAATGCACAGGATGGAACCAAAGATCCAGAAGACGACTGGCCCTCCACCCTGGGCCAGAACCAGAACAAACGCAGAAATGATCATTCCAATGAGCGCAGCAACGATGATGCGCTTGGCACCAATTCGGTCTTCAAAGTAGCCACCCAAGATGGTGGCAATACCCGCAATGACGTTGGCAACGATCGCAAACATGACCACCTGAGCCGGGCTGAAGCCAAATGTGCCAGCCGCGATGATCCCACCAAAGGCAAACACCCCGGCAAGGCCGTCCCGGAAAATTGCTGAGGCAATCAGGAACTTCACCACTCTGCGGTCTTGGTGCCACAACGATTTTACATCCCGCACCAGCTTGCCATAGGCACCAAACAAGGAACCTTGGCGTTGCTTAGGCTGAGCCGGTACCTCGGGGATCGCGACTAATACCGGGATAGCAAAGACACCAAACCACAGAGCCCCAATGACCACCGAGATCCGAATATCTAGGCCGTTAGCGTCCGTGACTCCGAACCAGCCAACCTCGGGATTAATGAATCCAACAAACAGCACCAGTAGTAAGACAATGCCGCCAAGATATCCCGCGCCCCAGCCCATACCCGAGATCCTGCCCCGGTTTTCCTTGGTGGAGATTTGATTCAACATTGCGTTGTAGTTCACGGAGGCAAGTTCGAAGAAGATATTACCCAATGCCAAGATGGCAATCCCGGCCACAACATTGAAATCAAGCCGGGCTTGGTCCGGGGTAATAAAGAACAACGCGAGCGACAGCACCACGACCGCACCGGTGTTGATACCGAGCCACAGTTTTCGCCGGCCCCCGGTGTCCGAACGAGCCCCAAGCACTGGCGCAAGTAGGGCAATCGATAGACCAGCTATCGCAATCCCCCACCCAAACCAGCTCGAGTGGGTAGCCAAAACGGCGTCGACCGCCTGCTGGGCGGCATTGTTTTTTGGTTCACCGGCGGCTTTTGCAGCAGCAGCCGCCGCAACAAGATTTTCATCTACAAATGCGGACGAATTCAACCAAGTGCTGAACACGAACGTGGTGATGACGGCGTTCCACGCCGCTGACCCCCAGTCCCATAGTGACCAAGCAGCAATCTTGGACGTACTTTTTGCGGGGGCACCAGCGTTGGTGTTGTCTGTAGTCACAGGCCTATTGTGACCTACCGAACACCATTTGGGTAACGCGTAGTTACAGTGTGATACCGACTAAGACCGGTTCCGGAACCAGCGTCACGCCAAACCGTTCCCGCACACCGTCGCGCACTACCCGAGCAAGAGCGGCAATATCGCTGCCGTTCGCCCCACCACGATTGGTCAACGCAAGCGTGTGCACGGTCGACAGGGTCGCAGCAGATTCCGGTCCGTCTATGCCAAATCCCTTGCCAAACCCGGCCTGCTCGATCAGCCAAGCGGCCGAAGTTTTTACCACCGACTCATCCACGGTGCCACCTGTTGGACCCGTTGTTACCTTGGGTGTTGCCGTATACACGGGGTAGGTTGGCGCTCCCTGAGGAAGCTGGGTGGCAACGGGAACGATCGGGTTGGTAAAGAATGATCCCGCGCTCCAGCGGTTAAATGTTGGTTCCGCGTTCACCGCGGCTTCGGCAAGTGCAGTAATCTTGGCACCTGCCTCATCCGCTGTTGCCACAGAGGCGGCTTTAGCCGGCAAGCTTAGTGTTCCTAAAGCTCCGGGAGTCGCGGCTACCTCGGGGCGACCACAGGCGTCGAGAAGCATGCCCTTGCCCCCGCGTAGTTCCAACACCGCAGCGGCAACGTCCGCAGCGTTAGCCCGCTGCCCCACCGCAACCCCGAGCTTGCGGGCGAGCTCACCGTAGCCAATGGGCGCGGAAAGCGAACCGAGCCGGAATTGGAAGTTCACCTCGAGCACGATGTACCGCGGGGAAGGGCCCCACGGTCCCGTCCCGTCGGCCCCCTCACGCATGGTCCGCTTAAGTTTGGAGTCCCGGTAAGAGAACTCCAGGTCCGTAAGCGCAAACATCCGCGCCCGCTGTTCCTGGCGGTCGTAAACCCGCACCGAAGCAACAACCGCGGAAATCTCCTGCCCGTAAGCCCCAATATTTTGGACCGGCGCGGCCCCCACGGTCCCCGGAATACCAATCAGAGACTCGATTCCTACCCAGCCCTGAATAACCGTGTGCCGCACAAACTCGTCCCAGTTATGCCCGGCCGGAACAGTCACGGACGCGCCCCCACACGAGTCAATGAGGTCCTCTCGGATGCCACTGCGGGCATCGCGAACAACAATGCCGGCAAAGCCTTGGTCGCCGGCGACAATGTTTGATCCACCGCCGATGACCAACAAGGGGATACCGGCGTCATCCGCGTACCGGATAACCGCGATCAGGTCGGCTTCAGACTCGGTCTGCACGTACTGCCCAACCGGGCCACCCACCCGCAGCGTGGTCAAATCAGCCAAGCTAACGTCCGTGCGCGCGGAATCAAGAACGGTGGGGCGGGTGGCTACGGCGGGATTAGTCATGGTTTAAGCGTAGTCCTTCGCCGGGGCGGACACACCGCGCTCTTTACGTCGCTTCTCTAACAGCGTGGCTGCCTGACCACGTTCCTGTGCGGCATACGCCACGAGTAGGCCCAAGACCGCTGGTACCAAAATAGCCAACATGGCGTACCGGTAGCCAACGTGCTGAGCCAGTTCACCCAGCAAAGGAGGGCCTGCAAAGAACGCCGTATAACCGATCGTGGCCACCACGGAGACGCGGGCCGCTGCTTGCTTGGGGTCATCGCTTGCCGCGCTCATCCCAATTGGGAATCCTAGTGCCGCTCCAAAGCCCCAGAACGCTGCGCCCACAATCGCAAGCCACAGCCACGGGGCCAAACCAAACAGCAGCAGACCAATAACGGCGGAGCCGGCAGCGAGCCGCAGTACAAACACTCGGCCATAGTTATCCAGCAGGAACGTTCCGGTCAGGCGCATCGCAGTCATCGCGGTCAAGAACACAAAGAGCCCGATAATCCCCACGAACTCAGGTTGCTTGGAGCCATCGTCCTGCAAGAACCCATCCACAATTCCCAGGCTGAGCCAGTCATTAGCAGCACCCTCCGTCAACGCGGAGCCAAGAACCACAATGCCAATCAGCCAGGTGTTGCCTTCCTTCCAAGCAGCCCACACACTAACCTTCTTGATTGGCTCGGTGGTCTGTCCGGTCTCTGCCGTGACATCAACGTCGGTGACCCCAAAGCCGGCTGGTAGCAGGCCACGAACAGCGAAGTGAATAACAATGAACGCAACAATCAAGGCGCCACCGACGTGCGGGCCCAAGCCAACGCCCTGCCAGGAAAATAGGGCACCGGTCGCAACCCCGACCATGGTCCCGAAGGAGAAGAACCCGTGGAAGCGCGGCATGATGGATTTACCCAGTGCCTGCTCCACCCGACTGCCCTCTAGGTTCATCGCAGTATCGGCTGCTCCCATGCCCATTCCGCCTAGGAATAGCAGGGCCCCAGTGCCGTAAATAGAGATCTCGCCCATGGTCAGGGCAGCTATTGCGTAGCCGATAGTCATGAGAGACCCAAAGATGGCAAGCGTCTTGCGACCCCCGATTCGGTTGACCACCGCCCCTGAGACAGGCAGAGCCACAATCGAACCAACTGCCGCTACCAAGAGCAAGCGACCCATTTGAGCTGGCTCAAACTCGAGGGCGTCCCGAATCGCTGGAAGCCGTGAAGCCCAGTTAGCGAACGTAAACCCGATTAGGAAGAACACCAGATAGACCGAGTTCTTTGCGGACCTTACCGCTGGATCAGGACGTGGAGAAGTCCGAGTACTCATTGTTGCTCCAAGATAGGGGTAGCAGCTGCAGCGCTGCTGGGGGCGTGAAGGTCCGCACTTGGTGGTGCGGGCTGTAGATGCTGTTCAGCCGATTTGGGCATTTGCTCGGCATTCGGCGCCTGTCCCGGTTGCTCAAGTGGCGTGCCTTTGCCGGTTCCGAGGAGTACCTTCTGCTCGGCTAGCGGGGCTAATGCCTTGGCAAAGATAAGTGCCGCAACTAGGAAAACACAAATTATGGTCAGGGCCGCACGCGCGCCAACGCTTTGGGCTAAGAATCCGAGGACTGGCGGTGCGGCCAGTGTAGCAATCGAGCCGTGGGCGGAGACTACGGACACTCGTGCCCCGGCTTTGAGTGGCTCGTCCGATGCCGCAGAGATTGCCAGCGGCGTCACCAGTGCCGCTCCAATCCCCCACAGGACAGTACCTACGATTGCCACCTCGAACGATGGTGAGAATCCAAATAGCAGCAGACCCGCGGTCGCGGACAAACTTGAGCCCTGCAGTGTTCGAGTTCTACCAAACTGGGTAATGACATGAGGGCCGATAAGCCGGAAGGCCGTCATCGAAATCAAAAAAACTGCAAGGATGACGGCACCGGTTGACTCCGGTTTATCAAACCCATCAACGACCGCAATTGAAAGCCAGTTGTTAGCCGATCCCTCAGAGAGTGCGGCCGAGAAAATAATCATTCCGATCATCAACGTGCGAGGTTCTCGCCACGCACCAAGCGCGCTGCCAAGGCGGGTCCTGCGCGCGCCAAGGCGCTGCCGCAACGTCATTGGAACGGGTTTGGAAACGAGCCCCAACTTAGTTTCAATTTTGTTGACCCGCTTGCGCCTGGCCTGCCCAATGCGTTCCAGAAGATCGGCCGTGTCGAGTTTGGTGTCGAGCAAGATCTTTGGGATCAGCATCAGCCGCACTACGACGGTGAAGACTCCCATGACGGCGAATTGCCAAAAGATCGGGACGTCGAGGTAGGCGCAGGCCGCCCCAAATAGCGATCCGGCCACCGCCCCAATTGAGTATGCGGCATGAAAAAGCGGCAGGATTGGTTTACCAATCCCTCGTTCCACGGCCGCGGACTCAACGTTCTGGGGCACGTTGGTCAGCGCAACAAAACTTCCGTTGAGGAAGATCCCGGCGGCGAGCACCCAGACACTGCCAATTGTTGGGCCCAGGCCCTCTAGGACAAAGGCAAGACCGATCCCGATTGCGGAGACGTTGAGCACCGCGTGCCCACCGTACCGCACCACGAGGGGTCCGGCTATAGTCACGCAGATGAGTGAGCCCACGGCGCCGGCTAAGAACACGACACCCAACTCAGCGGTGTTCAGTCCAAGCATCTCCCGGACCACCGGCAAGCGAGCCAACCAGCTTGAATAGCTCAATCCCATGAGCGCAAACAAGATGATGATGCTCGACCGTGCAGCGCTGAGCGCGGGGTCCAACTTGGCCGCGGCGGAAACGGGAGACAACCTAGTGATGACGCGGCCTTCCAAAGGGGTAAAACTTAGGTAAAGATACCTAAAAAGGAATTTCGAATCGATTCGATCCGTGCTTCTATACTCGGGTATTGTTACGGTGTCCGTCAATACACGTCCGGCAAGAAGGAGTGCGATGTCAACCACTAAGCCCACGTTGTCCGACGTAGCGACACACGCCAAGGTATCCCTTTCAACAGCTTCCCTGGCTTTTAAGGAGTCCGGCCCGATTGCCGACTCGACCCGGAACCGGGTTTTGGCTGCGGCTGAGGAGCTGGGATACCCGGGCCCAAGCGCGCTGGGTCGGCAATTGCGCTCTGGGCGCAGTGGGATAGTTGGGGTCGTGCTCGATGCCGCTCTGCGAATGTCGTTCCGGGACCCGGTTTCTATCTCGGTCCTAGACGGTATTGCTCGTGGTCTTGGCGAGCACGGGATCGGCGTGCTAATGATCCCTGGAGCCAAGAACCCAAACGATCCGCATACCATCAACCCACTCATTGAATCCGCGGCTTTTGATGCCGCCATTTTGACGTGGGGCGGCCAACCGGGTGACCCCACGTACGAGCTACTGAATAAGATGCAAATCCCCATGGTCTTCGCCGAGGGGCGCAAAGCCGGAACTACCCCGCTCGTCAACATTGATGACCGGGCCGGCACAAAGGTTTTGACCGAATATCTGGTCGGTTTGGGCCACACTCGGATTGCGGTGGTCACGCTCAACCTCAACACCGGCAATAGTCCCGGGCCCATGAGCGATGATTTGGACGACTCGCATTGGATGCCCAGCCATGACCGCTTGCGCGGAGTTTACGATGCCGGAGTAACGCCGGTAACGGTCTGGGAGGCTTCCGGCTCATTGATTGAGGAAGGCCAGTTGGCTGCCCGCACAATCTTGGACCCGGCCCATTACGGCTCCCCTGACCTCGTTCCCACTGCGGTGATTGCCCAGTCTGACCTGTTAGCCATTGGGGTGCTCCAAGAGGCACGCGCCATGGGCTTAGAAGTGCCCCAAGATCTCTCTGTAGCTGGCTTTGACGGCATTAACCTGGCTTGGCTGGGCCAAGACGTCCTGACCACGGTACGCCAGCCCCTTGAACAGCGTGGCATGATCTTGGCTCAAACCGTCCTTGAGCTCTTGGACGCTGGGACGGCACCGGACGTGATCTTGCCGAGTGAACTCTACATTGGCACCACTACCGCTCCACCCGCACGCTAAGGTTCCTGCTTACGCGGTCCCCAGCAATGAGCACTGATGATAAAAACTAAGCGAGCACGTTACTCAGTACGCGTACTGGGTAACGTGCTCGCTTCATATTGCTTAGGTTCTAGCTGTTAGGCATCTTGGTGATTTGCTCGGTTAGAGCTGCACTAGTACCTGAGATTTGGCCAAGACCTTGGCGCCGTCGCAGATGACCGTGAGGTCAATGCGGGCCTGACGGTCATCTTCCTTGAGCAGGCCTACCGTAGCGCTGAGCTCGAGGGTAGTGAAACCGGGGTTTGGCACCGGTACCTGGCGCGCAAAGCGTGCCTGATAGTCCAGGATTGCGGTCTGGTCCCCCACCCACTCTTCAACCACGGTGACCGCCATTGCCATGGTCAACATACCGTGCGCGATAACGGACTCCAGGCCTACCTCATGGGCAAACTTGTCATTCCAGTGGATTGGGTTGAAGTCTCCGCTTGCCCCGGCGTAACGCACAAGGTTAGCGCGATCAAGATCGATGTTCCGGGTAGCAACAACGTCGCCCACGGTCAGCTCTTCAAACTTTGGCTTAGCCACGGCGTTCACTCTCCCCCTCTAATAGCAAGGGTGCTGATCACGGTGACCACCGGTTCGAGACTGCCATCCGCTAGCAACGCGCTGATCTCTGCTCTGGTGGTAACCATGGACAGCGCAGAGCGTACTTGGACTTTGTCTACGTGGAGTTCGGTGACAAGTTCGTCACCGGCGAAGATGGGGCGGCGGTAAGTAAACCGCTCATCTGCGTGCACAACCCGACTGAAATCAATTCCAGCATCCGGGTCAGTGATGTATTGGGACTCCGCAGCCTGTGCAATGACGACCGCAAATGTTGTTGGTGCAACAACATCCGGATAGCCCAAACCCCGCGCAACTTCAACCGAGAAGTTGGCGGGGTTTGATGAGCTAATTGCACGAGCGAAGTCAGCTACCTTTTCCCGACCAACTTGGTACGGCGCGGTAAGTTCGTAAACTCGGCCGGCATACTCTTGGTTCGGAGTGACTGCTTGCTTGCTCACAGCGTGAATCGCTTAAATCAGCGGGTTTCGCGGTGTGCGGTGTGCTTTACGCAACGTGGGCAGAACTTTGCAAGCTCCAAGCGGTCTGGAGTGTTGCGACGGTTCTTCTTAGTGATGTAGTTACGTTCTTTGCAGTCCACGCATGCGAGCGTGATCTTCGGGCGAACGTCTGAGCTTTTGCTAGCCACGGTCTTGCCACCTCTCGCGCCGTAATCGACGCACCATGATCGAGTGAAACACACGCTGGGTGCAACGCATGAATTGTATTTATATGTAGCGGGGGCGGGGTTCGAACCCGCGACCTCACGATTATGAGCCGTGCGCTCTGACCAACTGAGCTACCCCGCCGCTTGGAAACCTTTCGGTCTCACGCGGTGTCAAAGTCGCAACGGGACACAATAATGCCACATTTTGGTGTTCGACACCAGCAGAGCCCCCGATGGGAATCGGACCCATGACCTCAGTCTTACCAAGACTGCGCTCTACCACTGAGCTACGGGGGCAACAAAAGAAAACATTACACACTCTGAGAGCCAGTAACAAATCGAAACAGGGGTGATAGCCATCACGCTACCACGTTTTCCGCTAGATCTAGCCGTTTCTGGCCTATTTTCAGGTGCAAAAATCGCTTCACAGAACTTGCCATTGGGCGGCGAAACCTAGATTTCATGCCAAACACGTTCTGAGCGAATCGGACCTTGAGGCCCTAGAACCGGCCTAGATCACATTATTTTCTTAGCATTCACAGTCTTTTGGCCGTGGCAAGGACTAGTCAATACGTTTCCGGCAACTACGACTTCGAAGTTATCTACCGCAACCAAGCAATGTTCCGGCCAAGTTGGGCGGGTTACGGGTTACCGGCCGGGCAGGTTAGGGCCAGAAACAAAAAAATCCCGGAACATCATTTCTGATGTTCCGGGATTTTCACCTGGTGGCAGTTGAGAGATTCGAACTCACGTAGCTTGCGCGGCTGATTTACAGTCAGCTCCCTTTGGCCGCTCGGGCAAACTGCCAGGTAGTTGGCACCAGTGGTATCGCTACCTCTTGTGCGCGGCAGAATTAACAATACTAGGTGACTGGCAAAATTAGAAATCGAGGGGATGTGGCCTTAGTTACTCTCTTGGGTTGCCGCAAATCTGCACTACTCAAAATCTGAGGCACCGGTTCGATC
This sequence comes from Jonesiaceae bacterium BS-20, assembly GCA_039995105.1. Taxonomy (GTDB): domain Bacteria; phylum Actinomycetota; class Actinomycetes; order Actinomycetales; family Cellulomonadaceae. Next base: position 2,364,978 of record CP146203.1, read on the forward strand.
TTGCTCACCAAACCGCAATCCCGTGCAGAAATCAGATACCTTAAGAGCAGACCAAATTATCGGTAACTAAAGGAGTTTCCCATGGCAGATGCATCGATGGACATTGTTTCGCGGGTTGACCGCCAAGAGGTCGACAATGCTTTGAACCAAGCGGCGAAAGAGGTTTCACAGCGCTACGACTTCCGCAATGTTGGCGCCTCAATCGCTTGGAGCGGCGAGAAGATTGTGCTGATTGCTAACTCAGAAGAGCGTGTGCTGGCCATCTTGGATGTCTTTGAGTCCAAGTTGATTCGCCGCGGTGTTTCCCTCAAGTCCTTTGATACCGGGGACAAGACTCCGAGTGCTTCCGGCAAGGAATACCGCTTAGAGGGTGAACTGGTTGAAGGCCTTGCAGGCGAGAACGCTAAAAAGGTCACCAAGATTATCCGTGAAGAAGGTCCAAAGGGAGTCAAGACTCAAATCACCGGTGATGAAGTACGCGCTTCGTCGAAGTCACGTGATGATCTGCAAGAGGTACAGAACCTGTTGAAGTCATCATCCTTGGACTTTGCCGTTCAGTTCACTAACTACCGCTGAGCCTTGACCTCCTTGTCTCCCAGCACCAACCGCGCACCGGCGATCATTGCAACGGATCTCGACGGCACTTTGCTGCGCTCAGATCTGAGCATCTCCGCACGTACCCGCCGGGTCTTGAAAGAATTGGAAGAGCGCAACACCCACGTGGTGTTTGTGACCGCTCGACCGCCCCGGTGGATGGGCCCACTAGCCGAGGCTGTCGGCGGTCACGGACGGGCTATCTGCCTCAATGGTGCTTGCGTGTTTGATTTCAATACCGGGCAGTCCAGCGAGGTATACGGATTCACCCATGAGTCGTTGACGGGTATCGTCACCGACTTACGTGCCGCACTCCCCGGGGTGATGTTTGCGGCCGAGCGAGTCACCGGGGCTGTGTTTGATCCCCATTTCTCCTCTGCTTACCCGTACGGGCCAGAGACACTTCATATGCCGGTTGAGCACGCGAATGATCAGGTAACGGGCAAACTCTTGGCACGCATGCCCGGGATGGCCGACCCCGAGTTCTTCAACATTATTGAGCAAGTCGTTGGCGCCCGCGCACTCCTGGCGTACTCGGGTGCCGACGGGCTGGCAGAAATGACCGCGCCCGGAGTAACCAAGGCAGTAGCCCTCGCACGCTGGGCCGCAGGTAAGGGCGTGCAACCGGCCGATGTGTGGGCTTTTGGGGACATGCCCAATGACGTTCCCATGCTCAGTTGGGCCGGAACCGGGATCGCGGTTGCCAATGCGCACCCCGATGCCAAAGCTGCAGCGGACCTAGTTACCGCTTCAAACGACCAAGATGGCGTTGCCCAAGCCCTCGAACCGCTGTTACGCCTTCCCGTGGCATGACACGCAAGGAGGCGCCCGGACGGTCCGTAGTGCGCTTATCTGCGTGCCGCTCATGAAAACGCAATGGGGACCGGTCCAACTGAACCGGTCCCCATTGCTATGTTAATTTCTTAGCCTCGCTCAAACGCCTACTTGGCAGCGTCAAAAGTGCCCTTCGCGATGCCAATTAGGTCTTCGCGGGGAACGACCTTAATCCGCTCCCGACCGGCCGCCTCGCCGAGCGCACGCTCGTAGGCATCGACAAGTTGCCACTCGTTCCATTCCACAACGTCAACACCGCGTTCGGTCAAGTACTCGGTGATGTCCCTCGGATCGCGCTGGGTAGCGGTAGCAAACGCGTCCTGGTCTTGTGCGTCCCCAACCAGATTGCGAATGGTCTCTGCGGCATCGGACTTGGTGGAGCCAATCAAACCAACCGGGCCGCGCTTAATCCAGCCCGTGCAATACAGGCCCTGAACAACCTCGCCGGTAGCGTCCTGAACCCGGCCTTCAGTATTGGAAATTACGCCGCGAGAATCGTCGTATGGGACATCATCAAGTTCGGACCCAAAGTAACCCACCGCGCGGTAGACCGCTTGGACTGGCCACTCGTGGAACTCTCCCGTACCGCTTACGGTGCCGTCACCGTTGAGCTTGGTGCGTTCGGTGCGCAGCGCGGTGACCTTGCCCTCGCCGGTCTGGTCCAAGACCGCATCCGGGGAGTGCAAGAAGTGCAGGTGCAACCGGCGTGATGCCGTAAACGTAGCGGGGTCGTTCAAAGTCCAGTCGGTCAAGGTTTTAACAACCTGCTTGGTCTGGTTTGAAGAGTTGATGGCGGCGACAGAGCCCTCATCAAAGTCAAAATCTTCCGGGTAGACGATGACGTCTACATCTTCTACCCGGCCAAGCTCCCGCAGTTCTAGTGAAGAGAACTTCACTTGGGCGGGGCCACGGCGCGCAAAAATGTGAACATCGGTAACCGGACTAGCGGTGAGGCCCTGGTATACGCTGTCTGGGATCTCCGTCGACAGCAGATCCTTAGGGTGCTTAGCCAAAATACGGGCCACATCGAGGGCCACGTTTCCGGCGCCAATAACCGCGACCGATTGGGCCTCAAGCGGCCAAGTGCTTGGCACATCAGGGTGCCCGTCATACCAGGAGACAAAGTCTGCGGCGCCATACGAGCCCCTCAGGTCAATTCCCTCGATGTTGAGGTCAGCGTCTTTGATAGCACCGGTTGAGAAGATAACCGCGTCATAAAACTCACGCAGCGTATCAAGCTTGATATCAACGCCAAAGTTCACGTTGGCAAGCAAACGAATGTCACCACGGTCCAAAACTTTGTGCAGCGCGGTGATGATTTGCTTAATCCGAGGGTGATCAGGGGCGACCCCGTAGCGCACCAACCCAAATGGAGTGGGTAACCTATCGAACAGGTCTATCGAGACGTTCAAGTCGGTTTTGGACAAGATATCTGATGCGTAGATGCCAGCTGGTCCGGCACCAATTACGGCCACGCGCAATTGGCGGGTGTCAGTCACGGAAAATCAAGCCTTCCGGTTGGGGTGGCCGGATTGTAAGCCCGGCCCAAATGAGTCAATTTACGGTGACGCTCAAAGAATCGAAAATTTCTTGAATCTCACCCTCTACATTGTCCCCCGAAACAAGGGCAGATGTACCCGTGATCTCAACCACGTCAAACACATATCCACGATTAATTACCGCAATCGACACACTCTGGCGTACTAGTTCACCCTTAGCCATAGTAAACCGGCCCACTAGGTGTAGACCTTCGCCGCCAAGGAACTCGCCCGTCTCGGAACTCATTTCCTTGTAACGCGGCAACTTCTTCACCTTGTCCTCGATCGCCTTACGCGCCTTGGCAAATGAGTAGTCTGCACCAAAGCGGGTTAGGGTCACCAGCACGTTGGGCCGAAATTTACCCGGTGCGGTATTTTTTGCCAACGCCAAAGGCAAACCAACAGCAGCTAGCGCGACCCAGTCTTGGGGTGCCACCGCACTGATTTGCGGGTACGCGGGAAAAGCCTCAGATGGAAAAGAAAAAGATTGGGTCACGTCTCACTCAGCGTCGTCGGTAATGTCAAGCAGTGCTAGGTCAGCTGCGGTCACCAAGCGGGTGGTCACCGCGTATTCAACAAGGCGGGCGCGCCGGTTAGTCGCAAGTTGCTTGGGGCCGCCGCGTAATCCCTTAACGCCAATCCGGTCCAACTTGTCACAGACGTTGTCTAACTTCCGGTTGAACCGAGTGACAGCCCATCCAAGTCTGCTCGCAGCGTCAACCGTCGACGGAATCTCAGTGAACCCTGTCCCCTCGCGTCGCAACATTGGCTCACACAGTGCCACGATCAGCTGCTTCTGGCTTTGGGTGAACGTGATCAGCCCGATGGTCTGTTCGCCTGTCTCCGGCGCGGCTACCTGGTGGGACTCAAAGACTTCAGAATTCAGGTTCGCCAGGATTTCGTACGTAGTGGGTCCCGCGGTGAACACAATCGTTGTGGATCGGAACAAAATGGGGATACGGTTTCCTGGCGATAGCCATGACTGCACTCCCCCACCCGTGTCACAGACCGTCGCGGAAAGCAGCGAGCCGACGTTGTACAGCCACCAGATTCCGTCCTCGGCGCTGATGCGCAAGAACTTACGGTGCAGATAGGGGTTGTCATCAATGGTCAGATCTGCTTCGCGGCCAATATCAAACGGAACAGAAACATCTGGGGTGAACCATTCACCGCAGTATTCCAGCTGTAGTTCTGGTGTTGACAAAGCGTCGACCTCCTTGATTTATGGACTTGAAGAATTCATCCACCGTCCCTAAGTTACCTAACTTTTCCGTATTATTCGCAATTACCCTAGCCGATGCCGGTAAACGTAAGGACTACGCCGTCACCCAGATCCAGAATATCTCCGTCAAGAATGAGGGTTCCTTCATTGGGATTCAGGTCCCGTTCTGGTTGCCCGCCACGGCGCAAGATGGTGCCGTTAACCGAGTTGAGGTCCGTAGCAATCACGTACCCTTGGTCAAGGTGAATACCCAAGTGGGACCGGGAGATGTCCTTAGCCGGGCTAGGTACCGTAACCATCCGAGCATGTGGAAGCGCTCCCGAGCCCTCAATGGTGGGCTTGCGGCCCACCACAATTGGCGCTCCGAGATCCATCTCCGGGCCATGTGAGAATCGAACGGTCCCAAAATAGGCCCCCTGGATTACCGATGTTTGCGCTGGCTCTGCGACCTGTACTTCGGGTAGTGGTGGCAGGATGGCAGTTGCAGGTTGGGCTGCTTCTGCAAGACCCATGACTGCGGTCGCCGCCGGGGTCTGATTATCAACTGCAGCGGGCGGCGGAGGTGGGCTTGGCAACAAAGGAGCGGTCGACTTCGGTGCCGGTACCGCGCTGCCTGGGTCAGCGTCCACGGCCTCATCGCGATCCTCAGACTGCGGCGGTAGCCAATCCTCGGGTACCTCGGTCAATGTGGCACCCAGATCCGTCTCTTGATCCTGACCGGGGACAGCGGTCGATGGTTTTGCGTTCACCTGGGGCTGCGATTGGCTGGGTGCTCCCTGCGCAGTGTCAATCTGGTTCGCGGTGGCCTTCCAGTAGAAACTTGCAGCCTGCGCTACCCCGTTCAACAACGGCATAGCAGTACGCTGCGCGTGACCCAAGGATATCCAGGTGACCTCATTGAACGAGGACTCTTCCCAGACGGTTGCGTCTTGGCCAGTTAGAGTTTGGCCGTCTCCGGTGTGGCTGCGCAACAGCAAATCGATCTGCCCGCGGCAAGCCACTTGGATACTGCGGTGGGGTGCTCCTGAGCCGTTTACACCAACCGGCCCGGAAAAATGGATCAACACGAACTCCGGCAATGCTAGGTACGTAGGGTCCAACACACCCGTAAGTACCTCGAGAGCTGCCAGCAGGTTGCGCGGGGCCCCGATGAGGCCTTCCCAGATTCGGCTGGTTTGGGCCGTCTGAATCCCACCTGGCAAATACACCAGCACCTCGGGGGCAGCAATCAGGGTCCCTGCACCAGGGTTGTAGTACTGAACCACCGTCACACCTCTGTGTTCTTTGCGCGTTGGAATACGTGAGTGCTTGTAGCGTGAAAATACCCTATTTCATGCTGTTATACCAAAATTGAAAGGGAGTTAGCCAGATCAGCTAACTCCCTTTCAACAAAAATACCACCGCAAACTACGCAGACCGTTCAACCAATGCCTGCGCGAATGCCGCCAACGCTTGCCGTACGGAGCCCTGCGGTAATCCATCAAGTTCGGCGATTGCGTCCTGAGCCCACTGGGCCGATTGGGCGCGAGTTTCCTCAACGACCGGGTGCGCTTTCAAGAGGCTCACCGTGTGGTTCAATGCCTCGTCTGAGCTGAGGTCGGAGTCAATGAGGTCAATGAGTTCCTGATCCCCTGGCGCCGCGGTGCCTTGTGCTACGCGCTTGCGAAGCAACAAGACCGGCATGGTCGGAACTTGCTCACGTAGGTCGGTACCCTGGGTCTTGCCGGTGACCTCACCACTTGATGTGAGGTCAATGACGTCATCAGCCAATTGGAAGGCAACACCAATTTTCTCACCGTACTGGGCAACGATTCGTTGTACCTCGACCGAGCAGCCTGAGTACCGTGCTCCAAAGTACGCGGAGGTTGCAAGCAGTGAGGCAGTCTTGTCCGCGAGAACTTGGATGTAGTGCGCAACTGGATCGTCCGTCTCAGTTGGGCCCACGGTCTCTTGTAGTTGGCCCATGCACAGGCGTTCGAACGTGTCTGCCTGAACAGCTACGGCATCCGGCCCAAGATCTGCGGTCAATCGGGACGCCCTGGCGAAGAGCAGGTCGCCGGTCAAAATAGCGACGTTGTTACCCCAGACTTCATGTGCTGAAGGTGCACCGCGGCGTAGTGGCGCAGAATCCATGACGTCATCGTGATAGAGCGAAGCTAGGTGTGTCAGTTCGACGACAACACCGGCTTTGCGGATCTCGTCAGAGACTCCGGTGCCAAGTTGGGAAACGAGGAGCGTGAGCAGCGGACGCAGGCGTTTACCGCCGGCACTAACAAGGTGTCTCGATGCCTCATCCGCAAGTAGGTGGACGTTAGCTACGGCATCTTGCAACTGAGCTTCAACGATTTGAAGTTCAGCCATCAAGTTTTGAGCTAGTTCGGGATCATCGAGTGGGAAAGCCAAAGAAACGTTAGTCACAAGGAGAACTTAGTCTGTTCGAAGCGGAGACACACAACGGACACCCGCCAATACTGGCGGGTGCCCGTCACGTGTTTGGACGTTGACCCTAATCTACCCTAGAAGGCTCGAGATCAGGCTCAGGATGGGTGCTGGGAACACACCGAGGATGACCACAAACAGTCCGGTGAAGAAGATGACAGCCAAGGTTGGTCCCTCGGAGTCGACTACCTGCACGGCCCGGCTCCGCTGCGGCACGATCACAGCCGTACGTGCAGCGGCGGTCAGTTCATCCAATTCAACGGGTTCAGCGTTTGCCGCAAATGGACTCGGGTCCTCTGCTGGGTCTGCCAAGTTTGGTCCGGCCTGGGTTTGTTCCCCGGTCTCAATCCGCTCTTCAGCGGGTGCGACAAAGAACATCAGCACGATCACTCGGATGTAGAAGAACAACGAGATCGCGGAACTGATAATTCCCATGATGACCAGCAACGTCGCCTCGCCCGCAAGAGCGGAGCTAAACGCGTGGTACTTGGCAATGAACCCGGCGGTCATTGGGATACCCGCAAACGACAACAGGAACAATGCGAACAGGCCTGCAATCAGTGGATTGCGCTTGCCCAGTCCGGCCCATTGCCCAATGTGGGTTGCCTCGCCCAAGATTTCCCCACCCGGGCCAACCTCGCGCACGAGGGTGACAATGCCGAAAGCACCGATTGTGGTGACACCGTAGACCAGGAGGTAGATCATGACCGCATCGAGTGTGCCCGCGCTGAAGCCTAGGAAGGCCACCAGCACAAACCCTGCGTGAGCGATCGAAGAGTAACCCAACATGCGCTTCATGTCAGTTTGGGTTGCTCCTACTACCGCACCGAGCAGCATGGTCGCAATCGCAACCACCCACAGGCCCTTAGTAGCGGCCTCGGCGACGTCAACTTGGGAGCTGACTACCACGATGATGACTACGCGCACCAAGAGGCCAACTGCGGCGATCTTGGTACAGGCCGCCATGAACCCGGTGATCGGGGTTGGCGCACCCTGGTAGACGTCTGGGGTCCACGACTGGAATGGCACCGCACCGATCTTGAACAGGATCCCGGCGAGCAACATGATGATACCAAATAGCAGCAGTACACCCGATTCCAGCCCGGTCGGGGATTGTGCATGCCCCATGACCGCGTTCGCAATCCCAGAAAGTGTTACCGAACCAGAGAATCCGTACAGCAGCGCCGCTCCAAAGAGGAACAGTGCCGATGCAAAGGCTCCCAAGATCATGTACTTGAATGACGCTTCTTGGGAAAGCAGACGGCGACGGCGAGCCATTGCGGTCAATACGTAAAGCGGCAGTGACAATACTTCAAGTGCGATGAACATGGTTACGAGGTCTCCCGATGCCGGGAAAACCAACATGCCACCGAGCGCAAACAGGAACAGCGGGTAAACCTCGGTCTGCTCCAGTCCACGCTTGCGGGTCAACTCTTCATACGGTGAGTTAGGGATCGCTGCGGCCGACGGCGCAAAGTGGTCCTGCTTGGCACTTGTCCGATCCACCATGACAAGCGTGGCCAAGATTGAACAAAGCAAAATGACGCCTTGAACCACGAGGGTCCAGCTATCCAAAATCAGTGCCGAACCTACCGGCAGTGCTGCCAGTGGGTCGGGCGATTCGGAGATGGTCTGCCCCACCCAAATCAGCGCAACAAACGCCCCAACCTGAGCGACCAGCGCCAGGGCGATCTGTGGACCGCGACGTTTACCGTCCGGGAGGAAGGCTTCGAGGAGGATTCCAAGCACACCCGCACCGAAGATAATAATCAGTGGTGTTAATGCCGACCAGTTAATAACAGGTGGCACAAACTCACCTGCTTGAGCCAAATGAGTCAACATCACTTGTTCCCTTCAATGGTGGAAACGCTAATCTGGGCTGGCTCTTCGATGAACTGGAGAGCTAGGCCAGGTACAAAACCGAGGATAAGCAGGAGTGCGATCAGCGGACCGACCACCCACTTTTCCCGGACGTTTAGGTCAGGCTTGTCCTTCAGGTCTTCTTGGATCGCCCCGGTGAAGATCTTTTGGTATGGCAACAAGATGTACAGTGCGGCCAAGATAACCACAATCGCCGCGATGATGGCTGCCCAGTTGTTCACACCAAATACGGCGATAAGCACCATGATCTCGGAGATGAACGGGGACAGGCCAGGCATGGACAGCGTGGCCAAGCCAACGGTTAGGAACACACCGGCCAAGACCGGGGTGACCTTTTGCATTCCGCCGAACTCGCCAATCATCTGCGACTCGCCCGTGCGTGAACGCAGGAAGAGGAAGCCGGCGATCAGGAACAGCAGTCCGGTGGCAAGCCCGTGGTTGATCATGTAGAAGTTAGCGCCTGCGGTACCCAGTTCAGTGAACGTGAAGATACCCAACACGATCACACCGAAGTGGGAAACGGACGTGTACGCAATCAGTCGCATGAGGTCACGCTGGCCTAGGGCTAGCAGGGCTCCGTAAATGATTGAGATAACTGCGAGTACCACAATGACCGGCGCTGCCCATTGGGCGGCGTTTGGAAATAGTGGCAGACACAGCGTCAGCATTCCAAAGGTTCCCACCTTGTCCAGTACGCCAACGAGGAGAACCGAGGTTCCCGCTGGGGCATGCTGGGTTGAGTCAGGCAACCAAGTGTGCACGGGGAACATTGGCGCCTTGACCGCAAAGGCAAGGAAGAAGCCGAGGAAGAGCCACCGCTCAAGCGAGGTGTCGAGTGGCACGCCTACGAGGTTGTCAATGAGGAAACCTTGGGGACCACCGGGGCCCTTGAGGTAGAGCCCAATGACCGCAACCAGCATGACCAACCCGCCCACGAGGGAGAACAGGAGGAACTTCAGGGCCGCGTAGCGACGACGGGCGCCCTTACCAAAGACACCGATCATGAAGTAGACCGGAATCAGCATGGCCTCGAAGACCACGTAGAACAGGAATACGTCACGTGCCGCAAAGATCAAGACCATGAAGACTTCAAGGATCAAGACCAGTGCAAGGTAGTGCCGCAGTTTGCTTTGTGCGTCCTGCAGCTCCTGCGGGCCGGTAGCCTGCCCAACGCCCTGTTCCTTCCAGGCGGCGCCGATTACCAGTGGCACCAAGAGGACGGACAGACCAATCAGGAGCAGCCCAACACCGTTGACGCCCAGCGCATACGACGTTCCCATCTGCGGGATCCACTCATGCAGTTCTGTGAACTGCATGGTCCCGGATGCGGAACGGTCGAAGTTGAGCAGAGCTCCGACGAATAACACAAGGGTGACTAGGGAGAATCCGAGTGCGATCTTCGTGGCCGCACCGGCCTTAGTCTTTGGAAGCGCCCACAATACGAGCGCACCTATGAGCGGGGTAACCGCCAAAATACTTAGCCAGGGCAAAGTTTCAAGTGACATTGTTCATCCCCTCTCAGTTCCAGATAGCAAAGACGACGATGAGCAAAATTACCAGTCCAGCCAGCATCAAGGTTGCGTAACTGCGTACGTAACCATTTTGGAGTTTCTGTAGACCAATACCGAGCGATCCGGCTAGGCGCCCAAGCCCCATGAAGCCACCATCGACGGCCTTCTTGTCCGCAAACACAAGCGTGCGGGTCAGGTGCTGTCCTGGCTCCATGAACAGGGCCTCGTTTACCTCGTCCTGGTATAGGTCGCGGCGTGCAGCCCGGGTCAAAGCTGAACCGGTTGGAGCCGTAGTTGGTACTTGGTTAGCACCGTACTGACGCCAAGCCAAGCCTGCCCCAAGCAGCACCACGATCAACGTCAGCGCGATCAGAACGGGCACTGGTAGGACCGGGGCGTGTTCTTGCAAGCCATCCGGATGTGTGACGGGGGCCAGCCAGTTAGTGAACACGTTGCCAAGGCCCAGAACGAGTCCCAGGAACGCAGACCCAACCGCAAGAATGATCATTGGCCAAACCATCAAGGCCGGTGATTCATGCGGGTTGCGCTTTACCAAGTGCTTGGAGTCGTTGTTGGTCCAACGGGCCTTGCCGTGGAACGTCATGAAGAACAACCGTGACATGTAGAACGCGGTGATTCCGGCTCCCACAAGGGTCACAATTCCAAAGACCCATGGCTGCCAGCCAATTCCGTCGTTCGCAGCAAACGCTGCCTCAATGATCTTGTCCTTAGACCAGAACCCTGAGAACGGTGGGATACCAAGGATTGCCAACCAGCCAAACCCGAAGGTAATCCAGGTAATCTTCATGACCTTGTTGAGCGCACCATAGTTGCGCATGTTGACGTCATCGTTCATGCCGTGCATGACGGATCCGGCACCGAGGAACATACCGGCTTTGAAGAACCCGTGCGTCAAGAGGTGGAAGATAGCAAATGCGTATCCGATTGGGCCTAGACCCGCAGCGAGCATCATGTACCCAATTTGGGACATGGTCGAGGCGGCCAGAACCTTCTTGATGTCGTCCTTTGCACAACCCACGATCGCACCGAAGAGCAGGGTAATGGCACCCACGATTGCTACGACGAGCAACGCGGTTGGAGCGGCGGTAAAGACAACTCCGGACCGCACAATGAGGTAGACACCGGCGGTTACCATGGTGGCCGCGTGAATCAGTGCGGATACCGGGGTAGGTCCAGCCATGGCGTCTCCGAGCCAAGCTTGGAGTGGGAACTGCGCGGACTTACCGCAGGCGGCGAGCAGCAGCATCAGGCCAATGAAGGTCATCATGCCCTCGTTGGCTTGGCCCATTGCTCCTGCGCCACCGTGAACGGTTGCAAAGTCCACGCCACCAAAGGTTGCGAACATTGCACCGAGGGCCAAGATCATACCCACGTCTGCGACGCGGTTCATGATGAACGCCTTCTTAGCGGCCACTGCGTATTCGGGGTTGTGGTTCCAGAATCCAATGAGGAGGTAGGAAGCCAGACCAACGCCTTCCCAGCCCACAAACAACAGTAGGTAGGAGTTTGCCAGTACCAAGATCAGCATCGAGGCAATAAACAGGTTGAGGTAGGCAAAGAACCGGCGGCGGTCCTTGTCGCTTTCCATGTAAGCCACGGAGTAAATGTGGATGAGTGTTCCTACGAATGTCACCAAGATGACAAACGTCAGGGACAGCGTGTCGATCCGCAAACCGGCTTCAAGGGAGAAGTCTCCCGCCTTGATCCAGTCAAACAGGTGCCTATCAACGATGCGTTCACCGGCGGGTTTGCCCATGATGGCAAACAGTGCGCCCGCACCGATCACAAAGGAAGCACCGGAGGCGATTGTGCCCAGCCAGTGTCCCCAGCTGTCCGAGCGACGCCCGGCCAGCAAAAGAATGGCGGCGCTCACCAGCGGAATCGCGATGAGGAGCCAAGAAATGTCAATCATTATGGTTGGACTCCCCGTCAGTTCTTCAGCAGGCTGATGTCATCAACTGACACGGTCCTGCGAGTTCGGTAGATGGACACAATGATTGCTAGCCCGACAACCACCTCAGCGGCGGCCACGGTCATGACAAAGAACGCCACGACCTGACCGGTGAGGTCACCGTGCATGCGGGAGAACGTCACAAACGCAAGGTTTGCCGAGTTCAACATGAGCTCAATACCCATGAACATGATGATGGCGTTACGGCGTAGTAGAACCGTTGCACCACCGATGGTGAACAAGATGATTGCGAGATACAGGTAGTTTGCATACTCCACGTCAGCTGTCCTCGCCTTCAGTTTGCGTTGGCTTGTCAGATGAGTCGTTGCCTTCGCCGGCAGCGCCAATCTGTCGATCCCAGGTGCTTGGCTGTGGCTTGGACGCCGCGGTTAGCTCCTGAATCTCTGGGTCTTGAATAGCAGCCCGGTCCTGTTCACGGGTGCGGAGCACGCGTGAAATTGAGGACTCAACCGGCTGACCATACGGGTCAAGCGCTGGAACGTCCATGGCGTTACGCTGTGCGTACACACCCGGGGACGGAAGCGGCGTGAGGCGCTCGCCTGCCGCAACACGGGCATCGGCAAGTTCCTTTTGCCCAATTCGCTTGGTCAAGCGGCGCTGGTGTGTCAGGGTCAGCGCTGCAATTGCCGAGGTAATCAGCAAGATACCAACCAGTTCAAGCGGGAACACGAAGTTCCCCAGCAAGACCCGCGCCAGCTCGGCTGGGTTGTTGTCGAACGTGGCCTCGTGGCCTATGCCCGAGCCAAAGGTCATCCGTCCAAGGGTCGCCATGAAGACAATGGCCAAGCCAATGCCCACAAGCCAGCCCAAGAACTTTTGGCCCCGAATGGTTTCAACCAGGGACTCCGAGGTGTCCACACCAACGAGCATGATCACGAATAGGAACAGCATCATGACCGCGCCGGTGTACACCACGATCTGGACGATCCCCAAGAATGGGGCCTCATTGGCAACGTAAAGTACGGCCATTGAGATCATGATGAAAATCATGCACAGCGTCGCATGCACGGCTTTACGGGCGAAAATAAGCCCGAGTGCGGCCAGCACCATGAGCGGGGCTATGCACCAAAACAAGATTGCTTCTGCACCGGAGGTCATGACTGCACCACCTTGTTGTTGGCTACCGCAGAGCGGGCCGAGTCAAGCGAGCTTTCGTCCGGACGGTGTTCCTCGACCCAGTCGATCTGGTCTTGGGTTGGGCCGGTGACATCGCCCGAGTAGTAGTTCTTGTCTGTTGAGCCGCCAACCATTGGGTGCGGGCCCTTGAGCATGCCGTCGCGCAGCGGTGCCAGCAGGTCTTCCTTCTCGTAGATCAGGCCTTCACGGGTAGGTCCGGCCAGTTCGTACTCGTTGGTCATTGTCAGCGCACGCGTTGGGCAGGCTTCAATGCATAGTCCACAGAAAATGCACCGCAGGTAGTTGATTTGGTAGACCGCACCGTAGCGCTCACCCGGTGAAACATGGGCGCCGTCTGGTAGGTCGGCGTTGTTGCCGCCCTCTACATAGATGGCGTCCGCTGGGCAAGCCCAGGCACACAATTCACAGCCAATGCACTTTTCAAGTCCATCTGGGTGGCGGTTGAGCTGGTGGCGTCCGTGGTAGCGCGGCTTGGTTGGTACCTTTTCAAACGGGTACTGTTCCGTGACCGTGGGGCTGAAGAATGAATTCAGCGTTACCCCGAACCCGGCGATTGGCGCGAGTGCCTTTTTAAGCCCCGTTGCGGGAGGCATTGCGGACTGGTATTCGTCCGCGCCCGCAAGTTCATTCGGGGTCTGGCCAATTGGTTTCTCACTCATCGCCAGCCTCCTTATGTTTTGTTTCGATCTGGGTGAGGGACACCGGCGCGCTACTTGGCGATGCCTGTGCCTGCGCTGCTCGGCGAGCTGCGCGTGGTGATGGTGACAGGGTTTGTCCCGGCATTGGTGGCACGGGGAATCCGTCCGCAAACGCGTCGAACTCTTCGCTTACCCGAGGAGCAGATGCCTGCTCGGCTTCGAGCGCTGCCCGCTTTGCGGTCGCCTTGCTTTCCAGCACCAGGCTGATGATCAGCACCACTGCGGCGATTCCGGCAACGATGAACAGCACCGGTCGTGCGTCCATACCGTTGAACTGCTGGAATCCCTGGAACACGGCGAGAATAACGATCCATGCCAAGGCAAATGGGATCAGGACCTTCCAACCGAAGACCATGAATTGGTCGTACCGGAACCGCAGCAATGTGCCTCGGACCCAGACGAAGAAGAACATCATGCCCCAGACCTTGACCAGGAACCAGAGCAGTCCCCACCAGCCCTCATTGAACATGCCGTCGTTGATTGCGGAGATTGGCCATGGTGCACGCCAGCCACCGAGGAAGAGGGTGGTTGCTACCGCGGATACGTTGAGCATGTTGATGTACTCAGCGAGGTAGAACCAGGCGAACTTCATGGACGAGTATTCGGTTGAGTAGCCAGCTACGAGCTCACCCTCAGCCTCTGGGAGGTCAAATGGCAGACGGTTGACTTCACCCATCATCGAGATCACGTAGATCAGGAATGCCGGCATGAGTGGTAGGAACCACCAGATTTGTTCTTGGCTACCTACAATCTCTCCCGTTGACATGGAACCGGCCATGATGAACACGGAAACCAGGGATAGGCCCATGCCGAGTTCATAGGAAATGATCTGTGCTGAGGAACGCACGGCACCGATCAGTGGGTAGGTGGATCCGGAGGACCAACCACCGAGCACAATGCCGTAGACACCAACGGCGGCGCAGGCCAACACGTATAGGGTCGCAACCGGGAAGTCGGTCAACTGGAGTGGGGTAACAATATCCGTGAACGGAATCTTTACCTCAGGACCCATCGGAATAACCGCGAAGACGAGCAACGCGGTAAACACCGAGATCATCGGGGCCAGAATGTAGACCACCTTGTCCGCGGCCTTAACCGTGATGTCTTCCTTGATCAAGAGCTTTGCCGCGTCATAGACCGACTGCAGCAAACCAAATGGTCCGTTCACGTTTGGTCCGGGACGCACTTGCATGCGTCCAATGACGCGGCGCTCAAACCAGATCGCGATGATCACGGAGGTCAGTAGGAAAACAACGATCAAGACGGACTTGATCAGATACGTCCAGAACGTATCAGTTGAAAAGTCACTCATTACGCTCCCTTCCCTTCGCTTGGCACTGCGCGTACGGCCACAACATCGCCGCTACGAGCTTCCAGGGTTTGGTTTACCTTGGAGCCGGGTGAGTTCTGTGGAACCCAAACGACGCCATCAGACATGTCACACACCACAAGCGGCAGCGTGATGGTTCCCGAGTTCGTTGATACTCGTACCTGCGTTGCGGATCCGAGGTTCAGGTTCGTGGCGGTCGCCTGCGAGACCCGTGCTACCGGGGTCTTCGCCGTGCCAGCGAGGAACGGTTCAGCAATTTGCAGGGCCCCGTCATCGAGTAGCAGGTGCCAGGTCGCCAGTACGGCTTCCTGTGCCCCCAATACGACTGGCTCGGCAGCGGCCGCACTTGGCGTTGCCACTCGGTTGCCGTCCCACGGACCAATCTGGTCAATTTCCCCACGTACGCTTGCCAACTCGGCAACGTTCAGTGGCGCACCTAGTTGCTCCGCGAGCATGGAAAGCACTCGGTGATCTGGCAGGGCTGAGGTTTCCAAGGCGCGACCAAACGGACGCACCCGGCCTTCCCAGTTCCAGTACGCACCGGCACGCTCAGCCGGTGGTGCTACGGGTAGCACCACGTCAGCCAACTCGGTAACGTCGGACTCGCGGACCTCTAGGCTCAGCACAAAGTCTGCCGCAGCCAGTGCACTACGAGCGGCCGACGGGCTGGCTAGGTCGGTTAGTTGGAGTCCTCCCACGACTACACCGCGCAGTTGGCCGGTGTTGAGCGCGTCGATCATTTGATCGGCGTTGCGTCCGGGGGTGGTCGGAAGTGAGTCAACACCCCAAACCGCTGCCATGTCTACCCGGGCTGCAGAGTCTGCAACCGGACGTCCACCGGGCAAGAGGTTTGGCAGGCCGCCCATTTCTACGGCCGCCCGCTCACCAATACGGCGCGGAATCCACGCGAGCTTGGCACCGGTGTGCGCCGCCAACTGCTGGGCAGCAGACAATGCACCCGGGCTTGCCGCCAGGCGTTCACCAACGATGATGATGGCTTGGTCGCCGGCCTCTGCCAGGGCACTCGCTGCTGCTGCAACCTCTGACGGCACGTGGTCTGCGGCTTGGTTCGCACCAATGGCCGCAAGGATCTCGGCTTCAGTGCCAGGTACGGCAGGGATCAGCGTCGCTCCCACATTGCCAATGCGAGCGAGCCCGCGCGAGGCAAAGGGTGCTACTGCAAATGTGGCTAGTTTTCCAGAACGCGCTGCCTTGCGCAGGCGTAGGAAAACGACTCCACCTTCTTCTTCGGGTTCAAAACCGGCCAGAAGAACGACCCGAGCCTTTTCCAGATCACCAAACGTGACCCCAATACCGGACCCGGCTACGTTGGCTCCAAGGAAGTCGAGTTCCTCGTCGCTTGATACTCGGGCACGGGCATCGATGTCGTTAGTTCCCAGAGCGACCCGGGCAAACTTGGCGTATGCGTAGTTATCCTCGATGGTCAGGCGACCACCGGGCAGAACACCAACGCCACCTTGTCCACGATCATCAAGCATCGCGGCCTTTCGCAGGCCGTTAGCCGCAAACGCAAACGCTTCGTTCCATGAGGCCGGGCGCAGTTCACCGCGGTTGCCAGCTGCATCTCGCTCACGAATCAGTGGGGTAGACAGACGGCCCTTTGCGCTTTGCCACGTAAACGCAAAGCGGTCCTTGTCTGTGATCCACTCTTCGTTGACGACTGAGTCGTCGCCTGCAAGGCGCCGCAGCACGGTGCCCCGGCGGTGGTCCACGCGGATTGCGGAACCGGAGGAATCGTGTTCGCTGATTGCCGGTGTGGAAACCAGGTCGAATGGCCTGGACCTGAACCGGTAGGCGGAGCTGGTGAGGGCTCCCACAGGACAGATCTGGATGGTGTTTCCGGAGAAGTACGAAGAGAACAGTTGGCCGGATTCATCTGCGGTTGCCGCGCCAACGGGCGCCTCGCCGGCGGGGGTTGCCGCCCTGGCACTTTCCGTGATGATGTCCGGGTTGTTTGCCCCGGAGACATCACGGGAGTCAACTAGGCCGACCTGCTTTGGCTCGTACCCGCCGCATCCACCGACTGGTTCTTGGGCAAAGCCCAAGATGCCCTCGTCAAAGCGACCAATTTGTTGCTCGGCGCCGCGCTCTTGGAGCGCAATAAAGTTGTCGCCCGCAATCTGCTCGGAGAACCGGGTACAACGTTGGCACAGGACACAGCGTTCACGGTCAAGCAGAATCTGTGTGGAGACCTTGATTGGCTTAGCAAATGTCCGCTTGACATCGATGAAGCGACTTTCCGCGTCACCGTGGCTGAGCGACTGGTTCTGGAGGGGGCATTCGCCACCCTTGTCACAGACCGGGCAGTCAAGCGGGTGGTTGATCAGCAGCAGCTCGAGCATTCCGCGCTGGGCCTTCTCCGCAACCGGTGAGGTTTCTTGAGTGAAGACCTCCATTCCCGGTGCGGCCTCGAGCGTGCACGATGCCTGTGGTTTAGGCATCGGACGCACGTTACCTTCGCGGTCCGGCATGGAAACGTCCACGAGACACTGGCGGCAGGCGCCGACTGGCTCTAGAAGTGGGTGGTCACAGAACCTAGGGATTTCAATCCCCAGTTGCTCTGCCGCGCGAATAACTAGGGTGCCCTTAGGTACCTCGGTCTCGACGCCATCAATCTTGAACTTAATGTTCTCGCTCACAGGTGGCCTCCCACTGACGAAAGTGCGGAGCGTTGCTTTGGGGTGTACTCAAACAGCGCTGAGCGTTCTGGTGGGAACAACTCACGAGCAGGGGTGGTCATGCCAGCTTCGAATTCCTCACGGAAGTATTGAATAGCCGAGGTGATCGACGACGTGGCACCGTCACCAAGCGCACAGAAAGCACGGCCCAGAATGTTGTCACAGGTATCCAGGAGGGTTTCAATATCGCCCTGCTGTCCCTGGCCAAGCTCAAGCCGCTTCAAAATCTGCTTCAGCCAGTACGTACCTTCGCGGCACGGGGTGCACTTGCCACAGGACTCGTGGGCGTAGAAGTCGGTCCAGCGACTGACAGCGCGCACCACGGAGGTGGTTTCATCAAAGATCTGCAGCGCACGCGTTCCCAGCATGGAACCCGCAGCCGCAACCGACTCGTAGTCAAGCGGAATATCTAGGTGATCCTTGGTGAACAAAGGTGTGGAAGATCCACCCGGGGTCCAGAACTTCAGTTCCCGTCCACCGCGCATACCGCCGGCCATGTCGAGCAGTTCCCGCAGGGTAATTCCGAGGGGCGCTTCATACTGGCCCGGACGTGTCACGTGGCCCGATAGTGAGAAGAACCCATTACCCGTCGAGCGTTCGGTTCCCATTGAGGTGAACCAGTCGGCCCCGCGATTAATGATCTGTGGGACCGATGCGATCGATTCCACGTTGTTGACCACCGTTGGGCGAGCGTAGAGTCCGGCCACAGCTGGGAATGGAGGCTTAAGACGAGGCTGACCGCGCCGTCCTTCGAGTGAGTCCAGTAGCGCCGTCTCTTCACCACAGATGTATGCCCCGGCACCGGAGTGCACGGTGATGTCCAGGTCAAAACCGGTGCCCTGGATGTTCTTGCCCAGGTATCCGGCCTTGTATGCTTCCTCAACCGCGTTGAGCAGGCGACGTTGCACGTGGACAACTTCGCCGCGGATATAGATGAACGCGTGGTTGCTGCCAATAGCGTATGAGGTGATGATGATGCCCTCGATCAAGAACTGGGGGGTGGCCATCATCAGTGGGATATCTTTACAGGTTCCCGGCTCGGCTTCATCGGCGTTGACTACGAGGTAGCGTGGTCCACCGTCATCAGGAGGCAAAAAGCCCCACTTCATTCCGGTTGGGAATCCTGCTCCTCCGCGTCCGCGCAGGCCTGAGTTCTGAATGCTCTTGGTGACCGTTGCAGGGTCTTGTGCGAAGGCCTTCTTCAGGCCCTCATAGCCACCGTTGGCAAGGTAGGTCTCAAGCGTCCACGAGTTTGGGACGTCCCAGAACGCGCTCATCACCGGCGCGAGGACGGTTGGTTGGGTAGTCACTTTGCCTGCCCTTCGGCTCCTGGTGCGCTATCCGATGCCTGTGGGGCGCCGGCCGGTGCGGTCCAGTTTTTTTCCTTGGCGAGTTTCAGACCTTCAAGGCTGGCTTTGCCAGCTCCTGGGCCCTCGTTGGCTAGACCGTCATTGAACCCGGCCAAAACCCGTGATACTTGCTTAAAGGAGCAAATCTTGTCGGGGCCACGCGACGGCTTGATGTCTTTGCCAGCCTTGATGTCGTCAGCCAGTTTCGTAGCCGACTCAGGTGTCTGGTTGTCCATAAACTCCCAGTTGACCATGACCACGGGTGCGAAGTCGCAACCCGCGTTGCATTCGATCCGCTCGAGGGTGATTTTGCCATCCTCGGTGGTTTCGTCCTGGCCTACCTCGAGGTGCTCCGACAGCTCATCAAAGATCTCGTCGCCGCCCATGATTGCGCACAGCGTGTTGGTACACACACCCACGGTGTATTCACCGTTTGGCTTGCGCTTGTACTGGGTGTAGAACGTGGCCACCGCGGAAACCTCGGCGGGGGTCAGGTTCAACTGCTCGGAGCAGAAGATGATGCCGGACCGAGAGATGTAGCTGTCCTGGGACTGCACCAGGTGGAGCATCGGCAACAGGGCCGAGCGTGCCACCGGGTAGCGGGCAATGATCTGTGCTGCGTCAGCGGCGAGGGATTCATAAGTTTGTGCGTCGTAACCACTTTGTGTGGTCTGCGCTGATGCGTTTGGTGAACCTTGGGTCGTGCTCATCGGTCCACACCTCCCATAACAGGGTCGATTGAAGCAACTGAAACTACAATGTCTGCAACCTGTCCACCCTCACACATAATGGAGACGGCTTGCAGGTTATTGAAAGACGGGTCCCTGAAGTGGGCGCGGTATGGCTTGGTACCACCGTCTGAAACGAGGTGTACACCGAGCTCTCCGCGTGGGTGCTCGACGGTCTGCCAGACTTGGCCAGCCGGTACTTTAAAGCCCTCGGTGACCAATTTGAAGTGGTGAATTAGCGCTTCCATCGAGGTGCCCATGATGTGGCGGATGTGCTCAAAGGAGTTACCTTGACCGTCTGCTCCGATTGCGAGCTGGGAAGGCCAAGCGATCTTCTTGTCTTCAACCATGACCGGCTCACCAGCGGAGGCTTCGAGGCGCACCAATGCCTGCTCGATAATGCGGAACGACTGGTAGATCTCTTCAAACCGCAAGACCACCCGGCCATAGGCATCGGCGTCTTCCCGCACGGGAACATCGAACTCATACGTTTCATAGCCGCAGTACGGCTTGGCCTTGCGTGCGTCATAGGGCAGGCCAGCCGAGCGCAGCACCGGACCGGTGATTCCCAGTCCCATCGCACCGGCGAGGTTGAGGTGCCCAACGCCCACATTACGGAGCTTGAAGATCGGGTTCTCAAGGAGCAGATCCTGAAGTTCTTGCACGTACTTTTGGCATTTGACCATTGCTGGGCGGGCAGCCTCAATGAAGCCGGCCGGCAGGTCTAGGGCGACTCCCCCGGGACGAATGAACGCGTTGTTCATACGCAGTCCAGACACCATCTCAAACAGGCGCAGGATCTCTTCGCGGCCGGTGAATCCGGCGGTCATGACCGTGGTGGCACCGAGTTCGTTTCCACCGGTTCCAATGCAAACCAGGTGGGAACTAATCCGGTTCATTTCCATGAGCATGACCCGGATATCCTGGGCACGTGTGGGAACATCGTTTTCAATGCCAAGGAGCCGCTCAACTGCTAGGCAGTATGCGGTTTCTTGAAAGAACGAGGCCAGGTAGTCCATGCGGGTACAGAACGTCACACCTTGCACCCAGGTACGGTGCTCCATGTTCTTTTCAATACCGGTGTGCAAATAGCCAATACCGGCACGAGCTTCCGTGACGTACTCGCCGTCCATCTCGATCATGAGGCGCAGAACACCGTGGGTGGATGGGTGCTGAGGACCCATGTTAACCACGATTCGTTCCTCATTGAGCTCGGCAATCTCTGCCGCAACCTCGTCCCAGTCACCGCCCGTTGCTTCAAAGAACGGCGTCTCTGGGGCAGCGTAATCGCCGCGGGTAGCCCGTGGCTTACTCTGTGCTGATTGTGTCTTGCTCATGAGTAAGACCTCCTCTGGTCTGGCGGTGGAATAACTGCACCCTTGTACTCAACGGGGATACCGCCGAGTGGGTAATCCTTGCGCTGAGGGTGTCCAGGCCAGTCATCTGGCATCTGCACGCGGGTCAGCTCGTCGCGGCCGGTGAAAATGATTCCGAACAAGTCGAATGCTTCGCGCTCGTGCCAGTCATTTGCCGGGTAGACCCCGGTTGTCGTGGGCACGGTTGGATCCGCGTCTGGAATCGCTACTTCAAGGCGCAGTGAGCGCCCGTGGGTGATAGAAGTCAGGTGATAGACGGCGCGTAGCTCGCGTCCAACGTCATTGGGGTAGTGCACCCCTGAGACGCCAAGGCTGAGTTCGAAGCGCAGGTCTTGGTCGTCACGCAGGCTTTGAGTAACCGGAACAATGTGGTCGCGGTGAATGAAGATAGACAACTCGCCGCGGTCAATGACCACCGATTCGATTGCAGTCTGTGGCGCAATGCCCTGCTCAGCTAGAACCTCAGCGAGCACGTCGACTACCTCATCGAACCAGCCGCCGTACGGGCGTGGTGAGGAGTGTGGAATGGCAACGGTTCGTACCAAGCCACCCATACCGGAGGTGTCACCGGTTCCGGAGACACCAAAAAGTCCCTTGCGGACGTCGACCACTTCTTCCGGCGCGGCGTCAAACAGGGACGGGGTAGATACTTGCTTGTTGTCGTTCGATGGGGTCAGGTCAGTCACTTGAGCAGCCCCTTCATTTCAATAAGCGGGGTGGCCTCGAGTGCGGCGCGCTCTGCGGCAGCGACCATCTTCTTGCGGTTGGTCAGCAACGGCTCGTCACGAACCTGCTTGTGCAGTTCCAAGATCGCGTTGATCAGCATCTCGGGGCGCGGTGGGCAGCCGGGTAGGTAGATGTCAACGGGAACGATGTGGTCAACACCTTGGACAATGGCGTAGTTGTTGAACATGCCACCGGATGAGGCGCAAACTCCCATGGACAGCACCCATTTGGGCTCGGCCATCTGGTCGTAGACCTGGCGCACAACCGGGGCCATCTTCTGGCTTACCCGGCCGGCCACGATCATGAGGTCGGCGTGACGTGGGGAGGCACGGAAAACCTCCATACCAAAGCGCGACACGTCAAACCGGGAGGTAGCCGAGGCCATCATCTCGATTGCGCAGCATGCCAAACCAAAGGTAACGGGCCACATGGAGCCCTTCCGGAAAATTCCGGCTAAATCTTCAATGGATCCCAGCATGAATCCTGGGGACTGATCGTCATGAGACATGAGTTTCTTCCTTTCCAGCTCTATGCCCAGTCAAACCCGCCACGGCGCCATTCATAGATGAACGGAACCGTGATCAGAGCAAGGAAGGACAACATTGCAACAAGTCCAAAGGTGGCCAGGTGAGCAAAGTCAACGGCCCATGGGTAGAGGAACACGACCTCGATATCAAAAATGATGAAGGTCATGGCAACGAGGTAGTACTTAATAGGAAATTTTCCGCCACCCACCGCATTAGGCGTGGGCTGAATTCCGCACTCATAAGCTTCGAGCTTCGCCCTGTTGTAGCGCTTGGGGCCGATCAGCGCACTTGCTACCAGCCCTCCAATTGCAAGAACGAGAGCGATAGCCATAAGCACGAGGAGAGGAACGTATGGATTGTTCATGCCGAAGGCACCACCTTGCTGAGAACTAGCTGTCTAGAGGAATTACACATATGCCAACCAAGTCTTTTGCCTAGAGTCCGGTCACTGCTGCTGCGTTGACATGACAAAGCGGCTATCTCATTTTTCATGACATAGCCGTTGGCGTCACTGCCGAAGACTCTCATCTACGCACCTAATACTTTGCTAAAACCATGACCCAGTTTTGTAGGACCTAAGCCCTATTTGGCTCCGTAGCCAAAAGTCATTGAAATAGCACTTTTCTTGAACCTATGAGGACAATCACAAGCGTTACCGCTCATGGTAACCATGAACACGAAAACTATCCGCTTAGGCTTGCCTTCCTTACTTCACCATATGAACACTAATACCGCCAAATTCTGCCATTTTTGGGCGGGTCTGGTGGAGAAAAAAGTGTCCCGGCGACACGCTCAACTATGAGCGCTGGCAGTTAAGAAAATTCTCAGTTCGAACTTTTTATACCTTGCCTGGGACACATACCGACCGCCCAGTGGGGCTAACGTCACAGTGGGCGGTCAGCGTGTCACAAACACTAGAGCTGCCAAGAAGCCAAATTTGCCTGACAGCGGTAAGTCCCCTAAGACTTACTTACGCCCGGGTGCCGCGGTGCAGGGCAACGATGCCCCCGGAAAGGTTACGGAAACCAACCTTGGTCCAACCGGCCTGAACCATGAGACGCCCAAGGGTCTGCTGGTCCGGCCAGGAGGAAATACTTTCGGCTAGGTAGTCGTACGAGCCAGAATCTCTCGCTACCAAGCCGGCCACCTTTGGTAGGGCCTTCATAAGGTACTTGTCATACACCTTGGCAAAGGGCGCAAAGGTTGGGGTGGAGAACTCGCAGATCACTACGCGCCCGCCAGGCTTGACCACACGCAGCAGCTCCTTGAGCGCTAACTCAGTGTCCACAATATTGCGCAGACCAAAGGAAATAGTTGCGGCATCGAAAACCTCGTCCGCAAACGGCAACGCGGTGCCATCTCCGGCCGTGAACGGCAGGTCTGGGCGGCGCTCTTTACCAACAACCAACATGCCGTAGGAGAAGTCGCACGGCACAACGCGGGCACCGCGAGCATCGAACGGTTCTGAGGAGGTCCCGGTTCCGGCAGCCAGGTCAAGAACGATCTCACCGGGCTGCGGGTCTACCGCAGCAACGGTGGCTTTTCGCCAGGCGCGGTCCTGGCCCATCGAGA
Source organism: Jonesiaceae bacterium BS-20 (assembly GCA_039995105.1). GTDB lineage: Bacteria > Actinomycetota > Actinomycetes > Actinomycetales > Cellulomonadaceae. The sequence goes on from CP146203.1 coordinate 2,389,132, forward strand.
TGATGTTATTGGTGATGTCGTATTTTTGGGCGATCCCATCAAACATGGAAGCTACGTCTGATGGTTTCTTTTCTAATGTGGCACGTGACATGTCTCTATAGTCTCACCATTTTGATTTGAATTTTGGACGTATCCTTGAGGGGATGACTACCTCGCCATGTGATGTTCACCCTTCCCCGGTTACAAACCCGGATCTAGGGTCAACTGCTTCCCCAAACCCAGCGATCTTTACCAAGACAATCGCTATTGACCTGTCTGACACCGCACTTGATGCCCTAATCAGTTTGCTGCCCGATCATGCCCCACTCGCGTGGGTGCGGCGCGGCGACGGCATTGTGGGCTGGGGCGAGCTCGACCGCATTGCGACCACGGGCGAGCAGCGCTTTGAGCAGGCACAGGCCTATTGGAACGCGGTTCGGGCCGCGGCCACCATTGAGGACCACGTGCAACTGCCGGGCACCGGACCCGTCGCCTTTGGCTCGTTCGCGTTTTCCCGGGCCAGCGCCCATGATTCCGTCCTGATCATTCCCAAGGTTGTTGTGGGCAGGCGTGGGGAAACCTCGTGGTTGACCTTGCTCAGCACGGACCCAATAGCCCAAGACCCAGTTCTGGATGACTACCTAGCGGGTCGTTCCGCGGTCACCAGCCCCGGGGAACTAGAGTTTTCCGATGCCTCAGTTGCGTCCACGAATTGGGTTACGATTGTCGCTCGCGCGATTGAGCGCATCAAGGCCGGCGAGTTGGAGAAGATAGTCTTGGCCCGGGATGTGACGGGTGTTAGTCAGTACCCTATCGATCCGCGCCACCTGCTGTCCCGGTTAGCCAACGGGTATGAGAACTGCTGGACGTTCTCGGTGGACAATATGGTCGGGGCAACCCCCGAGCTATTGGTCCGCACTGAAAAAGGTCTGGTGACGTCCCGGGTTCTTGCCGGAACCATCCAGCGCACCGCCGACGAAGAAACTGACACCGCCCGGGCAGCTATCCTTGCGCACTCGTCAAAGGATCTCGAAGAACACGAATACGCAGTGGTCTCGGTTGCCACCGCGCTCAAGCCGTACTGCACGTCCCTGAACGTGCCGGAGACGCCTTTTGTACTCCACCTGCCCAATGTGTTGCACCTAGCCTCGGACGTCACCGCCGTATTAGACAGTACAAGCCAGGCCACCAGTTTGGTGTTGGCTCAGGCCCTACACCCCACGGCCGCGGTGTGTGGCACCCCCACCCAAGACGCCGCTGACGTCATCCTAGAAATTGAGCAGATGGACCGGGCTCGTTATGCCGGTCCGGTTGGTTGGGTGGGCGCCGACGGCGATGGGGAGTGGGGCATTGCCCTGCGCTCCGGGTCCCTAGACCCGCAAGACCCAAACCGGATCAGGCTCTTTGCCGGCTGCGGAATTGTTGCCGCCTCCGACCCACAATCCGAACTAGCCGAGACTAAAGCGAAGTTGGCTCCAATGGTTTGGGCGCTCGAGACCAAATAGGGCCAGTGCGCTGTGTTGCAACTAACACCATACTTTGCTCTAAAGGCCGAGATTTGGCCGCATTTCGGGCCTAGTCACACCCGTGGTTCTACTTGGCGTGAGATATCTTGATATCAAGCAATCTTTTAGTCGACCCAATAGGAGTGTCCGTGACTGAGTCAACGATCATCTACACCCACACAGATGAGGCGCCCGCGCTGGCGACCTATTCTTTCCTTCCGATTGTCCAGGCTTTCGCAGCCAAGGCCGGGATCAACGTAGAAACCCGCGACATCTCCCTAGCCGGGCGTATCCTGGCCCAGTTCCCAGACAGCCTGACTGCTGAGCAGCGCACCGCAGATGCCCTCGCGGAGTTGGGTGCACTTGCGACCACTCCGGCGGCAAACATCATCAAGCTGCCAAACATTTCAGCTTCCCTGCCACAGCTCAAGGCTGCAATCGCTGAGCTGCAGGCTGCCGGCTACGCCATCCCTGATTACGCGGATGAGCCAGCCACAGACGCGGAGAAGGCTGCACGTACGGCTTACGCCAAGGTCATGGGCTCCGCAGTGAACCCTGTTCTGCGTGAGGGTAACTCCGACCGCCGCGCACCGGGCTCGGTCAAGAACTACGCTCGCAAGCACCCGCACTCAATGGGCGCCTGGTCCCCTGAGTCCAAGACCAATGTTGCCACCATGAGCTCCGGTGACTTCTTTGCCAACGAGAAGTCAGTGACGCTACCTGCCGCTGACACCCTGCGCATTGAACTGCACGGCTCCGACGGCACCGTTTCCGTACTCAAGGATTCCCTGCCGGTTCTCGAGGGCGAGATCGTTGACGCCACCGTCATGGACGTCGCTGCTCTCCAGACCTTCTTGAAGGACCAGGTAGCTCGTGCCAAGGCTGAGGGGATCTTGTTCTCCGCTCACCTCAAGGCCACCATGATGAAGGTTTCCGACCCAATCATCTTTGGCCACGTTGTGAAGGCTTACTTTGCCGATGTCTTCGCCACGTACGGCGATGACCTTGCAGCAGCCGGACTGTCCGCTAACAACGGTCTGGGCGGTATCTTTGCCGGCCTAGACAATCTCGCTAACGGAGCTGAGATTCGCGCAGCCTTTGATAAGGCTCTCGAGGACGGCCCGGACATTGCCATGGTTGACTCCGACCGCGGCATCACCAACCTGCACGTGCCTTCGGACATCATTATCGATGCCTCCATGCCGGCTATGATCCGCACCTCCGGCCAGATGTGGGGCCCAGACGGTTCCCCAGCTGACGCGCTTGCCGTTATCCCTGACTCGTCCTACGCAGGCGTATACCAGGCCACCATTGAGGACTGCCGCGTCAACGGTGCCTTTGACCCAGCAACCATGGGCTCGGTGCCAAACGTTGGTCTCATGGCGCAAAAGGCCGAGGAGTACGGCAGCCACGACAAGACCTTTGAAATCGCAGCCGATGGCGTTGTGAAGGTCGTCAACGCCGCCGGTGAGGTCCTGACCGAGCACGCTGTTAACGCCGGCGACATCTGGCGCGCCTGCCAGACCAAGGACGCACCCGTGCGTGACTGGGTCAAGTTGGCTGTTACCCGCGCTCGCGCAACCGGAACCCCAGCTATCTTCTGGTTGGATGAAAACCGTGCGCATGACGCAAGCCTGATCGCCAAGGTCAACGCTTACCTGCCCGAGCACGACACCGAGGGCTTGGACATCCAGATCCTGGCTCCAGAGGCAGCAACCAAGTTCTCAATTGACCGGATCCGCAAGGGCCAGGACACCATCTCGGTGACCGGAAACGTGTTGCGTGACTACCTCACCGACCTGTTCCCCATCCTGGAGCTTGGCACCTCCGCCAAGATGCTCTCGGTGGTTCCACTCATGAACGGCGGTGGCCTCTTTGAGACCGGCGCCGGTGGTTCCGCACCTAAGCACGTCCAGCAACTGACCGAGCAGAACTACCTGCGTTGGGACTCCCTGGGTGAGTTCCTGGCACTCGCGGTCTCACTCGAGCACCTAGCCGTGACCACGGGTAACGCTCGCGCACAGGTTCTTGCTGACACCCTGGACCGTGCAACCGGTACATTCTTGGACGAGAACCGCTCCCCCGGACGCCGCCTGGGCACAATCGACAACCGTGGCAGCCACTTCTACCTGACCCAGTACTGGGCCAAGGAATTGGCTGACCAGACTGCCGATGCTGAACTAGCCGCTACGTTTGCACCGTTTGCTGCCAACCTGGTTGACCAGGAAGACGCAATCGTTGCCGAGCTCCTCGCCGTGCAGGGCTCCCCCGCTGACATTGGTGGGTACTACCTGCCAAGCCCGGAGCTCACCGCCAAGGTTATGCGCCCATCAGCTACGTTCAACGCTGCGGTAGGTACCTTGCAGATGTAGCCCGGAAAATTACCCCGGTAGTAACTTGATCTCGCACTGCCACATGAGTTTGGCCCCGGTGTAAACCGGGGTCATTCTTTTTCATTGCCCCGTCAACAATGGAGTTGGCCACATATTACAGCTAACCGTTGCCAAGGTGGCTGGCCGTTGTTTACCCCTGCGAACCTAGCCACCGCGTGGCTGGGTCGGTACCAGTAGCGAAGCCAGCACATTGGATCTCGGCGACAATAAATAGTGCTGATAGGGCTTCAAGATCCTCTACAGAGGCGCCGTCTTTATCAGAAGCGCACCGAACTCATAGAGAATGCATTGCACTCACCCTGTACTCTTTATTAACTATTGTATTGCGCGGCAAGATTCTCAAAAAGTATATCTTTTATAGAAAACCCCCTCATTCCAGGATACTTGTTTAACACTTTCTCCAAGATTGTTTCCCGGGATGAAGGCAATAAAAGTCGCCAAGTGAGGATTCTTTTACCTACAAGAACTGCTCTGACTTCTAACTTGCCTAGCACTATTGCTGCTACGAGTTCTTCAATAAGCGGTGAAGCCCAATCTAGTTCCAAGCCAGTAGAAAAATCCTCGACACTTATGATTATGCTCAGATACGGGTCACTTATAGGACCGATCTCTTCAAGTTCAGCTAAAACTTGATTATTAATGCGCCTAAGGAGCCATACTTCTCTGGCATTTCTCCCATCATTAATGGAACTACTCACGTCCCATACCTCTGTAAGAAATTCAGATGACGATCCCAAGAAAGTGTCACGAAGTTTCGCGAGGCGAGTCATCTTTATCCCCATAGTCGATTGGAAACTTGAACAAAGGCGTGCTTGTGCCCACCTTTGCTAACGCCCATTCTCCAGGCCGTCTTCGTGCCCTTTGGCGAGTTCTTCGCACCAATAGTGCTCTTACTCCAGCCAATTCGAAAGCCTAGTCGGTTGTTTGACTTGTTAAGGATACTTCCAAATCTCGACTTGACACCAAAAGCCTTGGAATCAACGCCAAGGCGTCGACTGTTCGCTTGCGCACCTACCAATTTTTGCAATAATTTCGACTTGGAAGTTAGTTTCCCGGCCAACCGTGCTCCTGGAATAATGGGGTGTACTAATGTTCTTGGACAGTCTTCATATGAGAGAAGATAGAGAACATGGCAGCAGGATCGAAGAAGCGGTTTAGTCCGCAGTTCAAGGCAGAAGCAGTACAACTCGTGGTGATGAGTGATCGAATGATCACAGAAGTCGCCCAAGAGTTGGGGATCTTGCCAGGGACTTTGGGAAACTGGGTAGGTAAATATCGGCGGGAAAACGCTGTTGAGGAAGTAGATCAGCCGTTATCGGTTTCTGACCGGGTGCGACTCAGTGAATTGGAAGTTGAAGTGCGTCGGTTGCGGATGGAGAATGATTTCCTAAAAAAAGCAGCGGCCTTCTTCGCCCGTCAGCAGGACTGAATGAGAAATCAGCCCTGATTGAAGCGGAGAAGGACAACTTCCCGATTGCTTGGATGTGCCAAAAACTTGATATTCCACGGTCCTCTTTTTATGCCTGGCGTGCACGTGTTGACGTCACTACGGCCAGTGCCGCACGGCGCAAGGATCTAGGTGACCAGATCAAACTGATCTTTATAGATCGTCTTAAAGTCTATGGGTGCCGGCGTATTACAGCTGAGCTCAACAGTGCAGGTATTGCCTGTTCAGTGGGCCTGGTGGCCTCGATCATGCGAGAAAAGGACCTCGTGGCTATCCAACCTCGGGCGTGGAAACGAACTACGACTCAAGGGGACTGTGATCATGACATTCCCGACCTCATAGGCCGTGATTTCAGCCCTGATACGGGCTTACCCGGTGAGCGCCTTGTTGGCGACATTACCTACCTTCGAACAGGGCAAGGATGGCTCTACCTGGCCACCGTTATTGACCTAGCCGCCCGGATGGTTGTGGGCTGGCAGCTCGCTGACAATCCAATACGGCTGCGACTTTGGTATTGGTACCAGTGCGTACACCGCTAATTATTGATGCCCTGAAAATGGCGAGAACACACGGAAGAGTCGCCCCAAAAGCAATATTCCATAGCGATCGAGGCAGCCAATACACCTCGGATGATTTTCATAAATACTGCAAGGAGAACGGGTTCATTCAATCCATGGGGCGCACGGGTGTGTGCTGGGATAATTCCGTCGCCGAGAGCTTCTTCTCGTCATTGAAGAACGAGATGTACCACCACCAGGTCTTTCCTACCCGGGCCAGAGCACGCTTCGCAGTCGCTGATTACATCGAGATTTTCTACAACAGAAAACGGATCCACTCTTCCTTGGGATATCAAACACCCTTCCAAACCTGGGTCCAAAAGATCCAAACTCAAGACCAGCAAGCAGCATAAGAAACAACAAATCTAGAAGATGAGTGTCTAAGAAATTTGACACACCTCAAACAAACCAGTTCGGATACACCAAAGCACCATTGCTTTCCATGAACTACCCCAAACCAAAAAGGAGAATAAATTAGGAAAACAATACGATCACCAAAACCAGCCCCACAACACCAAAACAACAAATATTTCTACAAAAACCCAAACTCCTAGCACCAACGCACCCAACCACCAAAAATACCATAGGACCAAGGTCCCAAATTTGCGCAACAAAAGGGCGGTTACGCATTGCGTAACCGCCCCTTGAACTTTCTTGAAGCAAGCCGTCAATAGAACGGTTCACTTTTTGGAAACGCAACTGCGTAACGCTCCAAGGCATCCCCCCAAAGGCTGCCCAGGCTGCGTCTCCTCCGTTGGCATGCGGTTGACCACTGCACAAGATCAACCGTCGAAGACATGCCACCGGATTGGGTTAGTCCAATGTGTCGATCAGACTAGTTACCTTGCCCAGGCCAGCCCGGGAACATCTGGCCCAGATCAGGCAGATTGTTTGGATTGGTTGGGTCCTGCTGCTCTTGTTGTTGCTGAGGAGCCTGGGGAGCCGAGGTAGCGGCTTCCGGCTTCTGCGCTAGCGTGACCTTGATTTCCTTTAGATCACCGCCACGCACAACGCCAACGGTCACGGTGTCACCGGCAGATTTCTCTCGCACTGCCCCGGTCAAGAATTCCGAACCGGTCACGTTCTTGCCGTCAATGGAAACGATGACGTCTCCCTTTTGGATCCCTGCCTCAGCGGCTGGGGAGCCAGCGGTGATTTCCTGGACAACCGCTCCGGTCTGCGTCTTGCCCTTGGCGGTAGCCGTGCCATCTGTCATGGCCACACCAAGGAAGGCGTGTTGGGCCGCGCCATTGTCTTTGAGCTGCTGACCAATCTGCTGGGCTAGGTTTGCTGGGATAGCAAAGCCCAAACCAATCGATCCCGCGGTGCCGCTCTGGTTAGAAGTGGTAGCAATCGATGAGGTGATGCCAATGACTTCACCCTGGGCGTTGAACAGTGGACCACCGGAGTTACCGGGGTTCACAGCCGCGTCAATCTGAATCGCGTTGGTCACCACGAGGGTGCCATCGCCGGTGCGCGCCGTAGATACAGGCCGGTCAATTGCCGAGACAATGCCGGTGGTTGCGGTTTGGGACAGTCCCAGTGGGTTACCCATTGCCATGACCGCTTGGCCAACCTCGACCTCATTGGAGTCCGCAAATGGAGCGGCTACAAGGTCTGCTGGCGGATCAATGAGCTGGATAACCGCAAGGTCGGTTGCAGCGTCAAGGCCAACGATTTTGGCTTGGTACAGGGAACCGTTATTCAGGGTCACCGTAACGGTGTCATCCTTAGCGCCCTCAACCACGTGGTTGTTGGTCAGGATGTAACCGCTGGCGTCCATGACCACCCCGGAGCCTTGGCCCTGGCCTTGGTCCGTGGTGACGCCAATTGCTACTACGGTGGGAGCTACCGCGGCGCTGACAGCCTGCCAGTTTGGATTCTGGGAAGTCGAGTTTGAGACCTTTTGGCTGGTGGCGCCCTGATCCGCCGGAGCTGGGCTTTCCACGGAATGCTGGCTGCCGTCGCCTTGGGCGCCGAACTGATCGGACAATGGTCCAAGTAGCAGACCTGCGGTTCCGGCACTCGCCAAGACAGCAGCTAACGCAGCTGCGGTTACGGTAGCTCCCAGGCCGCGCTGCTTTAGCTTTGGCTCCTTGGTTTGAGTTCCTGCGGGTCCGCTAAAGTTTGCCTGCTGAGGCTCAAATGGGGAACCAAAACCAGCTGTTGGTGCGGTAGGAGGGGTTGCCACGGAACCGTTTGCGTCCGGGACCGAGGCAAACATCCTTGGTCCGGCATAGCCGCTACCAGACTGGTCGCCGCCCTGCGCCGGCACCGCAGCAAATGGTTGCGTGGGTGCTTGCTGCGCGGCCACTGGGACAGTGGGCGCAGCCGGCACGGTTGGCACAGTCGGTACGGCAACAGTCGGCGTCGCATCCGTGTTGGACACCGGCGCGAATCGCTGCGTTGGCGCTTCAGCGTGTGTTGGTCCATCAGCGGATAGCGACTCCGAGCGAGCTTCTGGACCGGGTGCCACATAGGGTGGTTGGGCGATTGGTGCTTGTGGTTCCAGATTAAAGTGTTCGTTGTTTGTCATGTCGTTCCTCCTGGTTATGACATAAGCAAACACCTTTGCTCTGAAACAGCGCTTAGTTTTTACTGGGAATTTGCTGAACCTTACTAGGCCAGGGCATTAGAAAGCGCTAATTTTAGCCGTTCCTGCGCGGTTTTTCGAGCCGCAGAATCAAGTGAAATTTCGATCACATTGATCCCTTGCGGGGCGTGTTCAAGTACCTCAGCTAGGTTACTCGGGCTCACCTTTTGGTGGGCAATTCCGTATCCGGCGCACAATTTCTCGATGTCTGCCGTATGCGGGGTAGTAAACATCTGTTCAAACAGGGCGGGGTTTCCCGCACGGCCGTGTTCCAGCCCGGCAAAGATTGCGCCGCCACCATCGTTGACCACGATGATGTCTAGGTTCACGCCCTGATCTTGACCGGCATTTAAGAGCCCGCCAGCATCATGTAGGAACGTAAGGTCACCCATAATCGCGCGCATGGGGCGGCGCACCGCCGTCGCAATGCCGAGTGCTGTGGAAATGGTGCCATCAATACCTGCAAGCCCACGATTAGCGTAAATCTGGGCGGGTCCGGGCCAGGTGGCGTACAGGTCTAAGTCTCGAATCACACTCGAGGATCCGACCATAAGCAAGTTAACCTGCCCAACCGAATCGGCAAGGTGCTGCGCAATAGTTTGGGGAGCAAAGGTGTCATCTTCGCGCCGCAACTGAGCCAGCACCTGCGTAACCGTCGTAGCGGTAGCCACCCAGGCATCGGCCCAGGTAGTGTCTTCCACCGCGGGGCGTGCCTCGTACCACCTATCCGGAACCCCAAAGAGCACCGCGTCTGCGGTACGGGACGGGTCCACAAACGGCGCGCCGCTGTCGGTGACCACAACGAGTTTCACCGCGGGGTTGGCCATGAGGCGCTGAATCTGACGGGTCAACGTAGGGCGGCCAAAGACAATGACCTGCTTAATCTGGTCGACTAGATCACCCGCGTGATCGAGGATAAGGGGGCCGTGCGCGATCCCCTGATCCGCCAAGGTTGAGGAAGGCTCTGCCAGCAACGGCCAACCTTGCGAGCGAGCGACCTGACCGGCGGCGGCCGGTGCAGTGTCCCCCGCGATCACCACGGTGTATGGCTCGGATTCAATCGAGGCGATTTGGGGCGCCGCGGACTCACCCGTGATGCGGTCTTGGTGGGCCCCAAACCGCAGCAACTGCGTATGGACAACCGGGGCTGCCTGTGTAAAAGCGGACTGTAGCTGGCCCAGTTGCTCCGCGGTGGGCGCAAGCGGGTCAGCAAAACCGCAGTTAAGTTGGACCGGGCCCCGGTGGTTTGTGCCCAGCCCCTTGGCAGCGGCTACCGCGCGGGTGACAACGGCAAGCACTGAGGCATCGGAAGTCTGTGCGTGTGGGGCCGGGAGGTCCACGGCCAACCGCGTGGCCGCGCCAAACATCCCCATCTGCTCGGTTGTCTGGTTGGCTCCCGTCCCCCGCAACTCGTGGGGGCGGTCGGCGCTGAGCACAATCATGGGCACACACGAGTGGTGGGCTTCCAACACCGCCGGGTGCAGGTTTGCCACGGCCGTCCCGGAGGTGGTCACCACCGCGGCCGGTACTCCACTCGCCTTTGCCAAGCCCAGCGCAAAGAATCCGGCGCTGCGCTCATCGATCTTGACGTGGACGTCCAGTTTGCCCGCTTGCATGGCGCAGTAGGCGGCATACGCAAGGGGCGCGGACCGGGAACCCGGCGAGAGCACCACGTGGCGCACCCCCTGGGCAATGAGCTCTTGGAGGATCAGTTGGGCGGCCCGCAAAGACGGCGGCAGATTTAGGTTAGTCATGAATACGTTTGATCCTAACGGGCTCAGTCATTGGGCATTCCTTGAGCAAGTTGAGCCACTCGGTCAAAGCGTGTAGTCCATTGCGCAGTTACTTCTTGGTTGGCGGCAATAGCAGCCAGGGTCTGGGGTGTTGGCTCCGGACGGGTCACCGCGATCTTGCCATCAACCGGCAGAAACGGCCTGTCCACCACGTCCCGTTCAAACAGCTGGGCGGTGGCCAGCCCGCACGCGTACGGCAGTTCATCGAGCGCGGCTGCGAGCGCCAGCCCGGCCGCCAAGCCAACGCTGGATTCGAGGGCGGAGGACACCACGACGGGCAGGCCAATGTCATTGGCTAACCGGAGGCAGTTGGCCACTCCCCCGAGTGGCTGGACTTTCAAGACCATGATGTCCGCCGCCTCAAGGCGTTTGACCTCATATGGGTCTTGCGCCCTACGGATCGATTCGTCGGCGGCTACCAGCACGTTTTGGGCTCGGCGTACCGCAGCGAGCTCGGCCACGGAAGCGCACGGTTGCTCAACGTATTCGAGCCCGTCAGCGGCGCGGTCAAGTATGGCAAGGCTGCGTACTGCAGTGTCCACGTCCCAGGCACCGTTGACATCAATGCGGATCTTGCCCGTGGGGCCTAGCGCACTGCGCACGGCCTCAAGCCGGGCAATTTCTTGGCCAATATCCTGCCCCGGCTCCCCCACCTTGACCTTGGCTGTGGTGCAACCGCCCGAGTTCACCACGATTTGGTGTGCGCGCTCGGCGTCCGTTGCCGGGACCGTAACGTTGACCGGAATGTGGCTGCGCTTGGCGTCGGGAAATCCCACGTACGCGGCCTCATAACATGCCCGGTACCAGGAGGCAGCCTCAGCATCGTCATACTCCCAAAAGGGTGAGAACTCACCCCAACCACCGGGACCGTGCAACAGCAGGCCCGTACGGGTGGTCAGTCCCCTAAACCGGGTGGTCAATGGCGCAGAATAGACAAACACCCCTTGAGTTTACTCAGGCAAACCCGCCTTGCGTGCCCAGGCGGCGGTTTGCGTGGCTTATGGTTAACAAATGAGTGAAATTCCAAACCAAGTTTCCCAAACCTTTGACCCCAACAAGTGGCGCAGTGTTGAGGGCTTTGAAGACCTGACGGATATTACCTATCACCGTGGTGTTCAGCGCAACGATGATGGCACCGAGGTAGACCTGCCCGTTGTGCGCATTGCGTTTGACCGCCCCGAGGTGCGTAACGCGTTCCGTCCACACACTGTGGATGAGCTGTACCGTACGCTCGACCACGCTCGGATGTCTTCCCGCGTTGGCACGGTCATCCTGACCGGCAACGGTCCTAGCGCTAAGGACGGCGGCTGGGCCTTTTGCTCGGGCGGTGACCAGCGAATCCGGGGCCGTGACGGCTACCGTTACGTTACTGATAACGAGCAAGAGACTGCCGACGCAATTGACCCAGCCAAGGCTGGGCGCCTGCACATTCTTGAGGTGCAGCGCCTGATCCGCACCATGCCCAAGGTTGTTATTGCCGTGGTCAACGGTTGGGCCGCCGGTGGCGGTCACTCCCTCCACGTGGTTGCGGACCTTTCTATTGCAAGCCGCGAGCACGCCCGGTTCAAGCAGACCGATGCCAATGTTGGGTCCTTCGATGGCGGTTACGGCTCGGCATACTTTGCCCGTCAGGTAGGCCAAAAGCGTGCCCGCGAGGTCTTCTTCCTAGCCCGGGAGTACTCCGCTCAGGACGCCTACGACTGGGGTGCAGTCAATGAGGTAGCTGACCACGCCGACGTTGAGAATCTGGCTCTCGATTACGCCAAGATTATTGCCTCAAAGTCACCGCAGGCAATGCGCATGCTCAAGTACGCGTTCAACCTTGCCGACGACGGCCTCATGGGCCAGCAGGTCTTTGCTGGGGAAGCCACCCGCCTTGCGTATATGACCGACGAGGCGGTTGAAGGTCGCGATGCCTTCCTTGAGCGCCGCGATCCCGACTGGTCCGAGTTCCCGTACTACTACTAAGTCTGCATACCCCAGGAACTCTCAGATTCTCCGGTCTAGAGGTTCCCCAGTAAAGAGCAATGAATAATGCTGGGTAGGTGCAGCGCACCTACCCAGCATTTTGCGTTAGTGGAAGCCACAAGAAAAGGGTTACGGCTTAGGCGGCAGTAATTTACGCGGCTTAGGATTCTTGCTGCAGATTCCCGATCTTCGATGATCTCCCTCGTGAATTACCCCAACTACTTCCCTGCTGAGAGTGAACCGGAGCGTGCCTAGACTTGGCTCTTTCACGTCCAAATAGACCTGACTGTCTCTGAAACCAGCGCGGATTCGAGTTCTCTTCTTTCAGATCTGTGTGGGAGCGTGGGGCTGTGCATTCTGAACTTGGTGCATCAAAGCGCGTTGAAATTCCATAACCTTACGTTTAGTGCCAAACGCGGTATCCAACTCAATTTCCCCGTTATTGGTTAACAAAACCGGTGATTTTATCCAGAAAGGTCCGAAAGCGATAAAGTAAAACCCGCCGTCCCATCGCTTCACCTCAACACTCAAAATATCGACCAAGTTGACCTCGTAACCCTTGAGAAGGCCGTATACCTTGAGAGAGGTCTCACCGATTTCAACTCGCGAACTAAGTGCACCAAGTATTTCGACAAGGTTAATCCCAAAAATCGCTAAACAAACAATCGTCGCCACTGTACTTTGCTCAGACAGCGTCAAGAAGATGCCAAGCAAACCTACCAAGCAAAAAGGTAGCGACATCCAGATGCGAAATCTCTTCGCCCAGTGAGCCCAGTTTTTGCCGTTGTTAAGCTCGAGAGACAAGACTCAAACACCTCACGTTCTGCGGCTGGTCCAAACGACCATCAAGCGCAATAGTAAAGCTGTATGAATCCCTTTCACGCCGATCTTCGCAGGCTGCCATCCGTGGCTATCCTCTCGTGGTTCTTGGTTGAATCCTATTCTGCTCACCGACCGTAACTTGGACAACTGCAGATTGCGGCACCCAAGTGCGGCCGATCCGTTCTAAACGATGCCTGCTCCTCTCCTAATCAGTCCGCTCCGATTTCAGACAACTCATCCAGAAAGTCTAAAGGATCCGCACATTTCTCCTTCAGATCCATCTGCTCATCTGGGCTGAGTTTGTGAACAAGTGCTAGTTCCATACCTAAGTTCCAAAATTGATCATCGGATTGAAAAGTGTCAATAAACGTTGCCTTCGAGGGCGGCTCCGTGATGGTGTATCCCTCACCAATAAAACACTTTCTTGCCTCTAACTGGAGATCATAAAGCCGTCCCAGAGCCTCATCAGAAAACTGTAACTCCGGTTCTAAATTTGGGTACCCTTGGCAGCGATCAATCTCTTCAAACACCAAATCCATCTGTGCATTGGGAATACTTTCGGTCGAGGCCCCCAGGGAACCGTCACGGCCAACATCCACAACGAATCCGGTGCTTTGCTCAACGCAGTCAGCTACCTTTTGCGCTTCTTCTACAAAACTCTCGTACTTGAAACTCATCTCCCGGTACTCCTGGGCGATTGGGGATTCCTGCGCAGCTGCACACCCAACTAGGGCAAGGGCGCTTCCCACTGCCACCGCCACAGCCAAGCGGTGCTGACCGATACTCATTTACATCAAACCTCCTCGTTGTCAGTAAAACCAGGACCTACCTGTCGCTCGCTACGTCTTGCTTGCCAAAGCATGCTCGCCAGAACACTGCGCTCGTAGTTCTGCCTTCGGGTCCCGTGCCACCGTATAGGTGGCTGGCAGAAGGGCAATGATTCTCAATGCCCCAAGTGAAAACTCTGACCTGCTTACTACGTTCAGTAATCAACGGCTCATAGGCCAGATCATCTAACACGCTCTAAACAGTTTTCAACTGGCGCCCAAATTGCTGTGGTTATTGGACTAATGAAACTGGATCAGGACATTGTTTGAATATTTCAAGGGATTTTTCGGGGCTCATTTGATAATTACCCATATACCTCCACGGCGCCCAGTGGTCTGGACCTCCATATTCTTCAATGTAAGTCGAGAGGGAAGGCGGTTCAGGTATGTCGAAACCAAGATTCTGGAGGCATTTCCTAGTTTCCAGTTGCAATCCAAATAGCTGCTCTTTCTCAGTTTCTGTAGGTTCTACGGAGTCAGAAAATCCCAAGTCTTCAAAGCACTTTGGGATCGCTTCATCAACAAGAGCATGCTGAGATTTAGGAACATCTCTCGAGAGGTAACCAACACTGCCATCCTTGTCAGCGGTGACTAAGAACCCAGTTTTCTGTTCAACGCAAGCAACAACTTGTTCCGCGTTCCTTTCCAGAATAGAAAAATCCAACGAAGCGTACTCTTGTTGCATTTCCTCTACGTTGTCGTCCGAACTACACGCTGCGGGGATAGCCAACAACGTGATAACAAGTATGGTTTTAACGTTCGGTCTCATGAGCATTGCCGTGTACCACTACTGGCAGAACCACTTACATACCCGGCATCAGCATTCCAGGAGACCATAACTTTGAAACCTGCCGGACCAGCCAGCGACGTACAACGCAGCATCATCCTTGAAGCTACTAGGGTTGAAGACCCTACAAGTCCCCTTCTCCGCACCAAAGCCATGATTACTCTTCTCTGTAAGGCGGTTCAAGCCTTGCATTCTTGGCAACAAAATTACTGGCGCCAATAGTACTGGGTGGGGTCTGGACATTTTTCTAGCAGGTCAAGAAATTCAGTTTCACCCATAGACGATTCGGACATGGCTTCCCACAATGCCGACCATGGCATTTCTCCCGACCGGAAACTCTCGATGAAAGTCGCTTCCGATACTGGAGCGGACAATGAGTAACCTTCATTCGTTAAGCACTTGTGAGCCTCGACTTCGAGGCTATACAAAGTTCTTAGTGATTCTTCACTCGGGTTCTTCGGCGCTTGTGGCACCGCCTCCAATCCGCATGCGTAAGCCTCCTCCCCAACGATGTCCCATTGAGCATCCGGGACTTCTTCCGAGGTGTACTCGAGGTAACCTCCGCGAGTCACTCTGACCGCAAACCCGGTCCGCTCTTCAACACACTGCGCGACTAGGTGCGCTTCATCTTCAAGGATGTCCCAGCTCAACTGCTCATATGCCTCGCTGATGGGCTCTTGCGTGTCTGATGCGCAGCCACTGATCACCGCAAGACCTAGGCAACCAAGCAGTATAGGAAAGCCCTTTAGGTAAGATTTAGGTGCAGCTGACAACGGGAGTCCGCCTTCGTATGGTTGCCATCAATAACATGAATTCACTGTTGACTAGATTGCACGCGCTTCAATTGGGTTCAATCTATCTGACCGCTTAGCCTCTGCGGAGCTACGGTACCCGTAGTTCTGCAACCGGGTCCCGCGATGCTGCGTACGTGGCTGGTAAGAGAGCAAAGATGGCCGATGCCCCAATCGAGAGCACCAGCACCGCAACCACAAACGACGGTGTTGGTAATGGCGCACCTTCGACCTTGAGAATGGCCAGCCCAGTGGCGGTCCCAATGAGCGCACCTGCTCCGACCAACACCAGGACCTGTGTGGTTACAAAGGTAACAAGCCAGGTTCGTGTTGCACCTAGGGACCTGCGCCTGCCAAATTCTCTGCGGCGTAGAAGCACCACACCAAGGGCTATCGCACCAATGGTTGCTCCGGTTCCCAGCAATAACGCTACGAGCAGTCCGTGTCCGTAGGAGGAGACTTGGCTACTGATGCTGGCGCGTAGCTCGGCCTGGCTCTTACCGGTTTCGAGGCCAATCTTGGATTTATCCGGCACGTCAATAAGCTCTATGAGGTGGGCGCTCAATGCGCTTAGTTGCTCCGGTTCACGGGCAAGCAAGAACACCGTGGTCACAGGTTGGGTTGCTAACGCCGTGCTGGGAATCGGCTGCAAAATAGCCGGTTCCAGTATTTTTAGGTGCTCGGGTAGATGCAGTTGCTCCGAGACTCCGTAGATATTGCCATCCGCAGCAGCCAGGTTACCGATTCCCGGTGACACACCAAGGAGTTCCATAGCCTGACCGGTGGCCAACAAGCCAGACGAGATCTGATCGGCTCTTACGCACGTGATGTTTTCAGGACAGAGCTCAGCGGGAAAGTTTCTCACGGCAACCGCCATGGAACTTGGACCGAGCGCATGGTTACGTGCGTCCCAGGCAGGGCCAAAAATCATGACTGATTCAAGTTCCTGGATCTGTTGCAAAGGCTGCAATATGTCCATGGTGAGCCCCGAGTCCGGTTCCGCCCGTACTACGATCATGCGACTCGATGCCTCATCAAACGAGCGTAACAAACTCACTTCAACCCCCGCCGTGCGCCCGGTGGTGAGCTGAATCAGGGCACAAGAGATGATCGCAATCAATACCAGTAAGGCAGAAGTCACCGGTTGCGAGCGAGCTCCAGCAATGGATTCCTTCCCCATAACCTTCAACTTGTTCATGAGACCACCGCGCAGTGCCACGTTGTTAACCTCAAGTGCCAAACTATCCAGCTCAAGTGCCGCGTTGCACTACTCATAGGTGAACCTGACGGTCACATTGGGCAACGACCTCGGCAGAGTGAGTCGAGATAATGACAACCCGACCTTTCGCAGCGTGGGCTTTGAGCCCAGCAATCACTGCCTGGGCAGATTCAGCATCGAGGTTGCCGGTAGGTTCATCGGCTAACACCACGAGGGGATCTCCAACCAGCGCCCGGCACAGTGCAATGCGCTGCGCCTGGCCACCCGAGATCTGACCGGGCCGGCGGTTGGCCGGTAGGTCTACCCCAAACTGTTCCATGAGGGTTTGAGCTTCTTGGCGCCGTGATGCGGGGTCTTCGCCACGGTAGTGGCAGGATTCCAAGATATTGCTGGCTAGGGTCCTACTTTGATCTAGTTCAGCATTTTGAAATACAAACCCAAACCTATGGGCTCGTAACCACGATCGGGTGCGATCGTTATGCCCGGATAACTCTTGACCATCGAGGAGGACTGCTCCAGAGGTTGGGGTCAGCAACAAACCCAGCAAGTACAGCGCGGTAGACTTCCCCTTACCGCTTGGACCGGTTAAGGCCGTCGTAGTACCCGGCAGAAATTCCTGGGTCCATTGCGTTAGGACCGGCCGTCCACCGGGGTATTGGAACGTAATATCGTGCGCCGCGAGCATGAGATTACTTCTCTTGACTAGCTGCTGGAACCAAGACCTTGGCGTTGGATTCAAGTCCCTCAACCACTGCCTCGCCACCAACCGCAATCAGCATGGTCACGGTCTGCACTTCACCGGATTCCAAGGTGACCGTCAGTGTGTCATTCGCAGCAGAGGTCAGCGCCGCTAGAGGGATAATCGTGCCAGAAACCGGGGCAGTCAACACAATGCTTGACCGCAGATAACTCTCTTGCGTAATTGGCACCTGCCCGCAGTCAGCCCCGCAAATCGAATCCCCACTCTTGGCCACTAACTGAGCGGTAAGGCCCTGCTGGTCATTGGGCTCGAATTCGGAAAGTACGGCTGGCCAGCTGCCACCCTCTGGCGTTCCAATGCCAACTTCTTGACCGGGCTGGATCCGAGATGCCTGTGAATTTGTCAGGTCCATGGAGAAGTTCGGTTCGCTAGAAAGCGTTGCAACTAGTGCTTCTTCACCATGAACTACGTGGCCCACTCGTACCAGTTCGCCGTCCAGCGTCACCCTTGTTGGCAGCGCGGGTACAAACATGATTTGAGCAAGGTCCACCGCCCCGGTTTGGGCCAACCCAAGTGACTTTTGCCAACCCTTAACCGCCTTTTCAACATCGGCGTTGAACGTCTTTGTCTTAGAATCCGGTAAAAAACCGCGCGCGTGTAGCATGGCGACTAATTGTTCAACATCCTTACCGCTAGCACCTTCTTCGAGGTCGCGGTAGGAGGGCATACTCCCCTGAGCAATAATCACCGGCTTGTTATTCACCGTGTACAGCGCAGTCCCCTGCGTTACCTCTTGCCCCGGCTCTACCTCGATCGAGGTAATGGTGCCACTGGCACGGTTAAGTCCAGCACTGACCGTCTGCCACTTCGCCGTTGCGTTCACAGAAATCTGATCGCTGAGTTCCCCGGTACGGGCAGCCACGGTGACGTGGGTGGCCTCATCAGGTGCCTCTTGCTGCGTTGGGAAGGCATTTGCTACCGCCCACCCAATAAGCCCTCCACACACTAAGACACCGAGAAGCAGCCCTAGCCGAGATTTCAAGTTCCCTAGAAACCCTTGCTTAGTTGCATGCGCCCTTGACCTGTTACTCAGAGGTTCTAGCATCGTCATAATTTCCATTTCTAACGCCAGTGGCTCATTTGAAGTCTTCACAGAAGGCGGCTGGTTCACTTGAATGCTTTGAAATGTAGGTTGAGGTCACGTCCCTGTAGACCAACACCTATTCGATTCACATTAGTTACCGTGATCAGGTTCTACGACCAGACTCGCCGTCTAGCAAAACGAGACGAGTCAACGGGATCAATCGCTGTGCCCAAAGCGTAGACAAACAAAAAATGTGGCAGCCCAAGATCTTTACAGTCCTGGGCAGCCACACTCAACGAAGTAACTTCCTTACCCCTCGGATCTTAGGATTTCCAGAAACTCATCTCGATCCACAGCTTGTTTGTCGGAGCCGTCATGGAATGGAGACACGAGAGTGTCGCCTTTGGTAATCAGTATGGAGTTAGGGGTGAGTGCCGCTATCGGTTCATCCCCTGCTTGCTCAATTGCTCCGCTGAATACAAATACTTCTTCCCCTACTAGAACCTCTGCTAGCGGTATTGAATCTGGATAGGTGAAGGTTAATCCTTCGGCGGTTCCTCCGAGGAACCGAAGGCGAACAGTCTGTTCAGAACTCGTAGATCCGCGAAAGGACTCGGAAACTAGCACGTCAACTGGCGTGTATACCGCCTCAACAATTGTGCCTTCCGGAGTGCGCTCAGTAACACGAATCGGTTGGCCAATCGAGGTTACTTTCCCTGCGAAAATCTCGGTGTTAAAAAGTGCTGTCACCTGTTCTTCAGGGGACAACTCTACAAAGTAGCCAAGTCCAGAACTGGCTTGTGCCTCCTGCTGCACCGGATAAGCACTTGATACCGCCCCTCCAATGACCCCACCGACAATAAGGAGGCCAACTCCCCCACGAAGGATCGACCAAGACAGGGGTGACCGGGTACCCGTATGAATAAGCTCTTGATTGCGCAAGTTTGTAGTCAAGACTTTTGGTTTCCTTAAACTTTAAGTTACTTCAGCCTGCTGGACTCAACACGTACAAACAGTATTCCACTTTATCCACTGATTCGAGACTTACCCCACTAAGACGAGTTCATTTGTATTTCTCGCGCGTTACCCTTAATCGACCTGCAGACCACGGAGGTAGGGAGTGCTAACGCCAAAAGAAGGCGAATGGATCTGGACACGTCTCAAAAATCTCCATTGCTTTCCCCTCAGAAAGCCGGTGTCCTACTACGAGATCCTGAATCACATTCCAAAATACTTCACCGGACTGATACTCATCTAAGAAAGTCTCATTAGAAGTCGGTTCAGGAAGGTCATACCCTAAATCGATGTAGCAATTCCTTGCTTCAATCTGCAAACCATACAGGTGTTCAAGCGACTCGACCGAGAACATTTCAGGGGGCTGTGGGGTCAACTCTTTTGAACATTCGTCTATGACTTCGTCCACCACACCCCATTGAGACTCCGGGATGGTTGCAGAACCGTACCCCAAACTCCCATCTGTGAGTGCGTCCACAACAAAGCCGGACCTTTCCTCTACACAGCCCGCAACTGTCTGAGCTTCTTGTTCCAAAATCGCAAAATCAAAATCTTGATACTGCGGCCCTGAATACGCTTCGGGGCCGCTGGCGCAACCACCAACAGCTAGGACAAGGAGCAGGAAAGCCCAATACCTTGCTCTGCTATTGCGTTTCTTCAATGTACGATCCCTTAACTACAGCTGGTTTGTGGAGTACGTGAATAACGGGGGCAGATGAATCCCAGATACGACCCGGCACTATGAATTCCACCTTGAATTCACCCGTGAACATTGCAAGGAAACTCTAACATCGAACCGCAAGAGTTATCAGTTAAAGAAGTCGATTGACCCGTTACAAACCTTTTGGACGGTTTCATCAATATTCGCGCAACGCAGTTCTCCATATCTGCTAACGCCCTCGATTGACAACGAAGTTAACCAACACCATCGGGCTATCTGCACGTCCTTTGCGGTGCTCTCCAAGAATCACCTAATGCAACTGAATTTGCTGGAGTCTGGGGCATGGGCGCGTAAAAAACCTTCCCAAGCAAAATTGCAGTTGCAATGGGCACCGCCCACGCATTGCCATACACAGCAAATGTGTAGAAGATCAATGGAAATACTGACTCCCCCTGTATGAGAGCAAGCGCAGTCACTGGCAGGAAGTAAGCAGCCCAAGACAAAAGTAAACGCAGCACGGTCAGGCCGTGTGAGCGGACTCGAGCCCCGGCCACAGCGATTGCGAGCAACGGCGCCGCCAGGACTGGTCCAAGTGCCCAAGAAATTTGTAGGTAGGTTTCCGTTAGCAGTTCACTGAAACTCAAGGTCATTGGGAGAAACAAGCCCAACAGAAACAGAAACCCTGCCCAAAGAAACTGAGCCGCGAATATGATTCCCCAAGTTTTTGGAAGCATCCGCCAAAATGTGCTGGTCTTGTTTTCCATGTTTTCCACTTTCACCGTCGAAAACCGTTGTGTACTCTCTCTATTTAGTCAGCAGTATCTGCTAACGTCCTTGATTAACAACGTAGTTAACCAACGCGATCAGTCTATCAGCACGTTCCTTGTGGTGTTCTCCAAGAATTGATTGGGGCAAGAACCTTGCACTTACTAAAATACGGCGTGGTATTTGTTGCGGCGGCATTGAGCCTTACCGCTTGTTCAAGTGAGACTACTCAGGAAGCACCCTATGCTGCTGAGTATGCAACTGCGATGGCTGAGGCAAAAAGCACTTACGTAAAGACCATGTTGGAAGACGGCGAAATTACTGCAGCCGAGATGCAGGATGCCCAAGGACAACTCATTTCCTGCCTCACCCAAGCAGGCGTCGAAGCCTCCTATGAGGACTCCGGATACGGTTTTGGAATCCTCTCCTTTTTAGGAGAACCAGACCAAGACTGGTGGCCGATCGAGGAGGTATGCCGAGACCAGTGGATGGGTAACGCAGATTTCCTGTACCAAGATCAAGTCATCAACCCCCAAAATGGTGATCTGGACTCCCTGACTGCGGAATGTTTTGTCCGAAAGGGCTTGGTTGCCCCAGGGTTTACCGGCAAGGATTATCAAGAACTACACGCGCCCTATGTTGAAGAGGTTACGTTGGAAGCTGGCGAAACCTACGAAGCACCACAGCCACCGGAGATATTACTTCCCGGAGGTGTTTCCCTTGACGACCCTGCCGCTGCCCAGTGCATGATGACTCCCACTAGATAGCATATGGCGAAAGGCTTCCCTAGCCCCGGTATCTCACTTTTATCTGAATGGAGCGAAAAATCTTGCGCACGGTAATTCGCTCTGCCGTATTCACGGTCATGCTGTTGGTTCTAGCCTCTTGCTCCGTAGATCAGTTGGAAGAAGCACCTTATGCTGCTGAATATGCTGCCGCTCTGGCCGGGACAAATAGTGACTATGTCAAAGCTATGCTCGAAGACGGCGAAGTTACCGTAGCCGAAATCAAGGATGCCCAGGGCCAGTTCATTTCTTGTTTAGCAGATGCAGGCATTGAAGGCTTTTTCGCAGATACCGGATTTGGCTATGACAATCTTACGATTGCAGGCGAACTCACCATAGAACAAGAAGATAGCGAAACTGAATGTTATATCCAATGGCTTGGAGATGCGGAAGGACTATTCCATTCACAAGTCATCAACCCCAATAACGAAGATTTTGACTCTCTCGTTGCACAGTGCCTTGTGCGTAAAAACTTGGTACCAGTTGGCTTTACTGGCAAAGACTTCAAAGAACTACTAGAGGCCAGTACCACTGCAGAGATACTGGGGGCTGGTGAAAAAGTAGTATTCTCAGAAACATCTGAGATCATTCTTCCAGGAGGAATCTCCCTTGAAGATCCTGACGCGTCTTTATGCACCATGAACCCCACAATGTGAGGCAAGAATTGAAAAATAAGCCATCCCGTGGCGGCGTTGCCCGGTTAGGCGTTTTATTTGGTTTGCTTGGAGTTGGCATTGGGTTTGGTGCTGCACTCTTTGTACTACCTACACCGTCACCCGATTGGGTATTAGACCCTAGTGTTGCCGAAGTAGTAGATGTAGCGCCCCAAGCTTATATTGATACTCGCAGTGTTCCGGTCACGGTCACAACCTCGCCATCGTGGGAAGCAAAGTCGAGTGCCCCCGGTGTTATTCGAGCGAGTAGCTGCAAGGCCGGGGAGCTACTACAGTCCGGTCAGGCCCCGTTTGAAATAGCCAACAACAAGATTGTGCTGTTGCACTTGGCCCAGCCACCATGGCGGGATTTGGAAAAGGGTGCCAAGGGTAGTGACGTTACAGACCTGCAAAAGGAACTGAAGCGGCTGGGGCACTTGGAAGCCGAGCCAAACGGCATATACGGCGATGCCACAGCTCAAGCTGTGGCCCGCATGTGGAAGGCTGTGGGCCAGTCCGCCAAACAAACAACGCTCCCCCTAAGCCAAGTCATTTGGATCCCCGAGCCAGAACTTACTGTTACTGATTGCGCAGCAGAGGTTGGGTCCCAGGCAGAGCAATCAGCCACGTTGTTTACCTCCGGTGGTGGGATCACCCAATTGGAGTACGTCCCTTCCCCGCAGTGGCTCGACGGGACCAGACAGGCAGTCTTGCCAGACACCACGGTTATTTTGGATGACAGCGGGACCATCACCGACCCAGAGTTTCTCAACGAGTTTGAGAACGGTGGCACGTACCAAATGTCCTTGACCGATCCCAACCGCGAGTTAAGCATCGAGACGCAGTTAGCGCAGCCGTTAACGGTCCTGGGTGTTCCGGCATCGGCATTGTATGAAGTCACCGGACCACAAGCCTGCGTCCTCACCCCCGCTGGTCCCGCCGCCGTTCAAATTGTGGCATCACAATTTGGGGTAACCATGGTGCAAAGCGAAACGGCGGTCACTCAAGTCATCGCTAACCCGGCCAAGGATGCCACCTCATGCAGGTAAGTGGACAGGGACTTGCCCACTCGTTTAAGGGGACCGGACTGCTATTTACCGACCTCAGCTTCACGTTCCTGCCCGGTGAGCTCGTTGCGCTGACGGGTCCATCAGGCTCAGGAAAGTCCACGCTCTTATCCCTGCTGGCCGGGTGGGAAAAACCCAAGGCGGGCAAACTGCAGTGGGATCAGGTGGGCACCATAGGTTGGGTATTTCAAAACCCCTACGGTGTTGCGGGCCGGTCCGCAATCGACCACGTGGCACTGCCCTACTTGGCCCAAGGCTTAAGCCGTAGGGACGCTGTGGACCGGGCTTTGGAGATCCTTGCTCGCTTTGACCTGGAACCCGTGGCGCACCAACGCTTCTCCGCCCTATCGGGTGGTGAAGCGCAACGCCTCATGCTTGCCAGGGCGGTAGCAAAAGCACCCTCACTCCTGCTGGTTGATGAGCCCACCGCACAACTGGACCCAGGCGCTGCCAAGGCGGTCAACGCGGTCTTGGGCGAGTTAGCCATGGACAACGCAATCGTTGTGGTGGCAACCCACGACGTTGACACCCGCGATTCCTGTCACCGTGCGGTAGACCTGCGTGACTTCCAAGCGGAGCTGGTGCTCCCGTGATCAAACTACGTGAGGTCATCCGGGAGGCATGGCGTAACACCCTAACCGGAGTATCCAAGCCAATCATTGGCATCCTGGTCTTCGCGCTCACCATTGGCGTGCTAGCCAACTTTCAGGTTGGGGCCTTCACACAGGCAAATGCCGACGCCGCCAAATGCCGACGCCGCCAAATGGCGCACGCAAGGCTCCGCCGTGCTGGTGCTTGAACTGGCCGGTGCGATCGACGGAGCCCAGTGCCACGCGCTAGCAAACACTCCCGGAGTTGCCGGATCCGGCGCCGTCCGCGCGGGTCAAGAGCAGACCATCTTGGCCCTGCCGTCAACAAGTTTCTCCGCCAAAGAGGCAACCTCAGGTTTGCAGGACGTCCTGCGAGTACACCAGGTTTCCTCCGGATCCCAGGGCGGCTTGTGGGTGTCTGAAGACCTCGCCCAAGCCCTCGGTGTCACTAGCGCCAACGGCAAGCGGGTGAGTTTTGCAAGCGCGCAAGACGTTCCAGTTACTGGTGTCTACCCGTACCCCGATGACGGGCGCAATCCATCCTTGGCTTACAACCTCATCTCCGTGGTGCCACCAACCGGCACGTTCGATTCCTGCTGGGTCGAGTTTTGGCCAGAGAACATCAGCCTTGAAGGCGTCCTTGCGTTGCCGGTCATAGCCGCCAATGTCCCAGCAGAAACTTCGCCCCAAATTCAACAGTTCAATAGCACTAAGGGCATCAAGTTCGATCCCCAAGATCGACTTGACCGGATCACCACGCCATACTTTGCGATGCTTGGAGTCCTCGTTGGTCTGGTGCTGGGCTTTGGACTCATTCACACGCGCCGTCTAGAGATTGCCGGGGCGCTCCATGCTGGGGTCGACAAGATTTCTCTGGTGATCCAAGGGATCTTTGAGACGCTCGCGTGGGTGATCCCCGGGGTGATTGTCCTGTCCGCATTCTTAGGTTGGCAGTCCCTGAGCCCCGAACGGGAGGTCTCTTGGGCCGCGCTTGTGCCTGGCCTTCAGGTGGTGCTGCTCGCCGCGGTAGGAGTTGTCCTAGGCTCCGTCGTTGCAACCGCACTCATCAAAGAAAAGTACCTGTTCAAGTACTTCAAGGGCCGCTAACCCTTAACTCAACAGTGGCTGCCACACCCTGGACGGTGTGGCAGCCACTGTTATGTACTGCTGTAGAGATTGTTGCGAAGCCTTGGGTAACCAACCCGTACTACAGGCCTGCAAATCCTCCCAGAACCTTGGTAATGACCTCAGCAAAGATAATGCCTGTGCCTATGAGCAGGCCGGTGACGGCTGCAAAGGAAGCTACGACTGCGGCAATGCTCGATGGTGAAAATCTGCGCACGATCACAGGACGCGGCGCCGTTGGCGCTTGGGCGGTTACGGCTGCCTTACTCTGTGTGGTCCCGGTAGTCACCGAGGACGTTGCGATTGCTACCATGATCCAATTCTCCCAATGGGTTCATCAAATGGGAATCACCTGAGGGCGGATATTTCCGGCTGAACTACCCATACCAAAGGATGACGCCTTCCCCTACGGACTCAGGGTAAAGGTGCCATTCGGCTGAGGGAGCACTTCAACCCAGGTGTTCCCGGGAGCTAGCAGCGCCGGCTCACCGGCGGCTGTTTGCAGGGTGAGCGGGCTATTCTGGTCTGCCTTGTGCCAGGTTGCGGCGATAGTCTTGCCACCCGTTGCTATGGTCGCGTTGCCTTCACCCTCAAGTACATCATCTGGAACCGAGGCGTTATTTTGGGCAGTGAACCCGGACGGCACCGCCTTAACCTCAAGGATGACCACGTTGGTGGCTTGGATTTGAGTCCCACCACTTGTCATGGCCGCTTGGCTTCCTTCGTTACGCAGCCACGCGTTTGCGGTGTTGTTCCAGGTCCAGTTCGGTTGGGCTGCCGGGGACATGCTTAGTTCAATGCGGTTGGTTACGGCCCCTGAGGTTACCGCAACGGCCTGGTCAAGATCGGGGGCGAACTCAAATTGTTCCGAGGGTGGTGCGGTGACATCGGTGGCGAGTTCCGCCAGACCCGGGACGGAACCATACAAGTTGTGCGGAGCGTTGCGGGTGTGGTCCCGCCACATTTGTGAGGCCCCACGGTTCTCCTCCAGCCAGTGCCCAGGTGCCCGGCGAACAAGCTCAAGAATTCCCTGCTGCCCACCAGAAAATACAAACACCGGCTCGAGCGGTGAGTAAATCCGCATGTCAACGGGACGTACCGATCGGATTGGGCCAACTATTTCCGGGTAGTTGGAGTGAAAGACCGCCAGCAACCGTGAGACATCAAATTCGATGATGGTCTCCCAAACAACGTCAGCCTCATTGAGGCCGGTTTGGGGGCGCGCCGCCGCAGTATTTTCTATTTTGACGGCAACAGCGGGACGTTCAACGATCTGTCCCGAGTGCACCCCGGTGAGCGGCCATACATCGACATCAGGGGGCGCCGGCGCATCAGTTTTGCTGGGCTCAACCACAGGCGTCTCGGTTACCGTTGGTTTGGGGTTGCCAGAACCGGAGCAACCGGCGGTCAATCCCAGTGCGACTACGGCGATAACCGCGGCTATCGCCCGGGTACGCAAACCTAGATGATTCATGTGGCAAGTCCTTGTCTGCTCTGACACCGGCGGCGTAATTCAGTACTCCGGTACTTGCCACACTACGCTGGAGTTGTGAGCCTTACATCGTTTTCCTCATCGACACCTGGGCAGAGTTATACCCAAGCTGACCTAATCCAGATTCTGAGCCCCAACATCCCAGGGTTTGTTCTGGTCCAGACTTCGGGGTCTACCGGACAGCCTAGAACCGTGGTTGTCTCCGCCGACGCTTTACGGGAATCCGGGGCAGCCACGGCCCGCTTCTTTGGAAACAAACACGGTCAGTGGCTACTCACCTTGCCCACCAACCACATTGCGGGAATCCAAGTTCTGGCCCGCAGTACGTTGGCCGGTCACCCGGTTATTGCCATGGATCTGAGTGCCGGGTTCACCGTTGCGAGCTTCCTAGCCGCTTGCGCAAAACTCACCCAGTCGGTGACATTTACTTCTCTGGTTCCCACCCAGCTGCACCGGCTGTTGGGGGCCCCGGCCGCAGTGCGAGATGAGGTTGTGGCCGCGCTGGCAAGCTTTGAAGCGATATTGCTGGGCGGGGCTGCGGCACCGGGTCACCTCTTGCAGCAGTGCGCCGCCCTTGGCATTACGGTGGTGACCACCTATGGGATGAGCGAGACTGCTGGCGGCTGCGTATACAACGGGCTGCCCCTCGACGTCGCGTCCGTGCGCACTGAGGATCCCACCAGACCCAGCCGCATTTTGATTTCCGGCCCCATGCTTGCCAACGGCTACCTCAAGGATGGGAAGTTACAAGAATTTTCCGATGCCTTCTTCGCCGACCCCAACGGCGTGCGTTGGCACCGCACCAACGATCTAGGGGTTATCTCCCCCGAGGGCACACTCACCGTAGTGGGCCGGGCCGACGACATCATTATTAGTGGTGGCCAAAATGTCTCCCCCAACCAGGTCGAGCAACTCTTGACCGGGAAGTTCGGTTTAGGTCAGGTCTGCGTGGTTGGGGTACCGGATCCAACGTGGGGCCAGCGAGTGGTGGCCGTTGTTGAAAGCCCAGATGTTGAGTGCGCTGTGAGCGAGAACGACCTACTGGACAATGTGCGCCGCTTCGTTGCAGATAATCTAGATAGAAGTGCTAGTCCAACCCAGATTCTGGTCATGCCGGGGTTCCCGCTGACCGAGTCCGGCAAGGTTGACCGCCGTGCAGTAACCAGATGGGCGAGCACACAAAACTAACAGATGTGTAATGGATCGGAGTGTCATGGCTACAACAGGTGAGTGGATTGCGGGTGCGCGCCCGCGTACCCTTCCCGCCGCAGCAGCCCCCGTCTTTGTAGGTTCCGGGGCTGCCGCCCAGATCGATGCCTTTGCACTGCTTCCCGCTCTGCTCGCACTGGGCTTGGCTCTCGCTTTGCAGATTGGTGTCAACTACGCCAATGACTACTCCGACGGGGTACGCGGAACCGACCTCGACCGGGTTGGTCCCCTGCGTTTGACCGCGTCCGGAATTGCCCAGCCCAAGGATGTAAAACGGGCGGCCGTTGGAAGCTTTGCCATAGGCGCTGTGCTGGGTTTGATCGCAATTATTATCACCGGGCACTGGTGGCTCCTGATTGTTGGTGCTCTGTCCATCTTGGCCGGCTGGTATTACACAGGCGGTAAGAAGCCCTACGGTTACCTTGGCCTTGGCGAGGTTGGGGTCTTTATCTTCTTTGGCCTCGTAGCGACGCTCGGAACGACCTACCTGCAGGCATCGAAAATTACCATGCCCGCAATCCTAGGTGCGGTGGCTATTGGGCTGATCGCCTGCGCGATCTTGATGGCAAACAACATCAGGGACATCCCCACCGACATTGTTGCTGGCAAACGTACCCTGGCTGTGCGCATGGGCGACTTTAGGGCCCGTCAGGCGTACCTGGCAATGATCTGGATCCCGATAGGGCTTGGAGTTGCCTGCGCATTTTGGACCCCTTGGGCA
This sequence comes from Jonesiaceae bacterium BS-20, assembly GCA_039995105.1. GTDB lineage: Bacteria > Actinomycetota > Actinomycetes > Actinomycetales > Cellulomonadaceae. The sequence goes on from CP146203.1 coordinate 2,417,679, forward strand.
CTCTCGGTCCTGTTTCTACTGCTCCCCGCCGTGCTGCTGACCCTGCCGATCGTGGCCGGTGCACGCGGCAAACTACTGGTTCCGGTTCTTGCCGGAACCGGCATGTTCGAGCTGGCATTTGGTGTGCTGCTGGGCCTATCACTCGCCCTCTAACTAGGAGCGCACCCGCCGCCTCAACTAGGAGCGTGCCCACCACACCGCCGAGATTGGTGTTTCATTGACGAGATGATCGATTTTTTCGACAGTCTCGTCAGCAATCCACCAGTATCGATCTGGGGCCACAAGTCCACATACGAACGTCCCGGCCCGCCAGCGTAAGACTGTGGCGGGCCGCCGGGACGTTTTGAAACTCAGCGTTTGTAGCCCAGCGTTTAAAGCTCAGCGTTTGAAACTCAGCGCTACTCGTCGTAGTGTTGCTGGTCCTCGGCACGGGCATCGGCCTCAATGTCGGCGCTGAACTGTTCACCGGTGCGTTCCCGGTGTGCTTTGCGCTCGGCAAGATAGACCGCGGCTTTGTCACGAGGCCCCTTCAAAACAAGGTAGGACACAAGCATTCCTACAAAGATCGCTAGGATCGCGAGCGTCAGTGAGCGGGCACCGAAGGCATACAAAATGGCGCCCGCACCCACGATAAGCAGGACTCGATACAGAGAATAAGTTAGTAATGGCACCTTCTTAGCCTAAACCCTCTAGGCTAGGAACATGCCCAGGGCTTTATTCTTTCTCTTTGTTTTCGCACTCGCGCTGTATTGCGTAGCCGACGTGCTGTCCAGTGATGATCACCGCCGCGGCGGAACCCCCAAGTTCTTGTGGGTTATTGTCGCCTGCATCCCCATCTTAGGCGGCGTGGTGTGGCTGGTCTTCATATCCGCACGTAAATCCGCATTACAACAGGGCGCAGCGCCATCTTCGGGCTCAAGCGCACCGTATTACGGCACGCGCGCTACGGGGTCCCGTACGGGCGCCCCGGATGATGATCCTGAATTTCTTTGGAAACTAGCCGCAGAGCAACGCCGCAAACGCGAAGCGGAAGAACGCCGCGCCAAGGAACAAGGGCAATCAAGCACCGATCCAGACTCGGACGCGCCCAAGAAGCCTGAGGGTGATGGACCTAACCCCAAGCCGGACAACTAGGTTGGCTCGATTCTAAGGTTTTCAGACAAGTGGACCGCAATCATTTTTGATTGCGGTCCACTTTTTTAGGTTCGGTGATGCTATCCCATGGGAGGGTTTGCGAACCAGCCAAATTGCGCAAACCCTAGGATTTCTAGTTGGCGTGCGATAGTTTGGGGCGATCTACTCATATAACAACGGAGGCACCATGGATGAGTTTGGCAAGAACAAACCGGTCGACTTCACCAGCCTGCCTGGAATGAACCAGTCCCCCGTTGGACCGTCATTTAGGGACTCTGGTCCCCAAGCCCCACAGAACACCAAGAAAGCGGCCCTCAAGCTTGCGCTATCTGTTGTGGGTGCCAGTCATTGGGTTCTTCCTCATCCGAGTTCTTCCCTAGCCGGAACCGCACCGACAGTACCTAGGAGCAAATATGACAAGGCCTTCGAAGCAGACAAGAGTGATCGCGGTGACCGGAGTAATTGGGCTGGGAGCCGGAGCGGCAATCGCGATGTTAGCGCTCAAGGGACCTGATCCCAAGCAGTCTGATCCCTCAGTCGCCTCAGAAGATACGCAAGACATCTCTGGTCCAGAATCTCCGCTCTTTGGAGCCCCAGCAGAAGTTATCCAGGCGTATGGCCAAGCCAACCTACACCCCGTAGAGAACCGCACCAATGCGCAAGGCCAAACCTACGGTACCGGTTCAAACGCAAGTACCTATGCGGACTTTCCAGACCTTGTTGCCGTTTGGGTAGACCCAGAAACTATTGGTTTTGTGCACCGAGCGCAGATGTTCCCAGATGATTTTGAAGACATGAAGTCCCCGCAGGGTTTGCGAACAACGAATCCTGAACCCGGCTTGATTACGGCCTACGAATCAGACGGGGTCACCGTGATCACCGATGCTTACTCCCCCACCGGGAACTAGCAAGAATTACCTGAGACTACTTGCAAACTCAAATAGCATTGGCCGCCACTTCAAGTTTAAAGTGGCGGCCAATCACGTTTGTTGGTCCAGGCGGAATGCTTAGATGCCGGAGTAGGAGTGCTTACCGTTGAACAAGATGTTCACGCCCGTGAAGTTGAACAGCACGGTGAAGTAACCAATGAGAACAAAGTAGGCGGACCGGCGTCCAGACCAACCGCGGGTAGTGCGCGCGTGCAGGTAGGCGGCGTAGACCACCCAGACAACGAATGACCAAACTTCCTTAGGGTCCCAGCCCCAGGCACGGCCCCACGCCTCGTCTGCCCAAATGGCCCCACCGATGATGGTGAACGTCCACATGACAAAGCCAATTGCGTTGATTCTAAAACTCAACGCCTCCAGGCGAGCTGCCGATGGCAGTACCTCGAGCCAAGCAAAGTCCAGCGCCTTGGTGGCAAACCTGTTCTTTCCACGGATCACCGCGCCCTCACCGTGCAGGAGCGTTGATCCGGTGTCCCGTGAATCACGCAGGAGCTGCAGAATCGAGGTAACAACCGCGACGGTAAAGATTCCGGTGGCACCAACCGCAATACCAACGTGGATTACCAACCAGTAGCTTTGCAGGGCCGGTTGGACACCGTCAGCAACGATGTGGAAGGAGTTCATCCCCACGACGAGGAAGAGGACTGCCAGCAGGGTAACGAGTACCCCCATGTAGCGGATCTCTTTGAAGATTTGGACACCTAGGAAGACGGCTACGGCAACGAAGGTTCCGGTCAGGCAGAACTCAAACATGTTGGCCCAAGGCACACGTCCGGCGGCAACACCGCGAGTCACGATCGCGGCAAGGTGCAGCAGCGCGCCCATGACGGTCGTAGCCATCGCAATGTTCAGGGACTTGGAGCGGCGGCCCACATAGCTGATTGGCTCGGTGGGTTCGGCCAGCGCCGTACCACCACTGCCAACTGCAAGAGCGGCCATCTTCCGGTTCCCCACCAGCTCGGAGACCTTGGCAAGGTCGACCGCAAAGCAGACCATGGCAATCGTGTACGCGGTTATGGTCCCCCACGTAATGAAGTCGCTGATTTGACCTAACGGCATGACTGAACCCTTCCAAGGATTTGTATCGTCTTCATGTTGCGCTCATTTGGGCTTGTGGCCCACGTAAGAGGTTCGTTGTTCTCATATAAGTGTGCCATGGCTAGATTTCCCGGCTTCTAGATTTAGCGGCCTTTGGGGCATCCGGCTCATCAACAATTGCGGACAGAACCCTATCTACCTCGCCTTGGAGTCCAAAGTCGTCGCCTCGGGCAAGACCGGCCAGAGCAACCTCGGTGCCGGCGTCTGACTCCGTCACCCGCAGCCAGACTCGGCGGCGTGGTGTAAACAGCGATACCGCGACGCCCACAAAAGCAGCGACCGACGTGATCAAGAGTGCCATGAGCGTTGGGTCATACCGCAGGTCAAAGGCCGCATACCGCGGGATCTCGTTGAATTCAATGGTTCCTAGGCCACCGGGGAGTTCAAAGACCTCGCCCATCTTGATCACGAGCGGGCGGCGAACCCCATCTTGGATGTTGACCATGGTCATGTCATCGGTAGTCAGGCGGTACACGTTCTGTGGCATGCCCTCATCCAGCCCCAGATCACCCGTGTACAGGTCCAAAATTAGGTACGGGTTCAGTGCTTCCGGGTACAGCGAGGCTGCACTTGCGGTTGAGAAGTCGGCGGTGGGTAGCAGGTAACCAACAAAGCCCATCTGCTCACCGGTTGAAACATCAGGAACTTTGATGACACCCGTTGAGGTGTAAAAATCGTCCTCGGGCAAGAACGGCACGGAACCAGAAAACGCTACCTCGCCTGCGGCATCGCGAACCGTAATAACCGGAGCGTACCCGTTACCCATGAGGTAAACCTTGGTGCCGTTTTGGATGAGGGGCTCGTTAACTTTGACCGCTTCATCGCGTTTGGTGCCGTCCGGCTCGGTCAGCGTGACGTAGGCGGTGAAGTCCAACGCCTTGGAGTCATACAGGCGGAAGGAGGAAACAAACTCGTTGAGCTGCAGCGTGAACGGCTCAAGGGTGTCCTCCCCCACCCAGGCTCCCGAGGAGAACGAGTCGTAGGCAACCTCGGCATTAGCAAAACCGCGTCCCTCGGTGATCAGGGCTTGACCGCGGTACTCCAGCATCTGGCCGGCCCCAAAGGACAACAAGATGCCGAGCAAGGCAATGTGGAAAACCAAGTTTCCGGACTCGCGCAGGTACCCGCGTTCAGCCGAGATAGTCAGGGCCCCGGATTCTTCTTGCGCTACCGCTGTTCTAAAGCGAGGCAGAAAATTGAAGCGGCCGCGCAATTGTGCGTTCGCCTTATCAATGACTTCTTGCGGGGTTTGGTCCGTAACCGTGGCGTTAGCCTGGGCCGGGAACCTGTTGAAACGCCGTGGCACCCGCGGCGGTGCACTGCGCAGCGCCTTGAAGTGCACCTTGGTGCGCGGCAAAATACAGCCGACTAGGGAGATAAACAGCAGAATGTAGATCGCTGAGAACCATGGCGAAGCATAGACGTCATAGAACCCGAACCGGTCCAGCCATGGACCCAATGACGGGTTGTCCAAGATGTATTGCGCGGTGCGCACTGGATCTTGAGGCCGCTGCGGGAACATGGAGCCCGGTACTGCGGCAACCGCGAGCAGCATCAACAACATGAGTGCAACGCGCATTGATGTCAGCTGGCGCCAAATAAACCGACCCGTTCCTACCAGCCCTAACTTAGCCACGTTGGGCTTGGTTGGCCCGGACCCGGACGCACCATTGAAGGCATTGTCCATGCCCTCGGGCACATAACCGGAAGATTGCTTTGCCATCTAAACCACCGTAACCGTTCCGCCAATCCACGCGGTAAGCGTGACGCTGAGTTTGGTCCACAGACCAGAAACCAAAGCCAGTCCAATGAGGATCAGCAGCCCGCCACCAATGCGCATGATTGCCACTCGGTGGCGGCGCAGGAAGGCGAGAGTTTTCTTATTCGATTGCAGGCCCAGGCCCAAGATCAAGAAGGGCAGGCCCAGCCCAATGCTGTACATGACGGCCAAGAATGCGCCGCGAAGTGCTGACCCTTCGCTCAGGGCGAGCGAGTTAATTGCCACCAGGGTAGGTCCAAGGCAAGGGGTCCACCCCAAGCCAAAAGCGAACCCGAGCGCGGGTGCGCCCCACAGGCTTGTGCTTGCGGAGGCCTTCCCCATCCCTACCCGACGGTCAGTCTGCAGTGCGGGAACCGCACCCATGAAGGCCAGTCCCATAATAATAATGACCACGCCGAGTACCCGGTTGATGGGGTCCATCCACTGATTCAGTGCGGTCCCAACCACTCCGGTCAAAACCCCGGCGGCCACAAAGACAATGGTGAAACCCAGGATAAACAGGCTCACACCGAATAGTACGCGGCTGCGGCTTGGTTTGGACTTGGTGCCGTCACCCGCGGATGAGGCGGCAAGTCCACTCACAAATCCTAGATACCCGGGCACCAAAGGGATCACACAGGGGGATGCAAAAGCCACGAGTCCTGCGATGAGGGCGATGGGGATCGCCAGCAGCATGGACCCGGAAAAAGCGGCGGTGGCAAAAAAGTCACCAATACTCATACTCACCTGTTGGTCACTTACCCTCGGCTAAGGTGTCGCTGATCAGAGCCTTCATGGTGCTCTTATCAATTTGACCCAGCACGCGGGCGGCTACCTTACCCTCGCGGTCTAACACCACGGTGGTTGGCACAGCCTTGATGGGAACAACGCCGGCCAGGCTGGCGATTACGGAACCGGTGGCATCGTTGATAGATGGCCAGGTCACACCGTATTCCCGTTCAAATGCTTGGGCGGTGCCGGCGTCATCGGTCCGGTTGATACCCAGGAATTTCACGCCCTGCTCGGCAAACTCTTCTTCCAGGGCAACCAGATCAGGGGCCTCGGCACGGCACGGCGGGCAGGCCGCATACCAGGTATTGAGGACCACAACTTCGCCGTACCACTCGGTGGTGTCGACGGCTTGGGCCTCATAATCTTGCCCGGTTAGCGCTACCTGATCGGTTCGATCAGCAACCGCCCACGTCGTAATTGAGCCGTCACCGGATTGGTAACCTTGCCCGGCTACATCCGTTGGGGCAACGTTGCCGGAGTCCTGAGCGCAGCCGCTCAGAACCAATCCGCTGATCAGCAGTGCACCCACCAGCGCCCGCACGCCCTTACGGGAGCCGGAACGACTGACAGGGACTTGCAAATGTTTAGTCAAAGATTTGTGCACGTTGTCATCTTGCCAAAGTGGTCTGAAAGAACACTGAGAGCCTACGCTCCCGCCACTTTTGATGCCGTTGGGTACAGGTCTGCAACCGGCTCGCTGTACTTGACCCCTACAAGTTTGTCCCCGTCAAAGGACAGTGAGGTCAAGGAGGCCAGGTTACATTCCCGATTGCGCGGGTCATGCCACAGTTTCTTGCCTTCGAAGGCCTGACGGGCAATCCACACCGGCAGCTGGTGGCTTACTAAAAGAGCCTCGCGGCCCTGCGCCTGCTCGCGCGCCGCGTACACGGCCGCGTGCATGCGGGCGGCCTGCTCCTTGTATGGCTCGCCCCAGGAGGGACGGAACGGGTTGATCAGGCGCGGCCAGTGTGTTGGGTGACGCAGCGACCCGTCTCCCACACCAAAGGTCTTACCTTCAAAATAGTTGACCGATTCGATGATCCGCTCATCGGTCTGGATGTCCAAGCCAAAGGCCTTGGCCGATGGGGCCGCGGTCTCTTGGGCCCGGATCAGCGGGGAGGCAACGATGAGGGCAATGTCGTTGCCCTGCTCTTTGAGGTGAGCCGAGACCCGGCGGGCCATTTCATGGCCCAGCTCAGACAAGTGGTAGCCGGGCAGCCGGCCGTACAGAATCTTGTTTGGGTTGAAAACTTCGCCGTGTCGCATGAGGTGAACAGTGGTTAAGGCCATGTGCCAAGTCTGCCAAAGAAGAAGGACCTTTTACATGCCGAGCCACGTGATCTTGCGCGAATTTACGATGAATTGTCGGGCAGAACACAAAAATTAATGCTTGAATCTTCAAATTGATCTTGCGCCCCCTCGGAAAATTAGTTAAAGTTTCAACTAATGGATACTTGAACGGTCAAGCAATATTGGATCCGGTCAAGACCAACCAGACTTTTAACCCAGACTTTCCGCTAACCCAAGGAGCGCACATGTCAGTTCTTACCGCAGGCCTAGTACCAGCCACCTACAACGTTGACCCAACCCACACCACCGCAGGCTTCATTGTCCGCCACGCAGGAATCTCCAAGGTACGCGGCTCCGTGCCAGTAACCACCGGTGTCATCACCGTTGCAGAACCAATCGAGAACTCAACCGTGGCCATCGAGATGGACGCAACCGGAATTGCCACCGGCACCGCCGACCGCGACGCCCACCTGCGCTCCGCTGACTTCTTCAACGTTGAGGTCAACCCAACCTGGACCTTCAACTCAACCGCGGTTGCAACAGACGGCGACGACCTCAAGGTAACCGGTGACCTCACCATGAACGGTGTCACCAAGTCCATCACCCTCGACGTGGAATACACCGGCTCAGCCGTTGACCCATTTGGCCTGTCCCGCGCAGCATTCGAAGGCAAAATCGAGATCTCCCGCAAGGAGTTTGGACTGACCTGGAACGCTGCACTCGAGGCCGGCGGCCTGCTTGTCAGTGACAAGGTACGCATTGAGATCGAGGTTTCCGCGGTAGCCGCGTAAGCCCAAACAACACACGCGCCCTGGCGCTCACAAACTTTGCCGATGCCCGTCCCCGCTTTTTCAAGCGGAGGCGGGCATCGTTGTTGTTACGCCCCGTAGTTACTGCCGCGACGTAGCCGGACACCCAACCGGTCATGAAGGTGGATGCTAGTGAAGCATCGGAAAGCAGTTACGCACCGAGCACCCGGCGCAACCGAGCCTCATCAATGCGCCAAAAGCCCTGCTGCACGCCGTCAACCTCAACCACCGGCACGTAATCAGACCACTGGCTGCGCAACTGCGGGCTCGAGTCAACATCGACCAAAGCAAAAGTTTGATCGAGTTCCGCACAGACCTCCGTCACCGTTTGGATAGCGACATCGCATAGCGGGCAGTCCGCACGGGTATAAACAATTACCCGGGCGGTGACCGACGGTGATCCTGCATGAGCCTGTTCACTGGAATTCATGCTTTAAGTCTAGGACTATTGGCTAGACTGATGAGGTGAATTCCAAAGTTGGCGAGCCTGACTCCCAAGAACTACCAGAACCTTCTGACACCGGACCTCGGGTGGCAGCCTTCTTTGACGTTGATAACACCATCATTCGGGGAGCTAGCGCCTTCCACCTAGGCAAGGCACTGTATGACCGCGGATTCTTCCGCAAGCGGGACATCTGGGCCTTTGCCTACCAGCAGGCTCGTTACGTGATGATGGGTGAGAACAACCAGCAAATCAGCAGCACCCGAAACAGGGCCCTGTCTGTCATGCAAGGACACTCTGTTGCCGAGGTTGTTTCCATTGGCGAAGAGGTCTATGACCAGGTCCTTGCCAATCGCATCTACCCCGGTACCCAAAAGCTGCTCGACAAGCACCTGGCGGCCGGCCATGAAGTCTGGTTGGTTACCGCAACCCCGTCCGAGGTAGGCGATCTCATCGCGCGCCGGCTGGGGGTATCCGGAGCTCTTGCGACAGTGGTCGAGCATGAGGCCGGCTACTACACCGGTAATCTCGTTGGCGAGCTCATGCACGGCACCTCGAAGGCGAATGCCGCCCAAACGCTGGCCAAGGATCGCAACATCGATTTGACCGCGTCGTTTGCGTACGGGGACTCCATGAACGACGTTCCCCTTCTCAACACCGTTGGTAATCCCTGCGCCATTAATCCCGATGCCCGCCTGCGCAAGCACGCTCAGCTATCCGGTTGGCCCACCCGCGACTTTCGTGGCAAACGCAATGCCGCCCGTAAGTCCATCAAGACTGCGTCCCTTGCCGGCCTAGTCTGGGCGATCACCTTGGTCATCAAAAAGGTAACCCGCGGCCTGCGGAAATAGGCACCAAATTTCGTTGATGTTCCCCCGCGTTCCGGCGAGTGCTCTGCCGAGAGTGGCAGATCGCGGACGAGATTGGTAAAAAAATCCAATGTCTCGGGGGCGTTTCACCAATCTCGGTGGGGGCGCACCGCATGATCGCCTAAACCTTTTGGATACAACTCAGGCCCGGTCTTTCGACCGGGCCTGTAAGAAGTCTAGAAAAGAAGTTCTACTTCTTGTTGCGACGCTGGTGACGCGTCTTGCGAAGCAGCTTACGGTGCTTCTTCTTGGCCATACGCTTGCGGCGCTTCTTAACGACGGAGCCCATGTTGGTTCCTCACAGTTCTGTTCTTATCAACGTGCACGTGCTGCTTATTCTAACCAGTTGTACTAAACCAGCTACATCGACCAAGTTAGTTCCAAGACATGGCACAGTGCGTGGGAAAGTCCACCTACCATGTTACCTGCTTGCAGAAGTGAATCTTGCCAAAATCAGGTCTTTGGAATAACTTTTTTGTCAGACTTCAAATGATACATCGACTCCGAGCAGTGGCAGACATGCCTGCCGGGTGGCTCGAATCGCCCTATCGACCTCACTATGGGGGTCAAAACCGCTGGTCCACGGTTTGAATGAGGGCGTTCCATGACAGTCCGCCATTGTCCCCGGTGGAGTGTGATCTGCGTACTCTCGGACGAACTGCCGCCAACTTGGTGGCGTAGGTTCGTCTAAATCCAGCTCTTGGTGGGTCACAATTGCCAGCAAATGAGTCCACACCAGTGGCACCACATCTATGACACTGTACCCTCCACCACCCAAGGCAACCCACTTGCCGTGACAGTAGCGGTGAGCCAAATCATGGATCAACTCGGCCGCTTGGCGTTGCGCTCCAACTGATACGTGCAGGTCTGAAAGCACGTCAAGCCCGTGAGAATCACATCCGTGCTGCGAAATGATGATCTCGGGTTCAAACCCGCGTACCACGTCTTCTAGTACTGCGTCGAGGGCACGCAACCAACCAGCCGATTCGGTCTTTGCCGGCAATGCAAGATTAACCGCCGTACCCAACGCATTTGGGCCGCCAACTTCCTTGGGGAATCCGGTTCCGGGAAATAAACTGGCCCCGCTTTGATGAATAGAGAATGTCAGCACCCGCGGGTCATTCCAAAAGACCTGTTCGACACCATCACCGTGGTGGGCATCGATGTCGATGTACATGACCCGCTGGGCACCCCGCTCTAGCAGCTGAGTGATCGCAACGGCCGCATTGTTATAGATACAGAATCCGGAAGCCCCATCTGCGAGCGCATGGTGCATACCACCTGAGAGGTTGAGCGCATGATCGCATGCGCCGGTCCATACCTCCAGGGCGCCATCAACGGTCCCCTGTGTCATTCGTGCCGCGGCATCATGCATGCCCGGAAAGCTCGGGTTGTCCTCGGTGCCCAAACCGCGGGCGGCATCTGGCTGGTCAAAATCACCCGCTGCTTTGACCGCCGCAATGTAACCGGGCGTGTGCACGAGTTCAAGTGCGGCATCGGAAGCAACAGCGCTTTCCACTAACCGCACCCCGGGCTTGTCAGTAAGCCCCAATTCCTTACTCAGTCGCATGGTCAGATCAAGGCGCAAAGGCGCCATCGGGTGGCCAAACCCGAAGTCATACTTCAACAGTTCCTGTGACCACGAGACAAATGCAGAAAACGACATGGCTCCAAACTACCGCGATCTGCGTCACAATCACGAACCGTGTCCACAAATACTAGGTTCTGACTGGTAACTCTTGAGACTTAGACGTGTGGCAGCAAGCCACCAGGGAAAAATCATGGCAGAGTTTCTTTGACAGCACACCAGAGTATGAGGAGCACGGGTTCGGTGGCATCGCAGTTAGCGGCAAAGTTGTGGCGGGGCCGTGAGGCCATTGACCGCGTTGCTCGCCATGCCCCCGCGAGGCTTGCCATCCTAGTTTTTGGTGGCGTTATCCTGTTGTTCACCGCGCTCTTGTTGCTGCCTATGGCAACCGCGACGGGCGAGCGCGCGGACTTCATTGACGCGCTCTTTACCGCTACCTCAGCGGTGTGCGTAACCGGCCTAGTCACGGTGCCAACCGGGGTGTATTGGTCGACCTTTGGGCAGGCCATAATTATTATTGCGGTCAAGATTGGTGGCCTCGGGGTCATGACCCTCGCTTCCATCTTGGGGCTAGCAGTCTCCCGCAGATTGGGCCTGACCGCCCGGCTAATGACAGCATCGGAAACCAAGACCACCCGCCTGGGTGAGGTTGGTTCCTTGATCCGAGTCGTCATCATCACCTCAACAACTCTTGAGGTCCTCCTCGCTGTTCTGCTCGCACCGCGGTTCCTATACCTCCACGAGTCCCCCGGCGAGGCCGCCTGGCACTCAATCTTCTACGCCATCTCCGCGTTCAATAACGCCGGTTTTGTGCCCACCGCCGAGGGTCTAACCACGCACTACTCTGACTGGATGCTGCTGCTGCCAATCATGCTGGGAATGTTTGTAGGCTCATTAGGCTTCCCCGTTATTTTGAATGTTGCGCGTAACAAGTCCAAGTTCCGGCGTTGGTCCCTCCACGCAAAGCTCACCGTTACCACGAGCGCCTTCCTGGTTCTGATGGGCAGCCTCTGGTTCACCTTGGCCGAGTGGTCTAACCCGGACACTCTGGGCCCGATGGGTTGGGCAGACAAACTACTCAACGGCGCCTTCCTTGGGGTCATGCCTAGGTCCGGAGGCATGTCTACGATCGACATTGGCAGCCTCAACGAGGCGTCTTGGTTGGTTACCGATGCCTTGATGTTTGTCGGTGGCGGTAGTGCGTCCACCGCAGGAGGTATCAAGGTCTCTACTTTGGCCGTGCTCATGCTCGCTATCGTTGCCGAGGCTAGGGGCGACAAAGATACCGATGCCTTTGGGTTCCGGATTCCCCGGGACACCCTGCGCCAAGCCGTTGCCGTCACGTTCGTGGGGGCCACGACCATATTGGTGGCTTGTCTCATCTTGCTGCGCATTTCTGGTTTCAATCTCGATGTCGTCCTGTTCGAGGTGATCTCCGCGTTTGGCACCGTCGGGCTATCCACAGGAATCACCGACCAACTCCCCGTCTCGGGACAATACGTTCTTGTCGCTCTCATGTTTGTGGGCCGGGTGGGTACTATGACTCTTGGTGCTGCATTAGCACTGCGCAGCAGAAGGCGAGTAATCCGCCTTCCGGAGGAAAGGCCGATCATTGGCTAAAGATGACATTCCAGCGAACCTGGCACGCCCGCTGCGGCTGCCCTCCGCCTCGCTCGCAAACCGCGCTGCGAGGTTGGCAACCCGTGACCACCGCGGCAAGGAAATTCAAAAAGACTCCGGTGTCCTAGTCATTGGGTTGGGACGCTTTGGTGCCTCCATGGCGCTCACTTTGGACCGTCTTGGCCAAGACGTCCTCGCCGTTGAAAAGAATCCTCAACTGGTTGCCCACTTCTCTGACCGCCTCCCCATAGTTGAGGCTGACGCCACCAACCCCGAGGCGCTCGAACAGCTTGGGGCGCGGGACTTCTCCGTAGTCGTCGTGGGCGTAGGAACCGCCCTTGAGGCTTCCGTGTTGATCACCGGAAACCTCGTAGACATCGACACCCCGCAGATCTGGGCCAAGGCGATCTCTGCCGAGCACGGGCGAATCTTGCAGCGCATTGGAGTCCACCACGTAGTGTTCCCAGAGTTTGACGCCGGTAACCGCGTAGCCCACCTGGTGTCCGGCAAGCTCATGGACTACATCGAAGTGGAAGATGGTTTTACCATCGTCAAGATGCGCCCGCCAAAGGAAACGCAAGGGTTCACCATCGCCCAATCCAAGGTATTAGAAAAGTACGGTGTCACCATCATCGGTGTGAAGTCCCCCGGCACCGACTTTGTCTACGCCGACCCGGACACTCGAATCTCCGCAAATGACCTGATCATTGCGTCCGGTCACTCGGAACTCTTAGAACGGTTTGCCGCCCGGCCATAACCTACATACCGCGAGACCGTCGATTCGGGTGCGTTAATTACCCGAATCGACGGTCTCGCGGGTCTTTACTGGGTTGGGAAGCTAGTTAGCGCCTAGCAGATTGTCCGGGTCTTGAATCTCAAGGTCAACATATACAGTCTCCTCGCCGCCATCCCACGTCAGCACAAGCGCAGTATCCGCGCCAAGATCCAGAATCCCGCTGGAGTCAACATCAGACTCAGCAAGTTCCTGTGGCATGTACACGGCCAGGTTTTGACGCAACTCCACACCCCTTGCCAATCCGTCATCCCCCTTATGCCCCACTTGTTCTCCTACTTCGCTACCGGCTGTAGCTAAGCTCGCCGGGACTATATCAAACTCGGTCATTGGTACTAGGGCAGTGCCTCCTGCCAAGTACTTATCAAACTCCGGGTTCAACGCCAGGTTTGCAGAGAAACCATCAAAGCGAGCCGGGGACTTATTTGTCACGGCATATCTAACGGGGAGATGCCACCCATCAGCGTTCTCGAAGAGCACAGACGGAAATACGGTCACGTCAAAGTTCCTACTCAGCCCCGTGTAGTCGGTTCCGACAAGATGATCTAAGTTAGGCATCGGCGCCGGTGTCTCTTCAACGATTGTCTCCACCACCGGGCGTTCAACGGGGCCGCAACCGGTCAAGAAAACTCCGATAAGACCAAGGGCCACTATGTTTCTACGGCTCCTCGTTGGACGCTTGCTTAGCCGCTCAGGGCTATGGCCTCTTAGGCCACCAGGGCTACAACGCACCAGCATCACTTTCCTCTCAAGGCAGGACATCATTGTCGCTGATCAGGTCTATCTTAGCGTCATCGAAACAAATAATAGGGCCTTGCGGTAACCAGAATAATTCTGGTTACCACAAGGCCCTATCTGCGCTGTTACGCGCTAAGAACTACGGGTACTGCAAGCCACTGGCTTAACGGGTACCTGCGCGGCGCTTGTTGTAAACGTCGAATGCAACAGCGAGCAAGAGGATAAGTCCCTTAACAATCTGTTGAACCGACTGGTCAATACCCAGGATCGACATACCGTTGGACATAACGGCCATGATCAAACCACCGACCATGGCACCAACCACGGTTCCAATACCACCGGTAACTGCTGCTCCACCAATAAAGCAGGCGGCAATAGCGTCAAGCTCAAACATGTTTCCAGCGGCCGGCTGCGCGGATGAGGAACGTGAAGAGAAGACCACACCGGCAACCGAGGCGAGGAAGCCCATGTTGACCATGATGAAGAAGTTAACCCACTTGACCTTCACACCGGAGAGCTGAGCGGCGGCCAGGTTGCCACCGATTGCGTATACGTGGCGGCCAAAGATGGTGCGCTGAGTGACGATCGTGTAAATCATGATGAGCAGACCAAGGATGATCAGCACAACCGGTAGACCACGTGCGTGGGCTAGCTGCCAAGCAAAAGCCATGACTACTGCTGCAACAGCAACAATCTTGGCAACGAAGATTGGGATTGATTCAACGGTTTGCTGGTAAGAAATACGGGTTGCACGGGAACGCCACTGCATTACGGCGAAGCCAGCAACACCGATTCCTGCAAGGATCAGCGTGAACGCGTCATAACCATTACCGCCCAGAAGGCCATTGATGAACCCACCGGCAACCTTCTTGTAGGTTGGATCGTAGATGGAAATGGAGACGTTACTCAGTGTCAGCAGTGTCAATCCGCGGAACAGGAGCATACCCGCAAGCGTGGTAATAAAGGCTGGGATACCAACAAAAGCAACCCAGAAGCCCTGCCAAGCACCAATGAGAAGACCGGTTGCCAGAGCTGCAGCGATTGCCGCGCCCCAAGACCAGTTGTGGTTCTGAATCAACACAGCAGCGACGGCTCCACTGAGCGCCACTACCGACCCAACCGAAAGGTCAATGTGACCGGCAATAATGACAATAACCATACCGATCGCAAGGATCAGAATGTAGGAGTACTGCAGTACCAGGTTGGTCAGGTTGTTTGCATCAAGCAAAACACCATCGGTCAAAATGGTAAACAGAATTACAATAGCGACGAAAGCGATGTAGATACCGCTCTGACGCAGGTTACGCGTGAGGAGGGTCATGAGGCCCTTGGTTTCTGACATCTAGCTCAGTCCTTTTCCTTTGTCATAAGTTCCATCAGGTTCTCTTGGTTGGCGTCTTCCCGGTCAATACATCCGGTAATGCGGCCTTCTGCCAAGGTGTAAATCCGGTCGCAAATTCCAAGCAGCTCTGGGAGCTCCGAGGAAATCACCAAGACTGCCTTGCCCTGGTCAGCGAGTTGGTTAATGATCGAGTAGATCTCATACTTAGCACCAACGTCAATACCACGCGTTGGCTCATCAAGGATCAAGAGCTCGGGTTCAGTGAACATCCACTTGGACAAAACAACTTTTTGTTGGTTTCCACCGGAAAGCTGGCCCACCTTGGCGTGAACGTTGGGGGTCTTAATACGCATGGACTCACGGAACTCTTCTGAGACCTTGAGCTCTTCATTCGAGTTCACCATGCCGGTCTTAGAAATCTTCCTAAGCCGTGCGGAAGTAATATTTGTCTTGATGTCTTGGATCAGGTTCAAACCATAGCGCTTGCGGTCCTCGGAAACGTATGCAATTCCAACATCAATCGCATCGGCGACGCTGCGCAGATTCACTGGCTGCCCATGCATGCGAACTTCACCGGAGATGTTTGATCCGTAGGAACGGCCAAACACACTCATGGCGAGCTCGGTACGGCCGGCACCCATCAATCCTGCAATACCAACAATTTCACCCTTGCGAACATCAAGTTCTGCGTTGTCCACAATCACCCGGTCATGCTGGGTGGGGTGATAAACGGTCCAGTCCTTGATGGCAAAGATCTCTTCACCAATATTAGGGGTGTGCTCCGGGTAACGGTTTTCAAGCGAGCGCCCAACCATGCCGCGAATAATACGGTCTTGGGTCAGTTCACCAGACTTAGTATCCAGGGTCTCAATGGTCTTGCCATCACGGATGATTGTGGTTGAGTCTGCAATCTCGGTGATCTCGTTAAGTTTGTGCGAGATCATAATGCAGGTAATGCCCTGCCCCTTGAGGTGGCGGAGCAGATCAAGCAGGTGAGCTGAGTCGTTGTCATTTAGGGCGGCGGTGGGCTCATCGAGGATGAGCAGCTTGACTCGTTTAGATAGCGCCTTAGCAATCTCAATGAGTTGCTGCTTACCAACACCAAGCTGACCAACCGGAGTAATTGGATTCTCATCCAGCCCCACCCGCGCTAAGAGCTTTGCCGCCTCAGCGTTGGTCTTGTGCCAGTCAATAAGCCCGCCCTTGGCTTGTTCATTACCAAGGAAGATATTCTCGGCTACAGATAGGTAGGGCACTAGCGCTAGTTCCTGGTGAATAATGACGATGCCGTGGTCTTCGGAATCATTGATTGACCCGAACTCTTCAACATTGCCATCGAAGTAAATATCACCGGTGTAGGTGCCGTGCGGGTAGACGCCCGAGAGTACCTTCATCAGGGTCGACTTTCCCGCCCCATTTTCACCGCAGATTGCGTGAATCTCTCCACGTTGAACATTCAACGTCACGTCTTCGAGCGCTTTGACGCCCGGAAAAGTCTTGGTGATGGAACGCATCTCCAGGATATTGTCGCTCATGCTCCTGCCCCTCCTCATCTTTGGTAGGCCAGCTTGTTAATAGTATGCAGTGCTAAACCGCTTGCCGCTGCGGACTACGCCATAGCAGCGTGGCCGCGACAGCGGCAAGCGGTTAGTAGGTAATTCAAACGCTAATTAGTTAGCGCCCTTGTCTACCTGCTCCTGGGTGAAGTAACCCGAGTCAATGAGCAGTGACTGGATGTTGTCCTTGTAAACAATGTCGGATTCAAGGAGGTAGGAAGGTACAACCTTGACCTTGTTGTTGTAAGTCTCAGTGTCGTTTGCCTCTGGCACTTGACCGTTCAGGAATGCCTCAGCAGCAATAACCGACTGGGCAGCGAGTTTACGGGTGTCCTTGAAGATGGTGGAGAACTGAACGCCCTCGTTGATCAGCTTCACAGATGCGATCTCCGCGTCCTGACCGGTTACAATTGGCATTGCGTCATCGGCGTAGCCAGCGTTGCGAAGTGCGGTGATGATTCCACGGGAGATACCGTCGAACGGTGACAGTACGCCGTCAACCTTTTCGCTCTGGTAGGTCGAGGTCAAAAGGTTTTCCATACGCTTCTGAGCTTCATCCTGGCTCCACTGCTGGATAGCACCCTGACCAAATTCGGTCTGGCCAGACTTGACTACGAGAACACCCTCGTCAATGTATGGCTTGAGGGTATCTACCGCTCCGTCAAAGAAGAAGCCAGCGTTGTTGTCATCAGGGGATCCAGCAAACAGTTCAATGTTTAGTGGGCCCTCAACTCCATCGAGCTTATTGCCCTCGCGGTCTACCAAACCAAGACCTACAAGGAGTGAGGTGGCCTGCTGGACACCCACATTGTAGTTGTCAAAGGTTACGTAGAAATCTACGTGCTCGGAACCGTTAATGAGACGGTCGTAGGCAATGACTGGGATACCGGCAGCTCCAGCTGCTTCAAGTTGGCCACCCAGAGCCGTTCCATCGATTGAAGCGATGATCAGGGCGTCAACACCCTTGGTGATCATCTGGTCAATCTGTTCCTGCTGGGCTGGAATTTTGTCCCCGGCAAACTGAAGGTCAACTTCAAAACCAGCAGCCTTAAGACCTTCTTCAACAGCAGCACCGTCAGCGATCCAACGCTCGGAGGTCTGGGTTGGCATCGCTACACCAACGGTCTTGCCCTCACCACCGCTGCCTTCTGGAGCTTCCTCAGAAGCAGACCCCGTCTCTTTTGGGGTTTCAGTGCCGGTACCAGCACCGCCACCAGAGCAAGCTGCGAGACCAAACGTTAGAGCAATTCCCGCTGCAAGCGCGGTGAACTTCTTGTTGCTCATTTCTCCTCCTTGAGAATCCTGAATCAGGATAGATACAAGAACCTATGCGGGAGGTAATCCCCAAGCTGAAGGCCTTGCGTTAACTTGACATCACTAATACTGACCTTCAAAACCTCTTGAGTCAACTTCTTGAACTCAACAGGTGGTTACAGTTCGATAACGGCGACCGTACTCACAATTTAGCAGGCAAAGTAGACTGAAATCTTCAACCAGAATCTCAATCACCTAAGAGTGAGCAGGCAATCATTCTCAAGTCGCCAGCGGAATCCCCCGTATATACCTGATAATCACGGAGTTTTGACTGCCGCCACAGAATCAGCGGATGAATTTAACTCTTGAAGTCAAGGAATGAATCCCCGTCACCTTCACTCTCCGAAAATTAATCTGGCCGCCACCCCGCAGCGCGGGATGACGGCCAGAATGTCACTTAGAGAAATTAGTTGGCTACGCCGGATTCAATCTCGTCCTGGGTGTAGTAACCGGACTCCACCAAGAGTTCAACGATGTTGGCCTTGGTGACAATGTCAGACTCGAGCAGGTAGGAAGGAACAAACTTCTTACCGTTGTCATAGGTTTCGGTGTCGTTCGCCTCAGGGGCATTACCCTCAAGTAGGTCCTGAGCGGCAACAACTGACTGAGCCGCAAGCTTGCGGGTGTCCTTGAAGATCGAGGAGAACTGGAGTCCCTCAAGGATGAGCTTTGCGGATGCAGCCTCAGAGTCCTGACCGGTTACCGGTGGGAAGTCAGCCGCGTCATAGCCGTTGCTCTGCAGCGAGCTAATAGCACCACGCGCAAGAGCATCGTTGGCAGCCAGCACACCTTGAACCTTGTCACCCTGATAGGAGGAGGTCAGCAGGTCATCCATGCGGGACTGTGCCTTGGCTTGGTCCCATCCTTGGATAGCAACTTGACCAAACTCAGCCTGACCGGACTTCACTACGAGGGCACCCGCATCAATCTGTGGCTGCAAGACGCTCATTGCACCATCGAAGAAGAACCGAGCATTGTTGTCATCTGGGGAACCAGCAAACAACTCAACGTTGAATGGACCCTTCCCGTAGGTGTCTGCTCCGGCATCATCCTTGATACCAAGCCCCTGCAGGAGTGAAGTTCCCTGCTGCACTCCCACGTTGAAGTTGTCAAAAGTTACGTAGAAGTCCACGTTCTCGTTACCGGTCAGCAGACGGTCATACGCAATGACCGGAATGTTAGCGGCAGCAGCATTGTCCAACTGGGTACCAAGCGCAGCACCATCGATCGAGGCGATGATGAGCACATCAACGCCCTTGGTGATCATCTGGTCAATTTGTTCCTGCTGGGTTGGAATGTCGTTTCCGGCGTACTGCAGTTCAACCGAGTATCCAGCTTCCTCCAGACCATCCTTGACAGCATTTCCATCCGCAATCCACCGAGCAAGGGTTTGCTCAGGCATTGCTACACCAACTGAACCCTTTTCACCTTCACCACTTGAGGTGCTACCAGACTCAGAGTCGGATGGCTTTGGATCAGTTCCCGCTCCCGCACCACCACCAGCGCATGCTGCCAGTGAAAAAATCATGAGTGGCGCAACGCTAAGTGCGAGTACCCGCTTTAAGGACATTTCTCCTCCTCGAGAAAACTATATTTACATCTGGGTTTCTACATTGACCAAGATCGTACAGTTAGTTTTGCCCTTAAACTTATACCTGTCAAGGCGGAGAAGATCAGATCTCTTAGAATTCAGAGTCATGGCAACGGCGACAAATCACCCGTTTTCCACTCATATTCACTGGTCAAAGCCATTATCACTCTGCAAATTTGCCATAAGTGTATGCATTTCGCTGCAAGCGAATTGATCCCATCTCTGCGGCTCTCAACTAACTTTGCACAAAAAAGCCTGCCGCACCACCCGAGTTGGGCGGTGCGGCAGGCTCAGACTTCGAACAGATTGAGGGCTTACAGACCCTGCGCTAGGCGGTAGTACGCCTGGTTCCACTGGAGCTCCGAGGCGAGCTGGCGAACCTCGGTGTCCTCGTTGATAACTACCAACTCGGTGCGTGCGATCTGAGCAAAGTCGCTGAATGCCTCAAGGCCAACCTGAGTGGACATGCAGGTGTGGTGAGCCGCACCGGTCATGAGCCAGGACTGAGCAGAAACCGCGAAGGAAGGTTCTGGCTTCCAAACTGCACAGGCCACAGGGAGCTTAGGCAGTGCTTCGGTTGGCTGTACGTTCTCGACCACGTTGACCACGAGGCGGAAACGCTCGCGCATGTCTGACATGGCAACAACGACGGCCGGGCCGGAGTCTGCGGTGAAGACCAGACGCACTGGGTCTTCCTTGCCACCTATGCCGAGCGCGTGCACCTCAAGCTTTGGCTTGTTCTGGGTCAGGCTTGGGCAGACCTCAAGCATGTGAGCACCCAAAATGAGCTCGTTGCCCGGGGTCATGTCATAGGTGTAATCCTCCATGAGGGAGGCTCCACCCGGCAGGCCGTAGCCCATCACCTTGGCAACGCGGACCAGAACAGCGGTCTTCCAGTCACCCTCGGCGCCAAAGCCGTATCCATCAGCCATGAGACGCTGCACAGCGAGTCCTGGCAGCTGGCGCAGTGCGCCAAGGTCTTCAAAGTTCGTGGTGAATGCGGTGAAATTACCGGCTTCCAAGAACGAACGCAGGCCAATCTCAATTGCCGCACCAACGCGCAGGGACTCGTGGCGGTCTCCGCCCTTGAGCAGTTCTGGCTGGACCTCGTATAGGCGCTCGTACTCGGCAACGAGAGCGTCAATCTGCTCCTCGGTTGCTGCGTCAACCGCCTCAACAAGTTCGTTCACGGACCAGGTGTTGACTGATACGCCCAGTGAAATCTCAGCCTCGGTCTTGTCACCCTCGGTAACAGCAACGTTGCGCATATTGTCACCAAAACGAGCAAGCTTCATGTTGCTGGCTGCGTTCCAACCGGCTGCCGCACGGGTCCAGGTGGCAATCTGGGAGATGACCTCTGGGTTGGTGTAGTGGCCCACAACGGTCTTGCGCGGAACGGCCATGCGGGTCTGGATGTAACCAAACTCGCGGTCACCGTGAGCGGCCTGGTTCAGGTTCATGAAGTCCATGTCAATGGTTGACCATGGCAGCTCAACGTTTGCCTGAGTGTGCAGGTGCAGCAGTGGGGTGTCCAGAGCCGCAAGACCGCGGATCCACATCTTTGCTGGTGAGAACGTGTGCATCCACGCAATCAGGCCAATGCAGTTAGGGTTGGCGTTGGCTTCAAGGATCAATTCCTTGATCGAATCGGAGTCCTTAAGAACCGGCTTCCAAACGATCTTGACCGGTACCTCACCAGCGGCGTCAATGCCGTTGGCAATCTCTTGTGACTGCTCGGCTACCTGGATTAAGGTGTCTTCGCCGTACAGGCCCTGGGATCCGGTCAGGAACCAGATCTCTTTGCCTTCAAAAGGGTTTTGCATTTTTATTCCTGTTTCTAAAGTGGGGAAGAAATTTTGCTGGCCGTGAACTTACTGGCCGTAAATGTTTTGGTACCGGTCGTACAGCGAATTAATGTCTTTTTGGTCAATGCGGATTGGTTCACCAAGCTGGCGGGAGATGTGCACCGTGCGGGCGACCTCTTCAACCATGACGGCAGCCTTGACGGCAGCCTTTGCGTCCTTACCAATGGTGAATGGACCGTGGTTACGCATCAATACGGCCTTGCTCCGGGAGTCCTTGAGGGTCTCCACAATGCCTTGGCCAATTGAGTCGTCACCGATCAAGGCGAACGGTCCGATTGGGATATCCCCACCAAACTCGTCACCCATCATGGTCAGCACGCATGGGATTGGCTCCGCACGGGCAGCCCACGCGGTTGCGTAGGTGGAGTGGGTGTGGACCACACCGTAGATTTCTGGCATGTGGCGGTACACGTAGGCGTGTGCGGCGGTGTCACTCGAAGGTGAGCCTGCACCGTCAATCAGGTTGCCGTACAGGTCGGTAACAACCATGTTTTCTGCGGTCAGGTCGTCGTAGTCAATGCCCGATGGCTTGATGACCATGAGGTCGGCTGACTTCAGGCGCTGGGATACGTTCCCCGCGGTCCAAACTACGAGTTCCCAGCGGGGTAACTCTGCGTGCAGATCCGCTACGATCTGGCGAACTTCAGCAATCTCGGCAAGTACTTCCGGGCCGTAGCCCTCTAATCCTTTAGCTTGCGACATGACTTTTCCCTCTCGTTGAAACTACTAAATTTTGAAATTCCGCAATTAGTTTGCGGCTGGCAGAGCTGCCACCGCAGCGCGTTGGACCTCAAGTCCGGCTGCGTAGCGCTCAAGGTAGGTGCTGAAACCGGCAACATCTGCCGCATCTGGCTTAATGGTGTCGATCTGCGCCCCGGCAAACACTCGGTCGTTGAGGTATGCAGCCAGGTCCGGCGCCGGTGCACCGAGGTCACTACCTCCCATGCGGCGAACAAAGTCCGCCAGCACGGCAATTCCCCAGGCCCCACCCTCGCTTGCGGTGTCACCAACGCTTACGGGAGCGTTGATCGCCGCAGCCAATAGACGCTGGGCCACGCCGGCGGTACGGAACATGCCACCGTGAGCGAACATGTTCTCGATTGCCACACCTTCACCCTCGAGCACCTTCATGCCTAGGGCCAACGTGCCAAATGCACCGTAAATCTGGGTGCGAGCAAAGTTAGCCAGGGTCAGTCGGGAATCCGGGGTGCGCACAAACAGTGGGCGTCCCTCTTCCAGGCCGGTGATTGGCTCACCCGAAAGATAGTTGTATGCAAGGAGTTTTCCGCCGTCTGCATCGCCTTCGAGGGCTGCCCGGAAGAACGCACCGAAGACATCGTCCGCCTTGCCCTCGTGCCCCAGTGCCCGCGCAAACTCGCCAAGCATGCCGGCCCAGGCATCGAGCTCGGAAGCACCGTTGTTGCAGTGCACCATCGCCACCAGATCACCAATTGGGGTGGTGACCAGGTCAAGTTCCTCGTGGACCGTTGCCAACGGGCGTTCGAGAACAACCATGGCAAAAATGGAGGTTCCAGCACTCACGTTACCGGTGCGCGGAGCAACCGCGTTGGTTGCAACCATGCCGGTTCCGGCGTCGCCTTCCGGCGGGCAAAGTACGATGCCTGACTCAAGCGCGCCGGCCGGGTCCAGCCAAGCAGCACCCTCGTCAGTCAGGGTTCCAGCGTTGCGGCCGGCAACAAGAACCTGTGGAATCAGATCAGCAAGTTTTGGGCTTTGCCGTTTGGTCGCCACTCGCTCGTCAACCAAATCCAGCAGGCCTTGGTCATAATTACGGGTAACAGGATCGATTGGGAACATACCGGAGGCATCGCCAACACCGAGCACCTTTTGGCCCGTCAGCTTCCAGTGCACATAACCTGCCAGAGTGGTCAGGAATGCGATCTGGTCAACGTGAGCCTCGTTGTTCAGGATTGCTTGGTACCAGTGCGCCACGGACCAACGCAGAGGGATGTTGTAACCAAGGAGCTCGGTTAACTCGGCAGCAGCCGGACCTGTTGAAGTATTGCGCCAGGTCCTGAACGGGGCCAGCAGTTGATCCTGAGCATCAAAGGCAAGGTAGCCGTGCATCATTGCCGATACTCCGATTCCACCAAACGTAGTGGGCACAACGCCGTACCGTTCCTTAACCTCGGCCACGAGATTGCGGTAGCAATCCTGCAGACCAGCCTCAACCTCATCAAGAGAGTAGGTCCAGTTCTGGTCAACAAACGAGTTCTCCCACTCGTGGCTTCCGCCAGCAATCGGGTTGCCGTCCGGACCAATCAGGCACGCCTTGATCCGGGTAGAACCGAACTCGATTCCCAGTGCGGTATCCCCCGCTTCAATGGCTGTGCGGATTGCTGCCGTGTCGCCTTGTGTTTGCTCCATTGCTACCTCTCGTTGTCACCGGGCAGATTCGTCTTGCTTGAATCCGACCGGTTTTAAGAAAATACTTGTTCAACTCAGAACACTGCCTCAATGTTAGCGTTCACAAATGGAGAAAAGCAACCCGCTGCGCCCCGAGACTCCGCTGACTTTGGCGGATCAGGGCCGAGATAGCCGACTTGATCCGTCAATCTCGGGGGCGATCCGCCAAACTCAATGAAAGGTCGGGTTCAAGGTGGGGTGGGCTCAGCGCTACGGCCAGGTTCAGGCGGGGTGGACTCAGCGCTGGGGCGGCTGGGCAGTAGACGAGCGCACCACAAGGTCCGGTTGGAGGACAACGTGGCTGGGTTCTCCCCCATCCAGCACCGTCAACAAGGACTCAATGATGCGCCTACCTAGCGTGGCAAAGTGGTGGTGAATGGTTGTCAGCGGCGGCAGGAAGTTTGATGCACCGGGCATATCATCCACACCGATCACCGAGACATCGCCGGGTACGTTGAGCCCTGACTCAGTAAACGCCCGGATCAGTCCAAGCGCAATCATGTCATTGGCCGCAAAGACCGCGGTGGGAGCCCCCGAGCGAACCAGGTGAATCCCTACCTCGTAGCCGCGCTCGGCACTCCAATCCGATTGGATCAGTGGGACCGCCTGCAAATTACGGGCCTTGCATTCAGCCTTCCAACCGTTGAGGCGCTCCTTGGCGTCCGTCCAATCCAGCGGCCCCGATACATGGGCAATCCGGGTGTGTCCAAGCTCGGCCAGGTGAGCCACAGCCATTCGGCCGGCCTGCTCCTGGTCCAAGGAAACGGTTTGCACTCCGCGCCCAGCGCTTTGCGCACCGCCATACAGGACCACCGGAACGGTGGTGGGGAACGCAAGAACGGCATCGAGAACTTCTGCCTGCGGGGCAATAACTACGATCCCCTCAACGGCTTGACCCACCAGGTGCCCCAGTAATTCGCTCATATTGCGGGCGTTTGGCCGCTTAATCGTGGCCATTGAAACAAAATAACCGGCCTCACGCGCGGCCTCTTCGATCGCGATCAACGCGCGCTGCGGACCAAACAATGATGAGCCCGTGGTGATTACGCCAATGACCCCGGATTTTGCCGTGACCAGTGCGCGAGCCGCTGAGTTACGGCGGTAACCCAAGCTAGTGATTGCCTCCAACACCCGATCCCGGGTGACCGGGCGCACGCTTGGGTGGCCGTTGAGGACCCGAGAAACAGTCTGATGGGAAACCCCAGCCAGTTTGGCCACATCATTCATGCCGGGAGGACGCGTATTCACCACGTCAGCCTATAACGCAAGCGGCGGTTCACCGACATTCTGCTAAACCTTCCACCAAGGCGGGTGGGAGTTAGTTGTCCTCGCTGTCGTTGGCGATGCCTCGGAAGTCAGGGTTTGCCATGCAGTTTTGCGCATCCGGGTGCTCCATAATCGCCTGAGCCGCCGGGTCGATCGCGACGGTGTGCGTTTCCATGCGCGTAGTTCCGTCATCAGCCAGAGAAGTTGACGTGTTACCGCCGTTGGCGCGAACTTCGAGATCTGCCATATCTTCCTTGGTGAATGTGCGGTCGACTAAGCCAACATCAATCAGGCAGTTTGCCATCAGCTCATCAAAGTCGGTCCGGTTTGGATTCATCAGTATGTCTACGTATAGGGGGCTAATTAACGCATTGGCCCCCTGTCCGCATTGGTCACTGACACTGTCATACAACTCGATATCGCCTGTGATCGCGTATGTGAAGTAGCCGGTTTGATCTTCGAGTTCCACCTTGCCGCCGTGCGAGGCAATGCAATCAACAAAACGTTGCTCGGCCTCGACATACTCGGCCCGGGAGATCTTGTCATCGGCAAGGGCATCTGCCTCAAACTGGGTTGTCGCGCCCCGGCGAGCATCCTCAAACTGCGCCGCGTACGGGGATGCTACTTCCACGTCTGGGGTGCACGCCGAGGTTACAACCACCAGCGCGGCCAAGAGCACCAGAGGTGCGCTGCGCCTGAGTGAAAGACAGCGTTCTCCTACCGGATCATGCTGTGTTTTGAACATACGCTTGCCATATGAGAGCCAGGTATGGCAACGACCCAAGGAGTAGGCCCACCGCAGTTCCAAGCAGGTGCATTCTAAGGTTGGGGTGCCCGTGAACCGCGAGCGCAAGGATCCCCAGAGCTACTGCGAGACCCGCACTGGTGACCGCGAGCGCCGGAGAAATCACAAACGCAACCATGAGAGCCACATACAGCCACGGCGAGCGGTAAATTGCCCAAGCCCCATGATCACTCACGTTCAGTATCCGGGCATCCTGCATTTTCAAGTTACCCACCGTTGGCCAATGCAACGAGCTCAGGAGATAACTCCAGCGCGCCACCTTGATCGGGACCAATGAGGCCTTGAGCCTTCATCTCCATCAGCCTGGCTAAACCTTCCTCGGTTAGTCCTCCGGGAAGATTACCGTCCGCGTCCCGAAAGACAATGAGTGCGTCAGGTGGCAGGTCGTCGGTGGGATAGAACTGGCCGTCCCCAGTCTCGATCGAATCTGTGACATCGAGGATCACGTAGGACTGATCATCGGCGATAAACGGTTTGGAAGTGGCAGCAGTAGATGTCCCATTATCTGCGGTGGCAACCGGAGCGATCGCAACCGAAGCCATCATCAAACATACCGTTGCAGATATGAACCAACCGGACTTAGAACTTTGCATTCTTGCTCCCCAATGAGCGTGCACGAGTGCCCCTAATGTACCAATTGAAACCTGGGTTTGATAGGGCTAGGCAAACCCTCGTTCATCAATTGGCGTGTTCCGATACACTCGCCAGGCTTTCAGCAGCTCATCGCGTGAACCCTCTGGGAAATCCCGGTGCCAAGCACGCGTGAAGCGATTGTACTCAAACTGGTTATCGATGCTCTTACTGGCCTGATCCCGCGTTGCATGAAAATGGTCAACGGCATCTTGCATGGTCTTGGTGCCGTCGGATTGAGCGAAAAACTCGCGCATCGCGGCGTCGAAGTGGAAACCTGGACCGATTTGTTCAAGCATCCAAGCACGCACAATCTGACTGGATCGCTGGCCGGCTGGAATGCGTGTTGAGGGCAGGAGAGGCCCGGATAGCTGTTGGCTTCCGGTCCTTCGCACTGGCGTTGGCTCTACAAACGTTCTCCCAGCGAGGGCCGCACCGATCCGGTCTGTCAGAAGAGCTTTGCTCCCAGAAGCCCGAATATTGTTCTGACGCGCAAAGAGTTCCAGTTCATCTTTCAGCCAATACCATCGCAAGAATGTTTGTTCAGGGAGCTCAGTGCTGAGAGTGGGGCGATTTTCTGGAGCAGAGGTCACGCGTCTACTTTAGCCGAGCAAAAACCCGATGGGCATTCTTTCTGTGAAGAGGTAACTAAGGAGTGTTTTGCTGCTTCTGCTGCGTACCCACGACCGGCACAGCGTGGATCAAAGATCCACCTAATCTCCGTCTGGCGGGCAGCTGGGCTTTCTAGCGTCGCAACGACTACAACGAGAATCCCAGATAGAAATTCTGCATCTGCTGTGCTGGCCCAATCGCGAACAGCCGCACAGTTCCGTTGGTCCACACCACAATCCCAGCGGGGTCAAATACTTGCCCGGCGCTAAACGCTTCCGCTTCCGTGGCGGTAGCTTCGTAGCGGGTGAACGATCCGACCTGCCGGTCGCCAACCATGACCTCGCCGGTTTCTACTACCTTGGCGGACTCAATCGGCATGACGTTCCCGGCCGCTTGGGCCTGCTGGGCCGTTGCATACTGCAATGCGGTGACCAATATGAAAGCCTGCCGCCCGTCAATGGTTGCCTCATACGCACCGCCTGCGGCATCGAGAACTTCTGCTTCCGAGATCTTCATGCTTGCGGCGCCCTGCGCTGCGGTGGGCTGGTTGTAGGCCCATAGGACAAACGCACCTGAGGCATCGGGAAGCGCGGCACCCAGCGCGCTCGGATTGTCCCGGGCGATCGGCTCGCGGTCCGGCGTTGGCGCCACGGCGGTGACCGTAACCGTGGGGCCGGCCGTGGGGACCCCCAAGGCCACCCCGAGGCGGTTTCCGGCAAACACCGCGAGCGCGGCAACCCCCACAACACCAAGAAGTATTGCGCTAATTCGCAGCGTTAACTTGCGCGGTGCAATGGTGGCGGACATCAGCCGAGTTGGAATGCTGAAACAGAAGTTGTTGCTAGCCCTGCTGGGTCTGCGTCAGCCTCGCCAAACATCAGTCCCCACACACCCTGGCCAATAAAGTACAGTCCCACTAGTCCGGCTCCCACCCACAGGAAGATGCGCCCCTTGGGCAAGCCTTGGGGCTGGTCATCCGCGTTATCCTGCTCTGGGGTTTGCGGGTTTTTGTCTAGTTCGCTCACGTCTACTCCAAAACTTAAGAAGTTGTACACCTAGTTACAACTCTACGCGCGCTGGGCAGTCCGCGGAGCCAACTCGTGCAATGTCTGACGGCGGTAGTAGGTTAGGCGCATGGCTGTTAGCACAAAGAATACAAAGACCCGTCCCGGCTACCGTTGCACCGAGTGCGGTTGGACCACGCCCAAGTGGGTGGGGCGGTGCGGTGAGTGCCAAACTTGGGGCAGCGTCACTGATGCCGATGCCGCAGCGGCAGGTCCTAAAACTACAGCTAGCACTCCAATTAAGTCGCTTGCAAAGCCTATTGGCGAGGTTGATATTGAGTCCGCGCGGGCCGTCCCAACCGGAAATCCCGAGTTTGACCGGGTACTTGGAGGCGGGTTAGTTCCCGGCGCTGTGATTCTGTTGGCGGGTGAGCCCGGTGTGGGTAAATCGACGCTGCTCTTGGATGTCGCCGCCACCACCGCCCAGGCAGGGAAGCGCGTGTTGTACCTAACCGGTGAGGAATCGGCTAGCCAGGTACGGTTGCGGGCCGAGCGGATTGGGGCGGTCAATGACAACCTATTCTTGGGCGCTGAAACCGACCTTGGTTTGGTGCTCGGGCAAATCGAAGCGATTAAGCCGGACCTGCTCATTGTGGACTCCGTCCAGACGATTGCCTCAACCGAGGTCGACGGTAGCCCGGGTGGTGTGGGACAGGTTAAGGAAGTCACCGGCGCGTTGATCGCCCAAGCCAAGGGGCATAACCTGCCAATCATCTTGGTCGGTCACGTCACCAAGGACGGCTCGGTTGCGGGGCCGCGCACCCTTGAGCACTTGGTCGATGTGGTCTGCCAGTTTGAGGGTGACCGCCACTCGCGGCTGCGAACAGTGCGTGCCGTCAAGAACCGCTACGGCGCAACCGATGAGGTAGGCTGCTTCGAATTAACCGACACCGGGATTGTTGGGCTTGCCGACCCAAGCGGACTGTTCTTATCCCACATCAACATGCTGGTCCCCGGGACCTGCGTGACGGTCACCGTTGAGGGCCGGCGCCCTATGGCCCTAGAAGTGCAGTCACTCGTTGTCCCCACCACGCTTGCGAACCCTCGCCGCACAACCGCCGGGATCGACTCTTCCCGCTTGGCCATGATCCTCGCGGTCGCCCACCGACACCTAGGCGCCCGGCTCATGGACGCGGACGTATATGTGTCAACCATTGGCGGGGCCCGCATTACCGAGCCATCCGTTGACCTGGCGATCATGCTCGCAGTTATTAGTGCGCTCGAAGACAAGGCACTGCCCGTGGGGACCATAGCTCTGGGTGAGGTTGGGCTAGCCGGAGAGCTACGAGCCGTGACGTCATTGTCCCAGCGCTTAGCGGAAGCCGCCCGGTTGGGATTCACCCGCGCAGTTGTCCCCGCCAATGCAACCGTTAAGGCTCCCGAGGGAATAAAACTCTTGCCGGCCATGACTATCCTCGAAGCGGTTCAAAAGGTCCACCAAGTCTAGGCAGAAATATCCAAATTTGGTAAAGGTAAGGTAACGAACAGGCCAAAATGGTAATGCTCACCGAGTTTTCCACGTATTATCTGAGATGTGCTGAACTCACCATTGAATGATGACCTGCTCAGAGAGACCCTCGCCGCAGTTGCCCCCGGAACAGAGCTGCGTGACGGCCTGGAACGAATCTTGCGTGGCCGCACCGGCGCGCTCATTGTCTTAGGCCATGACCCCGTAGTAGAAGCTATTTCCAGCGGCGGGTTCATCTTGGACGTTGCATTTTCTTCAACACGTCTGCGTGAACTTTCCAAGATGGATGGCGCAGTGGTTGTCGACGGTGTGGGTGGGCATATCAAGCGAGCAGCCGTGCAACTTCTTCCCGACTCTTCGATTGAGACGTCCGAGTCCGGGACCCGGCACCGCACCGCCGAGCGGGTGGCTAAGCAGACCGGAATGCCCGTCATTTCGGTGAGCCAGTCAATGCACATCATTGCGCTGTATGTTGGGCACAAGCGTTACGTCCTGGAAAACCCCGACACCATTTTGGGCCGCGCCAACCAGGCAATCGCCACACTCGAACGCTACAAGGCACGCCTTGATGAGGTCAGTGGCACGCTTTCCGCCCTCGAAATCGAAGACCTTGTTACCGTGCGTGATGTCTGCACCGTGGTTCAGCGCCTTGAAATGGTGGGCCGTATTTCAGACGAGGTTGCCACCTACGTGCTGGAACTCGGAGCCGAAGGTCGCTTGCTCGCGCTTCAGCATGATGAGCTCATTGGCGCTATTGGCTCCGACCGCGAGCTAGTCCTGCGCGACTATGTAGACACCGGCCGCAAGAGCCAGACCGTCGATGAGACCCTAACTGCGTTGTCCGAGCTTGACTCGACCGAGTTGCTTGACCTCTCCCTCATTGGACGGGTCCTAGGCTTACCCGGTGGTGGTGACGCACTTGAAGCCGCCGTTGCCCCACACGGTTACCGCCTCATGGCCCGTATTCCGCGTCTTCCAGGCACAATTGTGGACCGTTTAGTCACTCACTTTGGCGGATTGCAGCGGTTGTTGGCCGCCACGATTGAGGAACTCATGGCCGTTGATGGCGTTGGGGAACAGCGTGCGCGTGCGGTGCGTGAGGGACTCTCCCGCATTGCAGAATCCAGCATCTTAGAACGCTACGTATAACCACGTAAGCACGTCCATTTTGCAGGCCCGCCCTCGAATCCATCGCCTCAGGCAAACACGAACCCTACATATAGCAGCCCCGGCTGGCTCAGTGCAGCACACCCCTATTCGAGATTGGCGTATTGCGGACGAGATTGGTGTTTTTTATCGCCACTCTCGTCGACTATTCACCAATGTCGGTGGGGTCGCACGAGCAACAATGCCGGCCGAGGGCGGGAAACACCAATGTCGGCAGTGTTTGGGAGCGAGAAGTTTAAGTAGGGGTCAGTCCACTACGTTGAAGACGTATGGCTCAGACTCGGTCTTGCCCAACGTCACCACCGCACGGTACGTTCCGGGCTTGGCCTTGGCTAAGTCAGGGGTGCAGGACTTCTCAGAACGGCGCATGTCCCAATCCATCTGCGCGGTGTCCTGCACGCCATTGGCCAGAACAAGTACCCGAGCCCCGGTCTCATCGCAGTCCGCCGATGACCAGATCCTGTCTTCTCCCGAGAAAACGGTCACGGGACGGTTCCCCGGGCCCGCATCAATTGTGCAGGGTTCCTGGCCGGAGTACTTTGTGATGACCGAGAACTGGTTTGTCTGGGCACTTGAGAACTGCGTGGAAGGCGCAGTCACCGTCATCTCAAGTTTCGTAACGTCGCACTCTTGGGGACCGGATGCATCCACGGCCGGTTCAGTTTCCGTGCCGCCCTGATCCGTGTCCTTATCCGTTTCCTTCTCGGTCTCTTTGCTGTCCTTTTCAGTTCCGGTCGCAGCTGGGTCGGGAGTCTGCTTTGCCTGCTCAGATCCGGTGGACTTAGGTTTCTCTTCCCCACTGGAAAGCGCCTTGGCCAGGGCCTTGACACCGATGACCACGAGGGTGATGAACGCGATCAGGATCAAGAGCGCAACGATGCGCCGGATCCAATATGTGCGCTGAGAAACTACCGGTCGTTGGTTCGGCCTAACTACTTCATCCCACTCGTGGTGGTTATCAGGTCCAGAATCTGAGTTACGGTCTTTGGACTCCATGCCATACCGTAAACATGGATCAGGTCCATACCTCGGGTGGCGCGCCGGTTTACCCAAGGAATCAGACAGAATAAGGAAGTGCCAGAAACTTTGTCCTACGTCCAAGATCCCGCCGTTATAACCACCGCCATTGGGAACTGGTACCTGGAAAACGCCCGGGACCTACCGTGGCGCGATCCTGCGCTGTCTGCTTGGGACATCTTGCTTTCGGAGATCATGGCCCAACAAACCCAGGTCGCAAGGGTCGTTCCCATTTGGCAACGTTGGCGCCAGTTGTGGCCAACCCCAGCGGACTTGGCTGACGCCCCAACCAGTTTGGTGCTGACCGAGTGGTCTAATCTGGGCTATCCGCGCAGAGCCCTCCGGCTCCAAGAATGCGCCCGCATTGTTGCCACGCAATATGACGGTCAAGTACCCCGTACCTATGCGGAGTTGATAGCGCTACCCGGCATTGGTGAGTACACCGCCGGCGCTGTTCTGGCCTTTGCCTACGGCCAGCGTGCCCTTGTCTTAGACACAAATGTCCGGCGCGTGATTACCAGGGTGTTCCAAGGTCAACAGTTCCCAAAGCCGTCACTAACCGTTGCAGAAAAGCAATTTGCCACCACACTCATACCGGTGGATGACGCGGGAGGTTCCCTATGGGCCAAGTCCTCCATGGAACTAGGGGCAACCCTGTGCACCGCACGGTCCACCCAATGCGAGATCTGCCCGGTCGTTGACCTATGCAAATGGCGGGCGGATGGATACCCTGCCGATGAGTACGCAACCCAACGCAAGACTCAAAAATTCGCCGGAACCGACCGGCAGGTGCGCGGACTCATCATGGCCCAAATCCGTTCTGCAACCGAACCAGTCCTCCAGCACCACCTCGACTTGGTCTGGCCACTGCCCGAGCAGTTGGGCCGGTGTATCGACTCGCTGTTAACCGACGGGCTCATTGAGATAGATGGGGAACGGTTCACGTTCCCTACCGGCAACTAACCAACTCAGCGCGGACAAAGAACCCAAGTAGGCATCGGGAAAATGCCCAAACCAGCGAGCTACAAGTCCAGCAGCATCCGGGTATTTCCAAGGGTATTGGGCTTTACGCGGGCTAGGTCCAAGAACTCCGCAACACCGTCATCGTGAGAGCGCAGCAGCTCGGCGTACACATCTACTCCAACGGGAGTTCCCTCGATGGCCCTAAACCCATGACGGGTGAAAAAGTCTGTTTCAAAGGTCAAGCAAAACACGTGCTTGAGTTCGAAGTCCTTTGCCCGGCGCACGAGCTCCTGAACCAAGGCACCTCCGATACCACGGGATACCTGCGAACGATCAACCGCAAGCGTGCGGATCTCCGCTAGGTCCTCCCACATCACGTGCAGGGCGCCGCAGCCCAGTAGTTTATCTGGGTCGGTGGGGTCGTATGCCACCACAAACTCTTGGACGCCCTCGTAGTAGGAGACCATTTCTTTTGCAATGAGAATGCGCTCATCCGCATACGGCTGAACCAGGGTGCGAATTTGGCGCACATCCTTGGGCTTAGCGGGGCGCAGGGCAAATGTTTGTTGAGCAGTCACGCAATCAAATCTACGCGCTTGGCTACCATCTGGCCTAGTGGGCCAGCATGTGGCTAGTCCTCTTCAAGTAAAAAGTTCGTTGCTGTGACCTCATCGATTATGAGGTCGGTGACAACCCCCGCTGCAAGCGCCGCACGCAACGGGCGGATCTTGTTGTCCCCGGCCACCGCGCACACCCGGCGTGGTATCTCTCGCAGCTGCGTTGGGGTTGGGCCCGAGGCCCTGGCGTTCAGTGGAATATCTGCGAAGGTGCCGTTGGCGCGTAGGAATACGGTGCAGACGTCACCCACGACCCCCTCTCTGTCCAACATCTTGACCTCTTGGGGAGAGAGATAACCGGCCGAGTACACGTGACTGGGTAAGCCCCCGGTCAGCGCCCCAACCGAAAATAGGGCAATATCAGTAACCTGCTGCAATTCCAGAACCCTGCGCACCGAACGTTCCCGCCACATTGCGTCCTTTGTTTCCTGGTAATCAAAGAATGCTGGAACCGGGAAGTGCACGGAATGCGCACCAAAGGCATCGGCAAATGCAGCGATCAGGTCCCCCGCGTAGCTCACCCCACTCGAGCGGGTGTTGGCCGCCCCGTTGAGCTGCACCACGGAGCTTGCCTGCGTGTGTTTCTTGGTCAAGTGCCGGGCTACCTCGGAGGTGGTGGTGCCCCACGCAACTGCAAGCACCATGTCCGACTGGAACCAGTTGGTCACCAGGCGCGCGCACGTTATTGCAACTTGCTCGTGTCTGTCTTCGAGTGAGTGGGAGTTAACGATTGGCACCACGAACGCCTCGATGCCGTACCGCTCGCGAAAATGCTGCTGCATTCCGGGCACCTTTGACTGCAGTGGGCGGAGGTTGATTTCCACCAACCCAGACTCGCGAGCCTCTTTAATCATGCGGGAAACTGTTGACCGCGAAGTACCCAAGTGGCGCGCAATTGTCTCCATCTTGAGGTCCTGCAGGTAATACATTGACGCTGCCTTGAGAATGTCTTGGTCCCGATCAGTCATAGAACCATTTTTGCACATATGTGCACTCGGGTTGCGCAATCGTGCTAGGGATGAAAGTTTGGTATTACTTCAAGGTCCCAGCCGAAAGGTCCGCCATGTCATCCTCCGGTCCCAACTCTATTTTGACCCCGCAGTCCCGCACCCGCTCGTTGGATGCTCTGAAAGCCACGAGCGCGACAAACCCGCTCGATGTTCTGGTGATTGGTGGCGGCGTCACGGGAGCCGGAATCGTCCTTGACTCTGTCACTCGTGGCTTGGACACCGCGATCGTTGAGGCCCAAGACTGGGCCTCCGGCACCTCCTCGCGGTCATCAAAACTGATTCATGGCGGTCTGCGTTACCTGCAGATGCTCGACTTTTCACTCGTCAAAGAGGCACTCACCGAGCGTGACCTGCTCCTGAACAAGCTCGCACCGCACTTGGCCAAGCCTGTACCGTTCCTGTACCCACTAACGAAGCAGTGGGAGCGCCCATACATTGGCGCCGGCATCATGCTCTACGACATTTTGGCGTCGCTCGCTCCCGGCAAGCGCGCCATGCCGTACCACAAGCACTACTCCCGCAAGGGGCTCGACGCCCGGTTCCCGTCCCTGCGCAACGACGCTGCCGTGGGCGCGATTGAGTACTGGGACGGCACGATTGACGATGCCCGTCTCACCTTGACCCTGGTGCGCACGGCAGCAGACTACGGGGCCCACTTGGCCTCCCGCACTCAGGTGATCGAGCTGACCAAGTCCCCAGCGGGGCGCGTCAATGGCGCGGTCCTAAAGGACTTGGAGACCGGTGAGGAGTTCACTGTCTTTGCCCGTCACGTCATCAACGCAACCGGGGTTTGGACCGAAGACACCGAGGCCCTAGCCGATGGCGCCGGGGGTCTGAAGGTTTTGGCTTCCAAGGGAATTCACATTGTTGTTCCACGCGACCGGATTGTTGGCGACTCCGGTCTGATCCTGCAGACGGAAAAGTCTGTACTGTTTGTGATTCCATGGTCGCGGTACTGGATCATTGGCACGACAGACACCCCGTGGCAGCAGCAACTTCAGCACCCCGTGGCCACCTCCGCCGATATTGACTACGTGCTAGAACACGCCAACTCCGTTCTGCGTGACCCGTTGACCCGCGAGGACATTATTGGCACGTGGGCAGGACTGCGTCCGCTGCTGCAGCCGGGTACCAAGGAGGGCACTTCCTCCGCCAAGGTTTCCCGCGAACACACGGTTGCTTCTCCCGCTCCAGGATTCACCGTTATTGCGGGAGGCAAGCTGACCACCTACCGGGTCATGGCCGAGGACGCCGTGGACTTCGCCCTCGGTGCGGAGGCTCAAGCGCTACCTTCCGTTACCTCCAATATTCCGTTGCTCGGAGCCGTAGGGCTCGCTGCCATGACCAATCAAACCCGCGCCTACCAGCGGCGGTTTGGCTGGTCCAAGCAAATGGTTGCCCACCTCTTGCACCGCTATGGCTCAATGATCAACGAGATCGCCGCAATCTGCATTGCGGACCCGGAAATGGCGCTCCCATTGGAGCACGCCAACGCTTACCTGCGTGCCGAGATCGAGTACGCGGTGACCCGCGAGGGCGTTCTGCACCTTGAGGACATCATGTTGCACCGCACCCGCATCAACTACGAATTTGCGGACCGCGGGCTCGATGCCCTACCTGAGATTGCCGAGATCGCCGCGCGAGCACTTGGCTGGGATGAAGACACCACAGCCCAAGAAATTGCGTCGTACACGGACCGCGCCCATGCGGAACGCGCAGCTGAAGCAGAGTTTGATGACGCCTCAGCCGAGCAGACCCGGCTCAAGGTTAAGGATCTTGCCCCCATGCAAGGCCTTTCCAAATAAGTACTCCGGGCTGAGGTTGCACTCAGCCCGGAGAAATCCTTACACCGTACCGGTAAACCGGACTTTGCAGGTGTAACATCTGGCGCTCGGTCCCGGGCGCCAAGCCCGCCAGAAGCAACCGGTGAGACGGTTGCTCCTGAATCTTTTCCTCCCAGAGCCAGTCAGCAGGTTGGCTTACGACAAAGACGTCAGAAAGATAAATAATGGACTTAAACAATCTTACACTAGGGAATATTTTCCTACTTGAGACATTAGGCACCATGGTGCTCATCATCTTGGGTGGTGGAGTGGTTGCCAACCAGGTTCTGAGCAAGACCAAAGGGAACAATGACGGCTGGGTTCTCATCTCATTTGGTTGGGGGCTCGCAGTCTTTGGAGGTGTTTACGTAGCATTTGCTTCCGGAGCACACCTGAACCCTGCGGTAACCATTGGACTTGCGCTGTCTGGAAGATCCGAATTTGTGGACGGTATTCCAGTCGATGCAGCGAGCATCGCAACTTATATTGGCGGTGAATTTACCGGAGCTTTCCTCGGCGCAATCATTGTCTACCTGGCCTACAAGCAGCACTTTGACGCCACCGAAAACAAAGCTCTTAAGCTTGCAGTGTTCTCAACCGGGGCTGAGATTCGCAATCCATTTTGGAACGTCGTCACCGAGATCATTGGTACTTTTGTTCTCGTGTTCTGGGTACTTCTTTCCGGTTACACCGACTCCGGATTGGGCCCACTGGGGGTTGCGTTAATTGTGGTTGCAATCGGTATGTCCCTTGGTGGCCCAACCGGGTACGCCATTAACCCCGCACGTGACCTCGGTCCACGTATCGCCCACGCAGTACTTCCTATCAATGGTAAGGGTGCAAGCGACTGGGGCTACTCCTGGGTCCCGGTTGTCGGTCCACTGATTGGTGGGTCCATTGCCGCACTAATTGCCCGCGGCTTTGGCCTCGTTGGGATTCTTCCCGTGTAAATTTTCTTGGCAGTTCATCCCCGCATGATCTGCCATCACATCCAAGACGTGGTTCGATTGGAATCACGCGCAGTTACTTTTCCCTACCTTAGAAAGCCACCAAAATGACAACGAAGTTTGTATTGGCAATTGACCAAGGCACAACAAGCTCCCGCGCTATCCTGTTCACTCATGACGGTGAGATCCATTCCACCGGCCAACTTGAACATGATCAGATTTTTCCGCAGGCCGGCTGGGTTGAGCACAACGCAGACCAAATTTGGAACAACGTACGTGAAGTCGTGGGACTGGCATTAACCCGAGGCAACGCCACCTCCGCGGACATTGCTGCTGTTGGTATCACCAACCAGCGTGAAACCGCCGTGGTTTGGAACAAGACCACAGGAAAGCCCGTCTACAACGCCATCGTTTGGCAAGATACTCGCACCCAAAAGATTGTCGAGGGTCTGGCAGGCGATGAAGGGGCAGACAGGTTCAAGCGACTCACCGGTCTCCCCCTCGCCACATATTTCTCCGGCCCAAAGGTCAAGTGGATCCTCGACAACGTCGAGGGCGCACGGAAAGCAGCCGACAACGGTGAACTCCTGTTTGGTACCACCGACTCCTGGATCCTTTGGAATATGACCGGCGGTTGCGATGGCGGTATCCACATCACGGACGTCACCAACGCATCACGAACCTTGTTGATGAACATTGAAACCCTGACTTGGGATGAGAGCATGGCAGACCTCATGGGGATCCCAATGACTATGCTCCCGGAAATCAAGTCTTCTTCAGAGGTTTACGGCGTGGGCCGCCCAGGTGGCATGGTGCCCGGTGTGCCAATCTCTGGAATTCTTGGCGACCAGCAGGCTGCTACCTTTGGTCAGGCATGCTTTGACGTTGGTAACGCTAAGAACACCTACGGAACCGGTAACTTCATGCTGATGAATACCGGAACCGAGCCCATTCACTCCAAGAACGGGCTGCTCACCACCGTGTGCTACAAGATTGGTGACGCGCCCGCGGTCTACGCGCTCGAAGGTTCGATCGCAGTCACCGGTTCTCTTATCCAGTGGCTCCGAGACAACCTGGACATGTTCTCCGACGCACCTGACGTGGAGTACTACGCCAAGAAGGTCGAAGATAACGGTGGGGCGTACTTTGTGCCCGCATTCTCGGGGCTATTTGCGCCCTACTGGCGTCCCGATGCCCGCGGTGCTCTGGTTGGATTAACCCGCTATGTAAACAAGAACCACATTGCCAGGGCAGCTCTCGAGTCGGTCGCGTACCAAACCCGTGAGGTGGTTGATGCGATGAACGCCGACTCTGGCGTGGATCTGACCGAACTTAAGGTTGACGGCGGCATGGTTGCGAACGAGTTGCTGATGCAATTCCAGGCAGACCAGCTCGATGTTGAGGTGATCCGCCCCGAAGTCGCCGAAACTACCGCACTCGGTGCCGCGTATGCAGCCGGCATAGCCGTCGGATTTTGGAGTGGCGAACAGGACGTGCGTGACAATTGGAAGGAAGGCAAGCGCTGGGCGCCGACTTCCACCCAGAGCGAGCGCGGCCGTCAGTATCGCAACTGGAAGAAGGCCGTTTCCAAGACCCTCGATTGGGTTGATGAGGACGTCGTCTAACTAAGTTCCACCCCGGTGCTCGGCCCCCGGTGCTCGGCCCCCGGTGCTCGGCCCCCGGCGACTTTGGTGGATCGCCCCCGACATTGCGGATTCGTTCCGCTAATCTCGGGGGCGA
Organism: Jonesiaceae bacterium BS-20; assembly: GCA_039995105.1. Classification (GTDB taxonomy): domain Bacteria; phylum Actinomycetota; class Actinomycetes; order Actinomycetales; family Cellulomonadaceae. Next base: position 2,456,782 of record CP146203.1, read on the forward strand.
TCTGCCAAAGTCAATCTACTGGGTCTGGCGCCATCCCCTGCGCATGGCACTTTCTTTCATCTTGCGTACCAATTGCGAAGAATTACGCAGGTCCGCTTTGGTCACTCGTATGAACTCCCACCCTTGCGCACGGATCGCATCCTCCCTTAGCTTTTCTCTGATGAGGTCATTGGAATCGAAATACTTGGACTCACCGTCATATTCGATCGCAATCTTGAGTTCAGCGATAGCAATATCAAGGTAGAAAACACCTCTATCCGTCCTGATTTGATGCTGAGTGGTTACTTTTCCCAAACCAGCGCTCAACACCCGATAGCGCAGCCGTGATTCCTGTGGTGATTCTGCTCCTGGATCCGCAAGGGCCAAGATCCGTTCCGTTTGGGTGCGCATCCTTGGCATCTTCAATTCCAGATTGAATGTCTGTAATTCTTCTAATGGACAACCAATTCGTACCGCAAAGTCTGCAATGACTAGGGCATCGGCCGGAGAGAGCTGGCGCATCATTTCGACTGCAGTTATCTCATAAGACGTTGCCCTGACAGCGTCCCGGATAACAAGCCAAGGATTATCTTCCGGGCGAGAATATACCCGGACACCTGCACGTGAGAACTGAGTCTTACGAAAGTTAGCCACTTCTACTTTCGCAACCTCTTGGATCAGGGGAAACCCAAGGAGCACCCCCGCAGAAAAGTGACTGATCAAAACACCTTGTGGCAAGGTATTTCCATGGGTGTAGATCTTAGCCAAGTGGACAGCAGCATAGCGCTCGTAGCGGTCGGTGGGCAGATCAGCCTTATCCAGATACCAGCCGGATTTGACTTGAACAAGCTCTTGCCGGCGGTTCCTCAGAGCAAACTGACGCTTTGGAAGCTCTTTGAAATGGAAGACGTCAGGAACCACCACGGGTTCAGCATGTGTGTACCTAGAGTTGGTGCGTATTGTGGGCATGTAAATAACCTACGTACCGCTGGCTTACCGGTCAGTCCGGCGACCATTTAACTCCAGCGTCGGGGGTTATCAACACTTAGGACCACCCCTGTGGATATCTCGTGTGGGCGCTTCCCACGCGATTCCGGCCCCGAGCACCTTCGGAGTCATCTGACTTTGGCGGATCGCCCCCGACATTAGCGGAATGAATCCGCAATGTCGGGGGCGATCCGCCAAAGTCGACTGTTTTATGGGGCTAGACCGGCAAGGAATTACTGGGGCAGCTGATCCGTCGCGCTAGGGTATGAGTTCTGTGCGCCGTAACTTTGGACCGCATATGCGCCGACACGGCTGGCGAACTTGGCGGCGGATACCAAATCATCCCCGCTGGCAAGACGATGTGCAACGCCGCCAACAAAGGCATCGCCGGCTCCCGTAGTGTCGACAGCCTTGACCTTGGTCGCGGCAACCGAAACGGTCTGGCCCGGGGTGAAGATCTTTGACCCAGCACTGCCCAGGGTAATCATCACGCTCTTTGGACCGAAGTCGAGCAGCTGTGCACCGAGCGCATCGAAATCGTTTGGATCTAGCACGTCGTTGCCAAGGTCGGTCAACAGTTGAACGGCCTCATGCTCGTTGACGATCAGCGGGTCGCACTTTGCCAGCAGCTCAGCACTCACACCGATCACGGGCGCCAAGTTAACAATCAGGCGGCCGGTGGTCAGCTTTGCTGCAGCCTCGTTAGCGCTTTGCGGAACTTCTCCTTGCAGGACCACAACATCGGCCCCAGCCACGGCATTGGCATGTTCGCCAACAAAATCTCCAGTGACATGCCCATTGGCCCCGGCCACAATGACAATCGAGTTCTCGGCGGCCTGATCCAAGGTAACCACGGCAAGCCCCGTTGGCGCATCAGTGAGCCGGGCCACGGCACTGAGATCCACATTGGATTTGGTCAGCACACTCAGCGCAGGTTCCGCATTACTGTCGTCTCCGACCGCACCAATCAATTGCACCTGTGCCCCTAACAGGGCAGCCGCACATGCTTGGTTAGCCCCCTTACCGCCGGCAGAGACGTGCCCACCGGTCCCGAGGATGGTCTCCCCTGGCTTGGGATGCTGCTGTACCTGCAAGAACAAATCGGCGTTGATCGAGCCAACTACAACTACCTTGGGGCTCATGAATTCTCCTTGAGTAAAAGGGGGCAGAACCATATGGTTCTGCCCCCTTGTCACTTAACGGCTAGTGAGCAATCTTTGCGGATTGCTCGTGATTAACTGGTGGCATACCTGCTCCGAGACACCTTTTGACTTCAGTATCTCAAGGAATACCCGTGGGACATAGGCGAACCCGTTGCCCCCGTTTTGACTCCACATCTGCTTCAAGAACAAATCGTGGCTGAGCACGATCTGGTCCTGATAACCGGCGGCGACCAAGTTGGCAATTGCCGTTGCGGTCTCATCCGGAGTCGGCGACACTCCTTCTTTAGGGAACGTAATATCCAATCCGACCATATCGAATTCGAGCCAAACTCCCCGGTCCAACAGCCCGTGTTGGTATTCAACATCCGCCCCGGACGGGTCGCTGTGTGCCAGCGACACCTTGTGCGGCGCCACTCCAGCCTGGTTGAGGACCACGTCGAGGACGTCGTGGCCAAAACGCTCCCAGCCCGGCAAGTGAATATTCAGAGCGACGTTGGGACGTTCGGTCTGCGCGATGCCTGCTGCACGTAGCGCTTCACGCTCGGCCGGGGTAAAGCTTGGGGAAACCCCAATCTCACCGATCATGCCCGCCCGAATCCCGGTCTCACCAACACCTACGGTGAGTTCGGAAACTATGTCTGCTACTTGGGCGTCAACGGTGCGCGCAGTGATGCGCTCACCCTCAAACTTTTCCAAGTAGGTTCCGGTCGACATGACCACGTTGATACCGGTCTGCTTGGCAACTTCAACCAGGCGCTCGGGTGCGCGCCCGATTGCCGAAGTTCCCGTGGCATCCACGATGGTCCGCCCGCCAACTTCAGCAAAGGCGGCCACCTCGGTTACTACGTCAGCAACCGGCTTGGGAGCCATGTTATCTGCGCAGCAGTACGGGTCTTGACGCAGAGCCCACATCAAACTGGGATCTACTTTCGCTCCTACCAAGCGCTGTGAGAAGCCGTAGTACGGCTCGTCTACAACACCCGATAGGTCGTTGAACAGGTGCTCGTGCGGCAACGTGATACCCATGTCGCTCGCAGGAATGTCACCCAGAACCGTGGTCAGTACAGCTTGGGAACCGGTCATGGCACGGGCGCCAGTTCAGGTTCTGTCTTTGCCACCTTCTTGGAAGGAATCATGGCAATTCCCGATGCAAACAGTGCAACGACAGCACCAATGATGGTTACTGCATAAACAGTGTTGCCAAGCGCTGGAATGAGCGAGTCAATCGAGATGGATCCGATCAGTTGACCAGCGGTTGATGCCAGAGCCAGTAGCAGCAGACCCAAGCGGCGCACTAGGAGGGCCATGGCAGCAATTGAGGCTAGTCCCAGTGGACCGCCAAGGTACATCCACCACTGCGTTGGCATGGTGAAGGTTGCGTTGCCGGTCCCCAAGCGAGCGAGGAATACCAAGGTGAGCGCGGTGAATCCGATGATGAAGTTCCAGGTAATGGCCACCATCATGGAGTCAGCTACCTTGCCTACGTTGGAGTTACCAGCTGGCTGCCATCCTGCGAGCAGACCACCAGCAAACGGCAGGATTGCAAGAGCAATAAGGTGCGGTGCTTGGAAGTTAGGGGAGACCACGAGCAGGGTCGCCACAATTGCCAGAATTGCTCCGGCGATACGTGGCAAACTCAGGGCCTGCTTGAAGTTTGCACCGATTCCCAAGCGGTCACAGACAACTCCTGAAATGACCATTCCGGAGATGAGTGACGTCTGGAACGTTGCGACGCCGAGTGCCCCAACCGAGACACCCTCGGAGAGGACGATGACCGCACCGCATAGGCCGGCAAAGAAGTTTGGCCATGGGATGACACCGCGTCGGAGCTGACCCGGCAATGCAAACAGCGCATTACGTAGTCGTGTTTGTGGAAGGATCACGATGAGCATGAAGACCAGTCCACTTCCAAAGGAAATGACTGCCGCTAGGTGTCCGTCAGCGACGACTTTACCCAGTTGACCGTTTACGGCCGATTGCATTGGGCCGAGCGCTCCGGCGAGAACCGTGAGGAGGACAAAGATTCCCGCAGCAAAACCAACGGTGGTCTCTTTGCCGGGGGTGGACTTTGCAGATGCTGAGTTGGGCTTTTCTGACAGCGCCATTGCTCTCTATCTCTTTTCTTAGAATAAAGGTGGGTTAGTTTGCAAGCCAGGTAACAGAGTTTGAGAACAGGGATTGGTAACCTTCCCAAGCCATGAACTCTTCTGGTGCCCAGTGTGGTGAAATATCTGAAGCAAAGGCCAAGGTCCTGCCCTTGCCAACTTCACGCACTGCAAGCAGAGGCGCGTCTTCAATTGTAGCCAACACGGTTGCGTCGGTTTTTGGTTCAAGGATTTGGTATCCAAGAAGTGCTGGCCAGGTCTGGTCCAGTCCGGAAACTACCTCGTGGGCAACGCCGGTGAGTTCACCGGAGATACCTTCTGGGGTTTCCTTGCGGTCGTCCCAGCGGCTGATGTTAACCGGAAGAATCTCTTCGATTGCGGTACCTGCGTAGTTAGCCATGGCCTGGAAGCCCTGGAAGCTGAGGTAACCACCGGCCATCATGAGTCCACCACCGTTGTTGACCCACTCCTTAAGGAGCGTGAAACGGTTTGGCGCGCGCTTACCTTCTTCAAATACCTGCGGAGGAAGCAGCAGTGTGTTTGCTCCTACGTCAGAGAGGATCACAACGTCATAGGCGTTTAGTTCTTCGATTGTCAGTGGAAACTCTGCTGCCACATCGTGCGACTTGAGGTGTGTTACCTCGTGGCCCGAGTCCCGCAAGACCTCCATGAATTTTGCGCATCCAATGTGTACCTGGGTGTGCGCGAATGCGTCGAATCCCTTGTGGTCAACTACTGCGCTGACCCAGGACTCACCCGCGAGTAAAACTTTAGCCATTTCCATCCTCCACAAACTTTTGCGCATGTTTTGCGCAACGCTTTGTTCATGTAGCATAGGGGGCGCGGTGAGGATTATGCAAAACGACTAACCAAATACGCATGTTTACGCTGATCACTGCACCTATCCGGGGAGGAATCTTGGTGTCTTATTCGGCTGTTGCGCGCGAATCTGGGGTCTCTGTTTCAACCGTTTCACGGTTTCTCAAAGGTGAAATGCAGTTGCGTCCCGAGACTCGAGACAAGGTTTTGAGCGCAATGCGTGCGCTCAACTATGCGCCCTCCCCTGAGACTCCTTCGACAGGTCTGTATATCATCGTTCCAGAGATGGCCAACCCCTACTTTGGTGCCCTCGCGGAGGCTCTCTCCGACGGTGCCACCGCGCGCGGGCTAGACGCCAGAGTCATCATTAGCGGCGGTAGCACCAAACGGGAAACGGATATTGTCACCGAGCTCAGCAAACGCGACAACCTTTATGGTGTCTGCTACGTCGGGATGAGTCGAGAGAATCCCCACCTCGATGAACTGGCAGCCAGATTTCCAGTGGTCGTCGTTGACGAGCCGATCGACCGCACCGAGACTAATGACTTACCGTTTGTAGGACCAGATAACTTCAGCGGGTCATTTGCCGCTACCAACTACCTTATTTCGATGGGGCATACCCGAATCTCACACGTTGGCGGGCCCACGGACCTCATTTCTGCCCAGGAGCGGCAACGTGGATATGAAAGCGCACTGACCGCTAACGGCCTGCCTGTTGACTCTTCGCTCATTTTGCGCGGCCCATATTCTGAAAGTTACGGCGCCAGTGTTCTGACGCAGTTCAAACAGTTGGCTCATTTCCCCACCGCGGCCTTTGTGTCTAGCGACTTTGTTGCGATTGGCCTCATCTCGGCTGCGGACCAGTATGGAATTAGTATTCCGCAAGATTTGTCTCTCATAGGGTTCGACGGCATTCGCGTTGGGGCGTGGCTGCGTCCCCAATTAACAACTGTTGCTCAGCCCATCCCAGAGATGGTCAATGCCGCGTTCGCTGAACTCAATGCATTGCATACGGGAAAGGAAGGGACTGACCGTGTTCTTCCCATGGAGCTCATGCTCCGCGAGTCTGTCCTGCGGCTTAGTAACTGAACGTCGTACCCTCCGGGCACAATAGAGATATGTACTTTGTTGTTGCCGTCATTGAGCAGGGCACCTACGCCGTTTGCGGTGCGCAAGTGGACTTCGCTAGCGGCACCGTGACCTACGAACCTGAGCAACAATTCAGTACTGAGGATTTTATTGCCTTTGTTGAGGCCACTGAGCCAAAACATCCACGCTGGGTTTGGGCTGACTCAAACGTAATTTATGCCCGGCTACACCGTCTTGGTCTCCGCGTTGAGCGCTGTTATGACCTGCGCTTGAACCGCGCAATCTTACGGAATTCTAGCTGGGTTACCGCGTCATTTTCTCCATCGGTTGGCATGTCCGCCGACTCTGTGGCGGAGATTTCCAGTTGGGATGTTCCACCACCGGCGCCTTCGGATGCCCTGTTCACCGTCAACGCCGTGGTCGTCGGCGATCCTTTTGCCGAGTTTTCCCGCCAGTTGACGGTTCTAAAGTCGGCGGGTACACCGCACTGGGAACGTCTGCGGATGCTACTTGCAGCCGAGTCAGTGGGGTCCCTCATCGCGGTCGAGATGACGCAGGCGGGGGTGCCATGGGACATAGATATTCACAACCAACTTTTAGTTGCGGAGCTTGGTCCCCGGCCCAGCCAGGGAATGCGGCCGGCCCGGCTCGAGGAGTTAGCGGCCCAGATCCGCCGTCTTCTTGACTCCCCGCACCTGAACCCGGATTCTCCCAAAGATCTGTTGGCGGCTTTGAATCAGGGTGGTTTGCCGGTATCGAGTACTTCCAAGTGGGAAATTCAGGGACTAAAGCACCCCGTTATTCCGGTCTTGCTTGATTACAAGCGGCGCTCCCGCATGCTCTCAGCCAATGGTTGGTCTTGGCGCGATGAATGGGTAAGTGGCGGCCGGTTCCGCCCCGTCTACGTGCCGGGCGGAGTGGTCACCGGGCGCTGGGGCGCCGATGGCGGCGGAGCACTTCAACTGCCACACTTCATCCGCCCAGCAGTGGTTGCTGATCCGGGATGGACCTTTGTGCTTTCCGATGCCGCACAACTTGAGCCCCGCGTCTTAGCAGCGATGTCAGGTGATCAAGCCATGGCACAAGCCGGCCAGGGGCATGACATGTATAACGGGATTAAGGACGCCGCCAAGTTGGAGTCACGAGACCACGCCAAATACGGGGTCTTGGGCGCAATGTACGGCGGCACCACGGGCGTGAGCGCTCAGGTCCTCCCCCGGTTCAAGGTGGCATTCCCGCAGGCAATGACCATGCTTGAACGAGCCGCACAGGCGGGCCAAACCGGTCGCACGGTCCACACTTGGCTGGGGCGCACGAGTGCACCTGGTAATTTTGGGTCCGGCACCGAAGGCGAGGACGCGCAGGTGGTGGCTGACCGTCGGCAAGCAACCCGGTCGTATGGCAGGTTCACCAGGAACTTCATTGTCCAAGGATCAGCTGCCGAGTGGGCGCTGGTGTGGATGGCGTTAGTCCGTCAAGAACTCTTCACTCTCACCCGTGATCAAGGTGGCATCAAGACCACCGATGGCCCTCACCTAGTGTTCTTCTTGCATGATGAAATCTTGATCCACACACCTGTTGAGTTGGCGCCCACAGTAGTTGACATCGTCCAAAGGTCGGCCACCCTAGCCGGAGAGCTACTGTTTGGGTCAAGCCCCGTCGAGTTCTCGGTATCCGCCCACGTGAATGACACCTACACCGAGCCAGAACCTGACAGTTCTGACGACGACTGATCTCGACCCCTCCCCCTTTAAGCTCGTTGTTCCCAGGTGGTTATGATCTGTGCTACCCGCAATGATTCTTTGTGATGGGACGCTTGGAATTCTTCAAGCGTAGCTTGGTGCTTAGCTACGAACTCGTTTTGCTTGGCAATGATCGATCTACGATATTCATTTTGGTTATCTTTACTGTTCGCAACCTCTGCTCTAGCTTGGTTTTCGAGTTCCGTAAGTTCCTGCGTGAAAACTGATGCTAGTGCGTACACCCCAGGAAATTCCTGATGGCTTTCGCCCATGCACCCTAGCCCCGGTGCATACCCATCTACCTCATCGGATGGATCTTCAACCCCAGTTAGCGCCAGGTTGTAGGCGGTACGTTCACTCGGTCCTAGCGAGGCAACAAAGCTCTCGTTCGAATTTACTAGTTCATTTTCAACGCCGGCTATGCTCGTCGCATCCCACGTCGATGTAGTTGGGAAGTATTGCCACCCCTGTTCCTCCATACAAATTGATGTGAGGTATTCGCGGGCAAGTTCTTCGTACGCATATGCTTGTTCGTCGAGCTCGGAATTTACAAATCTAAACCCAGGATACTGTTCCAGTTCAGAGGTTTCAGGTTCGCTAATACCCCAGTCGTCTTCTAGATTTGGTTCCTCAATTTCCACTTCAATGACATCGGAAGGAAACATGCTCGGCTCTTGCTCACTGGTGTCTGGCTCAACGTTGTTCCCGCTTTCCGCTGGTTGCCCACCCAGTAACTTGATACCTAGGTGCGAAGCGATCTGCAACCAGATGACTACGGATGCGATAACAAGCAGCGCTAAGACGACCGCAAGCACCGTGGCAGGCGATTTCAGTCGAGTTTTCATAGTGGCTCCCTAGCCATTGCATCGCTATTCATACGCAGATCAGCAGCACGCGCATTCCGTCAGGTTTACCCAATATTAGTGTTTTTGTGCAAGAAAAGACAGGGAACACAGAGAAATCGAGCCTCAGCCACATTGGTGACGTGCCCCACCTGATTGAGAAGGGATTTTACCTGTGTTCGAGCAAGGCAGATAATGAATGGGTGAACCAGTCCCCCACTTCAGACTCCCCTTTCTCCGCCACCCCCGTCGCGGTTGAACCCGGTCCCACTCAACTGCCACACCTGGTGTTCCATGAACCTCGCATTCCCGGGAACACGGGCAATGCGATTCGATTAGCAGCAGTTACCGGAGCTCGCCTACACCTTGTTGAACCACTTGGCTTTGACCTTTCGGAGCCCAAGCTCAAACGGGCCGGGTTGGATTATCACGACCTTGCGGTCATGGATGTACACAAGGACTTCAACGCTCTTGCGGATCTATATCCGGCATCGAGAATCTTTGCTTTTACTACCACCGCAACCACCAACTTCACGGATGTCACCTTTGCGCCAACCGACCTGCTGATGTTTGGACCGGAGCCAACCGGGCTAGCGCCAGAGATATTGGCGCACCCGCGAATCACTACCGAGCTGCGGATCCCAATGTTGCCGGGACTCAGATCGTTGAACCTCACCAACGCGGCGAGCATTGCAATCTACGAGGCTTGGCGGCAGAACGGCTTCTTGGCCGGCAAGTAGCACTTTGGCCATGACTGATTGGGCCACCGCTTAGGGTTAGAACCATGGAATGGATTCTGGCCTCGATCGCTTCACTCGGCGCGGGGTTCATTGACGCGATCGTTGGCGGTGGCGGGCTCATTCTGGTGCCCGCCTTGTTCGCGGTGTATCCAGCGGCCGCAGCACCCACGCTTTTGGGAACCAACAAGGCAACGGCGGTCTGGGGAACGGGTATTGCCGCTGGCCAATATGCCAAGCGCGTGAGTTTGCGTTGGAGAATCTTACTTCCCGCCGCAGCGGGTGGCTTTGCCGGCGCATTTGGCGGTGCCTACCTCGCAACGATAGTTTCCGGGGAATTCCTACGCCAATTACTCCCTATCGTTTTGGTGGCAGTCTTTGTTTATACGCTGGCAAACAAAGATCTGGGTGCACTTCATGGTCCGCGTTTTGCTGGCCGTACCGAGTTAATCATTGCCGTCAGCATCGGCGTGGCCATCGGATTCTATGACGGGTTCTTCGGCCCCGGTGCGGGTAGTTTCTTCATTTTCTTGTTCGTCCGCCTGCTCGGGTATGACTTTCTCAATGCCTCAGCGCACTCAAAGATCCTCAATCTCGGCACCAACCTGGCCGCGCTCATCCTGTTTGCCCTGACGGGGCACGTGTGGTGGCATCTTGCTGTTCCCCTTGCGATCGCCAACATCATTGGCGCGCTGCTGGGCGCTAGGATCGCACTCAAACACGGGTCCAAGTTTGTGCGCTGGGTGTTTATCCTCGTGGTCGGCGCGCTGATTGCCAAAACCGCCGCCGACGCCTACCTTTAGCCGCAACTTTCCAGTAGACCCGCCCACAAAAACCTTAAAAAGTTGGGCCAATCTACTGGAAAGTTTAGTTAGATCGCCGTGCGGAGTAGGTGGTTATGGGCGTGACCGCTCGGAATTCTCGGTGCCAACGCTTTGTCCCGACCACCCAGACCCATGCGCGCTTCTTGAGTTTGTACAGCGGCCCTGTCGTATCTACCAATTTGATGTCTTCAAGATAGAGTTTCCGCAGATTTGGCAGGTGCATGAGTTCTTCAAGCCCCGTCACACTCGCAAAGGACGTAAGTTCTACCTCCTCGAGGACGGTGAGCTCAGCAATTCCGGCGAGGGATAGTTCTCCACCGCCATGGAGCTCAAGGCACTTCAGCTGGGGAAGGGCAGACAACCGGGAGAGATCGCGATCCCTACCCATCGAGTGCAGCGACAGCTCCTCCAGCGGAGACTGCGTTGGAACCCAAGACAGATCACCATAGCCAAGCATCAACTCTTTGAGCGTTTGCGACTGTTTCAGGCTCACCCAGTGTTTATTAGCGTCCAGAGCCAGGGTAGTCAGGGGGATTTTGGTGAAATCAATAGGGCCAAGGGAGGTTTCCCACAAGCTCAACTCGGACAGCGAGCTTGCCCCTTCTAAGAACGAGTAGTCCTCGTTAGAGGTGCCTCCGGTCAAGTGCAGCCGCGTGATATCCGGTAGCACATCAGCCAAGATCTCTTGGACCGTCATGTTCTTGGGTAGGCCGAGGAACTGAATATTTTTCCCTTTGCGCACCGCGCTGCGAAGACGCCACCGACTAGGGACCCTACGGTCAATGTTGAGTACACCTCTCAAGGCCATCTCCCAACTCTAACGCGACCGCGACTTCCCAGTAGATTCGCCCACAAAAACCTTAAAAAGTTGGGCCAGCCTACTGGAAAGTTCAGACAGAACGCCGTGTGGGGTGACCAGCAAAGCTGATCACCCCACACGGTTGTCAAGTAACACCTGATCCGGGTTTACCCAGACCGTTCATTTGATGCTAGGCCATCGACCTTGAGCAGGCTCGCGCAACGCGGGCCCAAACAAGAGCACCGGGCAACCCTCAAGCAAGAGCACCGGGCCGGCCGAGCCAAGGTTGACGGCTTACACCAGGTCCCGCACCGCGGCATACTGCTGGCGAATAATTGGTGCGTATTCGCCTTCAAATACCTCGGTCTCGGTTGACCCCCACGTTGGTGGGAGCTCAGATTGCGCCAGGGTCCACGCTGCCTGCCGGGCCGCGCCGTCGGCAACGTACTCGCCGGCCGGTGGCACCGAGACAGGAAGCCCAAAGACCTGTGGCGCGATTGCCCGCACTGCCGGCGACTGCGCGCCACCGCCAATGAGGACTAGGCGCTTGACCTGGGCGCCCAAACTTGTCACCGCGTCCATGCCGTCCGCAAGGGAACACAGCAGCGCCTCGACAGCGGCCCGGGCAATGTTTGCCGGGGTCGTGTTGTCCAAGGTCATGCCGTGCATGGTCGCGGTAGCATCCGGACGGTTGGGGGTACGTTCACCCTCAAAGTACGGCACAAGTACCAGGCCCTGCGCACCGGGCTGGGCACTCAGCGCCAACTCAGCGAGCTGGTCAAAGTCCACGCCCAACATGGTGCAGGCGGCATTCAGGATGCGGCTTGCGTTGATGGTCGCAACCAGCGGAAGGAAGTCTCCCGTTGCGGAAGCAAATCCGGCGACGTTTCCTGAGGAATCGAGAATTTGGTTGTCCGCAATCGCGGAAACCACGCCCGAGGTCCCAATAGACAAGATCACGTCGCCGCTCTTGGCACCGAGGCCAAGGGCTGCGCCCGCGTTATCTCCTGCGCCCGGACCAACGATCATCCCGTCCACCGTTCCAGCCACTTCGTTTGGCCCCAGCACCCGTGGCCGGATGATCCGGTCAAAGGTTCCGGGCCCGGCCGCGAGCTCAAAGAGCTCACGGTGATACTCGTTGGTGACGGAGTTAAAGTACGCGGTTCCCGATGCATCAGAGCGATCCGTAGTCAGGGCACTAAGGTCCTTGGCTGAGCCAGGGGTGCCGCCGGCACCTAGGATTTGCCAGGTCAGCCAGTCGTGCGGAAGCGCGACTGCCGCAACCCGTGCCATGTTTTCCGGCTCATTATCGGCCATCCAACGGATCTTGGTCGCGGTAAATGAGGCGACCGGCACAACACCAATCTCTTTGGCATAGGCAGTCGCACCATCCATGTCGCGCTGCTGACCAAACTCCTGGATGAGCGTGGTTGCAGCCTCTGCGGAACGGGTGTCATTCCATAGCAGAGCTTCACGGATGACTTCACCGTCACTATCTAGAGCAACCATGCCGTGCTGTTGACCGCCCACGGAAATGGCCGCAACATCGTCGAGGCCACCTGCCTTCGCAACTGCCTCCTGGTACGCGGCCCACCAGTGCTTTGGGTGAACCGAAGTGCCGTCAGGGTGGGCCGCAGAGCCGGAGCGCACAAGCGCCCCGGTCTGCGCGTCACGAATGACGATCTTGCACGACTGGGTCGATGAATCAACCCCGGCGACAAGAGTCCTAGTCATGATTTCAGCCAATCAGGTGCTTGAGTGCAAGCTGGTTCAGGCGTACAAAGCCGAAGTCGCGCTGGGCGGCTGCATCGGCGTCGTATTCCTCGAAGGAGGACTTGTCCGCGAACAGGTCCGCGAAGGTCTCGCCAGCGGACATGGTTGGCTCAGCTAGTTCGAACAGGCCGGCAACCTTCATGGCTTCCTGCACCTCTGGGTCCGCGCGGTAAGCGTCTGACTTGGCAGCCAGCATCTTGTACATGTCCATGTTCGCCTTGGCAGAGTCCCAAACACCTGCAACTGCCTCGGTGCGACTTGGCTTGTAGTCGAAGTGACGTGGGCCGGTGTAGCGAGGAGCATCCGGGGACGCTGGGAAGCCGTTCTCAACCAGGTCAACCGTGAAGAACGCGGAGGTCAGGTCGCCGTGACCGAACACGAGGTCCTGGTCAAACTTGATTGAGCGCTGACCGTTGAGGTCAATGTGGAAGAGCTTTTCAGCCCACAGCGCCTGGGCCAGACCGTGGGTGTAGTTCAGGCCAGCCATCTGCTCGTGGCCGGTCTCTGGGTTCAGTCCAACAATGTCACCGTGCTCAAGCTCGGCAATGAAACCAAGTGCGTGGCCAATGGTTGGCAAGAAGATGTCACCGCGTGGCTCGTTTGGCTTTGGCTCAAGGGCGATCTGCATGTCGTAGCCCTTTTCCTTGATGTACGCGGCAACGGTGTCTACACCCTCGCGGTAACGGTCAAGCGCTGCGTGCAGGTCCTTAGCACCGTCGTACTCGGTTCCTTCGCGGCCACCCCACATGACAAAGGTCTTGGCGCCGAGCTCAGCGGTCAGGTCGATGTTACGCAGAACCTTGCGCAGTGCGAACCGGCGGACGCTGCGGTCGTTGGAGGTAACGCCACCGTCCTTGAATACCGGGTGGGAGAACAGGTTGGTGGTGACCATCTCGATGGTCATGCCGGTCTCCTGTGCCGCATCCTTGATTTCACCGAGCAGGCGGTCGCGGGTTGCATCATCCGAGCCGAATGGAACTACGTCGTCATCGTGGAAGGTGAAGCCCCAAGCACCGAGCTCGGCTAGCTTGCGAACGTCATCGGCTGGGTTGCGGTGTGCGCGGGATGCGGACCCAAACTGGTCCTGGCCCGACCATCCGGTGGTCCATAGACCGAAGGAAAAGTTAATGTTTGAAGCTGACATGCTGGACTCCTCATCGAGAAATTATTTGTTGTGTGATTAAACTTAATCATTCTTTTAGGTAAGGTCAAGACCATGAGTGTAAAAAGTGCCTCCGGACAACACACCCTGCGCGAGCAAAACCTCGCCTTGGTCGCCCAAGAAATCTTCTTAGCTCCCACACCCATCTCGCGTGCGACCGTTTCTGGACGCACCGGGCTCACCCGCGCAACCGTTTCCGCCCTCGTAGATTTCCTGGTCGACGCGAGTATTGTGGCGGAACTTGAACCCGTCGCACCCAAGGGAGCGGGCCGCCCCGCGGTTCCTCTGGTTCCCGCCAAAGGAACCTACTTTGGGATTGGCCTTGAAGTCACCGTGACCTCCCTCGTTGGGGTCATCTACGACCTTACCGGAACGCAATTGGCGCACTTGGAAATCTTGCACCGCCCGAACCTGTCACCAGATCAGACTTTCCAAGCGTTGGCCCGGCTCACCACCGAACTCATTGCCCGGGCAAGTAAGCAGGTAGCAGCCCCTCCCGGCGTTACTCCGGTTATCGCGGGTGTGGCACTGGCTCTTCCCGGACTGGTTGACCCAAATTCGGGTTCACTGCGGATCGCGCCAAACCTTGGCTGGCAAAATCTTGATCCAGTTGACACCTCTGCCATCGCGTTCGCAATTGCCGAGGCAACCGGCCAAAACGTTACGGTGACCATCGGTAACGAGGCAAAATTTGGTGCCATCGCGCAAACGTTTAGCTCAGATCTGTCAACTTTTATCTATGTCTCATCCGATGTAGGAATCGGTTCAACCATCATGATGAATGGGGCACCATTCTTTGGCCGCCGGGGCTGGAGCGGGGAGCTAGGACACGTTACGATCGACCCGGATGGTCCGCGCTGCACCTGCGGTTCATTGGGCTGCTTGGAGCAGTATGCCGGCCGCAACGCCGTGTTCAAGGCAGCCGGTTTGGACCAGGACGCTCATCTGCATGACCTCCTGAGCAGGGTACAGGATGGCCCGGGACTTGAGGCGATCGGTCGGGCCGGAGCGGCCCTTGGCGCAGCACTATCGGACTACGTCAATCTCATCGATATTGACACCATAGTTCTGGGTGGCATCTACGCACCTCTGACCCCGTTTCTGCAACCGGTCATCGTTGCAACCTTGAAGGACAAGGTGTTGTCCGCTCAGTGGTCGCAGTTCTCCGTTGTTGCCGCCCCCGTTGAGTTCGACGCCGCACCGATTGGGGCCGCCCGGCAAGTATTGCGCGGAGTTTATGAACATCCTGCGCAATGGATCAACCAGGAACCCGTTTAGGCCGCGCGGCGCGTAGACTAAAGGTTGGCCCAAATAGGTTTACTGCCGGTTCATTCTGACGCTTTCGATGCTGGAACGGGCACCATTGTTAAGGATTGTAGTGCGCTTAGTTTCGCTCGTTACCCGCCCCGTTCTAGCCCTTGGTGTAGCGCTGGTGCTGGTGATGCTCGCCGGATTTTCTGCGCGTGCCTCGTCCGTTGATACCACGTCCGTTGATACCTCACCCGAGCCACACAAGAATTTGGCTGTCACCATCGACCTAGCATCTTCCGGTGTGGTCACGGTTACTGAACACCACACGTGGCTGGTAGAACCGGCAAATAGCCAAAATGTAGTGCGCCATCTTCCCCTGTTCGCCCCGTACTCCGGGGAGCTGATGAAGAAGTTTGACTACACCAACTTTGAAGTCTCATCGCCTGAGTCAAGCTACGATCTAAAAGTATTGGACAACGGGTCCGAGCTTGAAGTTCGCATGACCAAGTCAATCAACGCGGACCAAAAAGCTCCCGCATTGGTCCCCACGAACCAAGAATTGGCAACAATCGAGGTAGAACTCAGTTACAACATCAAGGGCGTCCTTTCGACCACCCGCATCCCCAGCGGAGATGTGGTTGCGAACGAGTTTTTCTGGTCTATTTTGACCAACTCCACGGTTGAGTACTCGACCGTCGCATTCACTATTAACGCGCCAGTTCCAGCTTTGGAGAACGAATGCCTGCTGGAACCACCGCCGGCGCCCGAGGATATCTTGACCCTTGCACCAACCTGCGTTGAACAAAGCACGGGCCAGAACCTCAGCTACTTGGCTACCCCCGTTCCCACCGGAACACTTCTAGATGCCAGGGTAACGTTCCCGGCAGGTACCTTTAACCGCACCGCACTACTCACCGTGGACTGGACCGATGCCCAGCAGGAACAAGACGCGGGGGATACCGATACCCAGGTTCCGTTTGACCCCACGTGGACCGAGAACCTTGACGAGGGCCTAGCCAAGTCAAATAATCAGTTGCTTCCCCTGCTGGTCGCGCTGCTCATCGCGGCAATGATCGCCGCAACTATTGTTTTCACCCGGCGCCGCAGCGACTACAGATTCGTTGCCACCCAACCCGGCCTGATTCCCCCCGGTGCAAGCTCCCATCCAGTGGAACGGGCACCCCAAACACTTACTGCGGTTCGCTCGCATACCCCGCCCGCTGACCTCAGTGTTGCCGAGGCCGGCGCGGTCTTGACCGCTGGGCTGCGTGGGAAAGACGTAACCGCTACCCTCATTGATCTTGCGGTGCGCCGGGCCCTGTCAATTACCGAATTACCGGCTGCACAAGGCCCAGTTACCTGGCGCATCACCAAAAACTCGCCGGTGGCAGACCTCATCCTGCTCCCCCATGAACAGGCCCTGCTTGACGCGCTCTTTGCTCACGGCGATGAGATCGAAACCGTGTCCATGCACGCCAACTTCGCGCTGGGAGCGCTCGATGTCCTGCGTACCTTGGGGCAGGAGATCGCCAACCGGGAGCTCTTCAAGCAATTGTTAGAGCATGAATCGATCGGGCGCCAACACCGCAAACAGCGCACCGCACCGGGCCGGGCCTACCTTGAGCAGCTGAGCGGATTTAGTGACTTCTTGGCTGATCCAAAGCCCGAGGAACTAGAACAATTGGTCGCTCAGGCCCCAATCACCGAGGTATTTTGCGCATACCTACCGTGGGCGCTTACTTGCGATCAGGCCGATGCCTGGGCGCGTGCCTGCGATGCTTACGTGTCTGGTTCCGGGCACTTCCAAGGCAATACACGGTCAGAAGTTCCGTGGTTTTGCCTCGATGGGGCGGCTTGGAACGGGACATTCGCGGATTTGGTTGAGCACATTACCCGGTTAGTAAAAACAGGATACTAAAAATTCACGGGACTGTGGCTGAGTAGCTGGGATACGGTGTTCAAGGTGCTACCGATATTTGATTACCCAGCTTTGGTTGCGTGGCTTCAATAGCGCGCTAGATTCGCCATTGAATCCAGCGCTAGTCTTGATCCTAACGACTATTTTGCCGCGATACCTGCACCAATGATTACGTTTAGGCAACGTTTATTCCTACCGCAGTTAGTTGAGGAACCTGTAATGCAACCATATCTGGCCTCCCCCACCCGTTATGATTCCATGTCATACCGCCGCACCGGTCGCTCCGGACTCGATTTACCCGCAATGTCGCTGGGACTGTGGCACAACTTTGGCGACACCAACCCATTTGAAACCCAACGCAGTATTTTGCGCCGGGCCTTCGACCTGGGTATCACCCACTTTGACCTGGCCAATAACTACGGCCCTCCATACGGCAGTGCCGAGGAGAACTTTGGCCGCCACCTGGCTACCGATTTTGCGGCCTACCGCGACGAGCTCGTCATTTCCTCCAAGGCCGGTTATGACATGTGGCCAGGTCCCTACGGTGATGGTGGCTCACGTAAGTACCTGCTGTCATCACTTGACCAGTCGTTGCGGCGGATGAACCTGGATTACGTGGATATTTTCTACTCCCACCGCCCAGACCCAACCGTGCCGATCGAGGAGACCATGGGGGCCCTGCACACCGCGGTAACGAGTGGCCGGGCACTGTACGCTGGCATCTCCAATTACAGCCCCAGCCAAACGGTTGCGGCCCAGCGCGCTATGGCAGATCTGGGTACCCCCTTGATCATCCACCAGCCCAGCTATTCAATGTTTAACCGCCACATTGAACAAGCCGATGAGTCGGGTAAGAACTTGCTTGAGACCGTGAATGCGTTGGGCATGGGAATGATCGTGTTCTCTCCCCTTGCTCAGGGCTTGCTCACGGCCAAGTACCTCGGTGGGGAGGTTCCAGCCGGCTCCCGCGCGTCCGTGGGGCACTTTTTGAAGCCCGCAGCGATCAACCCTATTTTGATTGAGCGTGCCCGTGCGCTCAATGAGATTGCTCTTGAACGCGACCAGACACTGGCGCAGTTGGCGCTGTCGTGGATTCTTCGCGATGCCCGAATCACCTCGGTCTTGGTGGGAGCGTCTTCGGCGGCCCAGTTGGAAGACAGCGTCAAGGCGCTGTCCGCCCCCGCCTTGTCCGAACAAGAACTTGAGCGGATTGAAGAATTTGCGATAGACAAGACCGTCTAGGAAAAAATATAGCCGGGTGCGTGCCCAGTTTTGGTACGAACCCGGCTATATTTTTGTCCGTAACCGGTACGGCTACTTCTTGGCGGTCCGGCTCTTTTTCTCGAGGCGGCGGCGCATCCGTTCGCTGCGTAAGGATCGACGTGAGAGGGTGGCTCGGAGCCGGGTACGCCTGCGTTCCGCTGCCCGCAGGTCTCGGACGGCTTTCTGGGACAGTATCCAGAACTGCTTGGCCTCGCCGTCGGACGGTGTTGCACCGGCAAAGACCGCACCATCGGCGAGCTCAGCTAACTCGGTCAATACCTCTGGCTTATCCGGGGCCAAGAACCTAGCGGTCTGGCGCCGGGTAAGATCCGCGCTAGGCACCTTGCCTAGGTCTTGGGAGACATCGATAATCTCCTGCCAGCCACCCGTAATTTGGGCCATGGCTGGGCCCCGCTGACGTTTGCGCCGCCGGCGCCATTTCGCCCACACAATCAACAGCGGCCAGATCGCTAGAAGCAGGACCGGTATGCCAACGGCGAGCACCACCTTGACTATGACTGGCCAGCTGGTTTCTTCCGGAATATTCTCTTGTTCACTGGTGATGTTTGTTTCCTCCGAGTCAACCTGGGGAGGTGTGATCGGTTGTGGCGGGTCCGGTGGCTTTTGGTTTGTCTGCGGTTGCGGTTCTACCTCGCTGGGCTTGTCAGAGTCTTGCGGGGTACGGCTCGAGTCCGGGGTGGGAAAGTATGACACCCACCCGTGCTTGCCATAATTAATCTCCACCCAGGCGGTCATGTCCTCGCCCGTAAAGGTAATGGCCGATTCAGGGTCATGGTCCTGCGGGTCAAATCCCAAAACTACCCTGGCGGGTAGGCCCAACTCGCGTGCCATGAGCGCCATCGCCGAGGCGTACTGCTCAGCGTCTCCGATCATCAGGTCTTCGGTCAGCAGCGCGCTAATGCGGTCGGTGCCGTGGCCGGACAAGGACCTAGCACCGCCAGCTTGTTCACCGTGGCTGAAGTATCCGGATGATTGAAAGTACTGCTCTAAATCTCGGGCAACTAAGGCGGGCGTAGTTGCATCTTTGGTGATTTGCAGGGCCCTATCCCGGACTACATCGGGTACCTGACTTTGGGTCGGTACGAGCCCGTTATCCGGCTCTGTCTCACCGAGTTCCAGGTCGGTTGGCTGCTTGGCAATTGCCCCCACCATGCGATACCGCATTCCCGGTGTCACCCCGGCAATTGCCACCCCGGTTTTTGTCAGATCATTGAACCGAAAATCAACGTTGTTGGTGGTCGAGGTGTCAAACAAAATCGTTTGCAACGCTCCCACAGTAGGAACCCACACACCCGTGAGTTCCCCAATCACCACCTGAATCTGGTATTTTTCGCCGGCTTGTTCGAGGCTACTCAACTCGACGGAATCACTAATGCGCCTAAAGGCTGCCGACCCGTGAGTCCCCGCGGTGTCCGAGACGTTCCAGACAACCCCGTCAAACTCATCCATGGTCGCGAGGCGCACCAGACCTGATTCCGGTAGCCCCTTCATGGTCAACAGTTCAGTGTCTGCAAAATCTTTGATGTAACTGCGATACTTCGACAACGGACTGATTTGCGCGGTGGGGTCAAACGGTGGCACCACAATTGAGCGCAGAACAAAGCGCTGATTATTCTCAAGGAGTGCGGGCGTCAAGAATCCCACCCCAAGGCCTGCGACGGTCAGCAATGCGACGAGAGCGGGCCAACGCCGCGCCCGCCACTGTCCCATGCGCCAAGCCGCCCACAGGGCAAGCGTGGTGGCCAGAACGATTCCTAGTCCTGTCGCAAGGTTCGCTTCCGCGGGCCCCCAAAGCACACCGATGGCAAGCACCACCGCAACACACAGAATCACCCCGATGGTACTGAGCCAACTGCGCCGCCACACTACGAGCGCGGTTACCAATGCGGCGCCCAAGAATGCCACCAAGAATGGCAAAATCAATGTGCCCTGCTCGGTTCCCAGTGGGGTTTCAAGGGTGAGTAGATCTTTCCAACTCGTCACAATCCCCATCAGGACTTCACTCATGGCCGCCCCGGTTGGCACCACCTTCAACGACACAAGATCGTTGACGGTGACCGCCGAGCCCACCACCACGTAGGTGACCGTGGCAACCACCATGGTTAAAGCCGCGGGCCAGCGTAAGAACCCGCCCAGCAAAATCGGCAGAGCTCCCATGAGGACCCCAACGATAACCGTGTACAGTGCGCCGTCAGAGGCAAATGTAGGCAGGATCGGGACGAGGGCCAGCCCCACGCACACCACAACGATGGCGACTTCCCAGATCGCCTGGAGCGGCGCCCAGGGTTGCCTCAAAGCTTGCACGTCTTGCTTGGGGGTCTGCCTGGTTTGGGAGATGCGCCTCCGTGCTGCTCGAGTCGTTGAAGGCTGTGCACCCATCTGGGTCTGCGAAGGCGGTTGATGCGTTGAAGTGCTCAAACTGAAACCACGACCTTACGCAAAAGTTTTGGCAGATCACCTAGGGCGCCCAAGGTTGCCAACGTAAGTTGACCGGAACTCCTGGCATTCACCGGCGCCCCCAACTCACAAGAAATGAACACGACGCGCATATTTGGGGAAAGTGCTTGGGACATCGTCCGCAGCGTCTCGGTGCTGGTAATTGAGCCGGTAATAATAATCCCTAGTGAGGCATCGGCACTGCGTTTCGCAATGACTTGTGCCGGGCTCTCGTACGGCTGGCCCACGGGATCCGCCGTGATCTGGCAGATGTCATCCAAAAACATGTGCGATGTTGCTGTGCGCAGTGGTTGCTCGGCACAAAACGCGGCGAGGTCCATCTCCTCACGGGCCACCTGGACCCCGAGTGAGGCAAGCACACTGACCCCCAGCTCATACTCCTGGTCGCTGCTCCAGGCACTGGTCATGTTCTCAAAGCCAATGGCGGTGAAGGTCCGCCTAGTGTCTTCGAACTGGCGCACCATCAGGTGCTGGGTGCGGGCTGAGCTCTTCCAGTGAATATTGCGATGATCATCCCCGGGCACATACTCGCGTAGAGCATGGAAGTTCATGTCATTGTCGGTCACCCGATTGCGGGTCTGCCCTTCCAAGTCCTTGACCAACCCCGCCGTGCTGGAGCCTAGTTGGATAATCTCCGGGTACACAAACAGATCGTGTTTTTCGGTCCATACCAGCTCCCGGCGGACCAAGCCGAGTGGATCGGAACGAACCGAGGATACCGGGCCTACGCCAATGAGGGCTCGGTGTTGGGTTGGGATTGCAAAGATTTCCTCATGAATTTGGCTGCGTCCAAGGCGCGGCAGCAAGAACTCGGCCCGGCTACGTCCCACCGGAAGTTCAATGCGGGCCGGAAGTAGACCACTGCGCCCCACATTGGTGATGGTGATCTGCCCAAATGCGCGTTCACCCACCTTGATGCGATTGTGGGCAAGTTCAAGGTCAACTGCGTATGATGACCGGCCAATCGTAAAGACTAAAGAACCCACAACAACGATCAGTAAGAAGCCACCGAGCACCACAAATTCGGCCCACGCCAACCACACCCCGAGCGTAAGCGAGACTGCTGCCAAGGCAGAAAGAACCCAGCCAAGGACCGAAACCGTCGTGGTTACCTTTCTGGAAGTGCCACGTTGGCCCTCGGTTTCTTGACCGGGCAGTTCATGGTTTCGGAGCGTCAGGTTGCGTGATTGCTCGCCCCGAAACTCCTGCGTGCCCACTTTCGATCCGCGCGCGCGGGAACCCGAGCGTTGCTTACGCTTGTTGGGGCGGGACGTCTTACCACTGCGGTATGACGGTGGTTTCAAACTCATCATCAAGCGGCGGCGGCCGTGGGCACCGCAACCGTTGCTAAGATCCGGTCAATAACGTCGCGTGCGGATACGGTGTCAAACTCTGCTTCAACATCGAGGACCAAACGGTGCGCAAATACAACTCCCGCTAGGTCCTTGATGTCATCTGGAATCACGTAATGCCGTCCTTGGGCCGCAGCCCAAACCTTCGCGGCCCGTACCAGGGCCAAACAACCACGCACCGAAACCCCAAGGCTGACCTGGGCATCGGCTCGGGTCTCATGTGCCAACCGGGAAACATACTGGGCGATGGTCGGGTCCATGTACACGTTGGCGGCAATGCTAGCCAGATCATTGATGCTGGCCGCGCTGATCACCGGGCGCAAGTTCGTGGTCCTGTCGCGCAGGGCCGCACCGGTCAAGATAGCTACGACCGAGTCCTCATCGGGGTATCCCAGGGAAGTCTTCATCAAGAACCGGTCTAACTGGGCCTCCGGGAGGCGGTAGGTGCCGGACTGTTCAATCGGGTTTTGCGTGGCAATCACCATGAACGGGCGCCCGGTCGTGTGTGTAGCACCGTCCACCGTCACCTTGGACTCTTCCATGACTTGCAAAAGAGCAGATTGGGTTTTTGGTGAGGCCCGGTTGATTTCATCCGCCAACACAATCGAGGCGAAGATGGGTCCCCTGTGGAAGTTGAAGTCACCCGATTTTTGATCAAACATGGTCACACCGGTAACGTCCGAGGGTAACAAGTCAGGTGTGAACTGGATGCGATTGTGGGTCGTGTCGATGCTGGCGGCCAGGGCACGTGCCAGCATGGTCTTACCCGTCCCGGGGGCATCTTCAAGGAGCAAGTGCCCCTCCGCAAAGAGCGCCGTCAAAACCAACCGAATGGTCCGGGTTTTGCCCAGCACGGCGAGCTCAATATTGTCTGCAAGTCCCGAAAAAGCGGTTGCAAACGCTGCTGCCTGCTCTGGTGTGGTGGGCGCACTGGTAGAAACTGCCACGTACATCTTTTCCCTTGTCCGGGGGCGTTAAATACGCCGGTCTCAAAGTACTATCATCATCTTGCACCGGTGCGTTTACAAAACACCGAATGTTGCCTTCCTTGACTGGCCAATCCGTAGTTTCAGCCTAGTCAGTCTGCGTTTCCGGTTCTGGCTCGGGTTCAGGGTCTGGCTCGGGTGGGGTCAGTGTTACTTGTACGGTTGCCTCGGGTGAGTTGCCGCGTTCACTCGTTGCTCGGAGCTTGATGTTCACCGTGGTGAGACCGGTCAGCCCGTTGGTAATGATGAAGCTGTTGGCCAGACCATTAGTCGACTTCCACTGTCCCTGACCAGTGCACTGGTCAATGCAGTATTCGTATCCGGTGACCGGGGTGCCGCGTGCCTGAGAGACCAGCCAGTTCAGTTCCACCTCCCACAAACGCCCAATTTGGGTGCCTGACAGGGATTGCGGCGCCAAGGGGGGAAGTTTCTTTTTAACCTCGGTACTTGCTTGGCTCACCGCGTCACCGTGCTCGTTGGTGGCACGCACCTCAACTTGAACGTTCGCGGTGGTCGCACCGTTGGCAAAGTCGGTATATGAGCCTTGGATCAGTCCATTTGCGGGCAGCGGTTGCCATGGTCCCGAGCCATTAAGTCGGTACGTTAGCGCTGCGGTAGCGCCCCCATCTTGTCCCGGGTTAACCGTGAAGTTGTAGGTCTCCCAACCACCCGAGGCACTGATCGTTGGGGCCTGCGCTCGAGTAGAAATTTGGGTTCCAGCAATGGTGATCCAGTTGGAAACCTCATCACGGCTGCTCACAGCGCGCACCCGATAGCTTTGGCTACTTTGTCCCGGAGTCAACCCGGTAACAACAAAACTGGTGTTATTGCCCGCCACGATACTCAGGCCCTCAATCTCGTACCGTTTGATGGTTACCCCAACACCACCGGTGCTTGCCGGGGCCTGCCACTCGAGGCGCACCGCGCCGCGTTCAGCAAATGAGCGACCGGGAACGTTCGTTGCTGTGCCGCCGGTTGGGGCATCGGGAGCCTTGTGCGTGGAAACACGCACCTTGTTACTCGCTCTGGACTTGCCCACGCGGTTTTGGCTTTGGACCTCAACCTCATAGTCCAAACCATTAATCGCTTGAGTAAATACCCACTGGTGGGTACTGGCGTCGATCTCCTTGACCACGCCGCCTTCTCCCCGGAACGTGACAATATAACCGGTCAACGGGGCACCGTTCGTGTCTGCGTCGCTCGTCCAGGTCACCCTAATCCGGCCGTCGCCATCGCGCATGGCGGTGATTGCGGGCGCTCCCGGCCGGCCTGCCGGAATTGCCACAAGGGAGGCAGGACTCCAACCA
The DNA here is from genome assembly GCA_039995105.1 of Jonesiaceae bacterium BS-20. Classification (GTDB taxonomy): domain Bacteria; phylum Actinomycetota; class Actinomycetes; order Actinomycetales; family Cellulomonadaceae. The sequence continues at coordinate 2,481,358 of CP146203.1, forward strand.
TCATCCGCTTGGCGTTTGGCGGCGTTGTTAGCACGTACCTTGGCCGTGTAGCCCGTGCCGTTCGTTGCGCCCTTGATGTTGAGTGCGGTCGTTGTGGCTTCAAAACGGTTCCGGCCAGCGATCGCTGGGGAGATCTCAACCGTGTACGAGGTAATGGCCGAGCCCTCATTCTCCGGGGCCGTCCAACTCAGGTTCAGTTCCCGGTCCCCGTCCACAATGCTCGGCGCAGCGGGCGCTGCGGGCAGGGCATTTGGCGTGACGGGCACCGAAGACTTCGAATGCTCCGACAACCCCACCTCGTTGCGGGCCTGGACGGTAAACGTGTACTCGGTTCCGTTGGTTAGCCCGGTGATTGCGCAAGAAGTACTTGCGCACATGGTGGTTGTTCCCCCGGGAGATTGCGTTACTAGGTAGTCAATGATTGGGGCCCCATTGGCGTTGGGGGCGTCCCAACTCAGCTTGACGGTTCGTGAGGACGTATCCGTAACCGTTGGTGTCCGCGGCGGCTCAGCGACCTTGCGCACGTGCACCTGGATTCGGCTCTCAACCGAGCGGTTGGGATCGTTGAGTGCGTCAGTAACCACGGCCGCCAACTCAACGGTTCCCGCAAAATCAGGGCCGGGTGTTACGAGCACCTGATTCCCCGTGATTTGGGCGACCGCCGCAGTTCCTTGGGTCAGCACGGAGACCGCGGAGACCCGTAGGCCTTGACCAAATGGGTCGTTGGCTCCGGCCAAGACATCAATGGTTTTGGGTTCCCCAGCGTTCGCGTTGACGGTGTGGTTATTCACCGCCGGCTTTGGCAGATTGGAGGCAACCACGGCAAAGTTCAGGACCGCCGAGGATTGTCCGGACAGCCCGTACCCAATGGTCAGCTGCACCTGTCCCTGTGTGCCACGGGCAACGGTTTCATCAGCCGAAATCTGCAGTTGTGACCCCTCAATGTCTACCCGCACACCCGGCTTTGACACACCAGTTGACCGGTACGTCACCTGCGGGTCAGTGGTTCCGTCCGGGAACGAGGTCAATTGCAGCAGGTCCACGGTAACGGGACTTGAGCCCTGCGGCACCATGACCGTTGTCGCTTGGAAAACCGGTGGCAGTTTGTCCTCGGCAAACACCGAGATAGGAAGGGTTAACACGGTTGACCGTTCCCCTTCGGTCGGAACGGCGTAGTCCCAGACTTCAAAAGTTATCGATGCCTTCCCCGCGTACCCGGGTTTGGAAACGAACCGCAGGGTGTCGCTTGTAGTGAGCAGGCTGGTCCCGTCGCTCTGGTTCGAGCGCACGGATTCTGGGTCCCGAATGTGGGCCTGTTTTCCGGTTCCAACTTGCACGTAGGCTGCCAGAGGAATGGTGAGTTCGGTTCCCGAGGCCACCCGCAGTTCCGGGGTTTTTGGGCGCAGAACCGGCGGGAAGTCTCCCTTAGCCGGAACCGTAATGAACGCATAGGAATAGACCGTGCGATCCCCCGTGGAAACATTGGTCAGCCGGTACGGAATCGTCTGGGCGTTGGGGCCCAAAAGTATGGTCACTTTGCCATCCGGTGTGACCGTGGCTACCGCGCTGTGGCTCGTCGGTACGGATACCTCGAGGTCGCTGAGTGCACCGGATGGGTTCTCGGCAACTTCCAGGACATCAATCTCAGCTATGTCCTTGTCCAAGACTTCAAGCGGGGCCACAACGATGTCCCTGGCAATTGGGGCCGCGAGCTCAGCTTCCGGGTTGACATGGACGCGCAGGACCGCCGCTCCAGTATTTCCTAGAGCGTTGCGTACCGCGTAGGGAATAGCTATGGTCCCGGTCGCTGAATCGGGGACTTCAACCACGATGCGCCGGCCATCGACCCGAGCCGAAACACCGGGGATAACGCCGAGTGGTTCAAGGGTCAGTTCCTGCCCGGAGGGGTCCACGTCGTTGCGCAGCACCCGCACCTCAACCGTGGTGCCCGGGGTTACGGTGACTTCATCGTCGCTGGCCACGATCGGTAGCGGAACGGCTGGGTCAGCAACGATTCCAACCCGAATGGTGCCCACTGCGCGTTGTCCCGTCCAGTCCTCAACCGCGTAGGTAAAGGTGTCGGTGCCTCGAGTGTTCATATCCGCCGTGTACTCAAGCCAGTCTGCACCGATCGCGCTAATATGCCCGAGTGTAGGTACTTGATCTCCAAGGCCCAGCAGTACAACGCCATCGCCGTCGGAATCAATTCCGGTAAGGGGAATCTGGATCAGTGTTGGCTTACCGGAGTAGGTACGCGCGGTCAGGTCCAAAGGGGTCGGTGGCGACTTGGATTCCGGGGTCGACTCATGGACCACCACGGTCAGTTCACCGGTAGAAATATTGCCGGCCGAGTCCATGACGTTAAAGATGGTGTTGGTGGTTCTGGCCTTACCCGGTGCCTGGTAACGCAGGGTGTCACCGGAAACGAAGAGCAGGCCTTCGCCTGATTCAAGCGGTTGGGGCAGGTCCTGGAGCACTCGAACCGGGTCGCCGTCCGGGTCAGAAACAAAATCTAGAACGGGGATGGTAACCACGCCTGATGTGCGGACCGTAACCTTAATTGGGGTCACCACGGGGGCGTGCTGCTGGGCGGACGGCGGAACGGGTTGGACCAGGATGGTTCCCCGGGTCACCCCAACCCCGTTGTCTACCTCATAGCTGACTTCCTCAGGCTCGGTTAACCCTATCCGGGAGGAAATTTTTACTAGCCGGTTCTCAATCACTCCGACGGTCAAAGCGGATTCGGGTGCCGTTTGCACACCGGTGAGCACCAGGACCCCGCCTCTGGGGTCAAAGTCGTTATCCAACGGCGCCACGGTTACTTCACCACCGGCCGGAAGCAAAGCTAGGTCAGCAACCGCAATCGGTTTTTGATCCTGGTCGCTGAAGTCCCTGATGTCGATCCGTGCAAGGCCGGTGACCGTGTGGGGTCCGGCCACCACGGTGAAGCGCAGGTAGTAGGTCCCGATGCTGGGCGCGGTGAAGGTAAAGGTCCCGGCATCAAAATTAGGCACGGCCGTTGTTCCGGCCACGGGTTCAACTGCCGCCAGACGGGCGGGCTCCTTCGAGCGCGACTGCACGGCGGATAGCACATCAACCTCGACGGGCTGAGTAACAAAACCTACTTCGTGGATGGGATCAATGATCGGAGTGAGTGTGCCAACCGATCGCGTGGTCATCTCCATCGTTCCGGTGGCGACACCGCCGCGCCCGTCACTGACGGTCAACGTAATGACCGAGGTGCCAAACGCGGCTGGATCGGCCACGAACGTGACCATGCCATCTTGCCGGAATTGCACAGCGCCGGGGCCCTCGGTAAGCACGGCATTTTGCAGAACTAGGAAGTCCCCATCGGGGTCCCAGAACGCCGCCAACGCGTTCATACTGAGACTGCCACCGACCTCAACCTCACCGCGCAGCGTTTGGTTCTGTTCGGGGTCAACGTTGGTTCGGTCCCCGTGGACGGTAAGGGTCATGGTCGCGGCAGAGGGTGGGTTAGTTCCCCGCCCATCGGAAATCGCGTAGGTCAATTTGGCAGTGCCGTTGGCATCCGGGTGCACTTGGACCTGGAGCGCCCGACCACCGGCGATTACCTCGGCTACCCCAAAATCGGAGTCAAGCTCACTGATCTCCGAGATCGCGATGATTCCGCACTGCCCAACCACGTCGTTATTGAGGACGGGCAGAATGCTGGTGTGGCCGGCGCGCACACCAAAGGCGTCATCGCGAGCGTCCGGTGGGGTGTCGGTTTCTTCGCATTGATTCAGGTCCGCAGTTTGGGACTCGTTTTCTTCGGTCTCATTGTCCGCAGACTCTGGATCTTTGGGGGCAATAATTTCCGACCAGTTGGGCAACTCACTCTGCGGGATCTCATCTTGCAGCCACACTCTGCCCTGCAGCACATCATTGAGTACCAGCTGGTTACGGTTTATTCGGAACTTTAGGCTTGCAGATGCACTGACTTGGTCAAGCGTCAACTCTTCTACATCCGCACCGCAGGCTCGCACATAGTTGTTCTCAGGGGAGGCCCAAGCGCCGTGCGCGCAGTTATTGAGCCACACGGGTTGCGTTGGTGGTCCCGCAACATCTTGGCTGAGAACGGTGACCGTTCCCTTGGTTAGATCAATATCTAGCAGGTGCGTGCTGGTTGCCACGAGCACTTGGGAGCGGTTTTCTCCCGGATGTTGGGCCACCGGGTCCGTGCCGTAGGGGCTGAGGTCGACAACCGTTTTCTCGGTGTACAGGCTACTTCCTGCCAGCACAACCGGTGTTTCCCCGACGAGTGTCAGTTGCGCTCCGGTAAGGTCGGTGGCCTGCGGGAGCGTGATTTTGCGGCTACCTACCGCCGTGCCGTCCACGTATCCTGCAAGTCCATGAATCGTTGCCGTGGCAGGTTCCAAGCCGTACACAATTCCCTGCGTGGAAACCGCTCCGACTCCACCCGGCCCCAGAGTGAGCGTGGGCTCGTCTTCTTCCGTAATCGCGGAAAGCGCGGCAACGTCCTGCACATACAGGTCGCCGTTTTGGGTTGTCACCGTAACCGTTGAGTTTCCAAGGTTGACGGTCGACTCCGCGGGGATGGCAATATCCATGGCCAATTCCATGTTGGCCGGGTCCACTTTTGCCAGCCGAGCGGGTTGTACCAGCAGCACGTCTTGGTGATGTTGCAGCACATCAAATAATGGGTCCGGTGAAAAAACTGCCCCGTTTAGCTCCTTGACCTGGGTGTTAAACCGGCCAAGTTTGAGTTCCGCGGTATTGGTAATCCAGACCGCACCGTCATTGAGGTCGACTTCCGAAACTTTGATCCCCGGGTTGATGACGGCCAGGGTTGCAAGCACAGCGGGCAGGGTCACCCCGGCCGCGAAAACAGTTGTCCGCGTATGGTTTCGCGGGGAGTTTTGCGCTCGATTAGCTTTCCGGTTCGCCGCGCGAGACTGCCGCTTGGACCGGAGTGAACTAAAAACACCTGAACGCTTCAATTAACTACATTTCTTGGTTGGGTTGGTTGAGGCTTTCCCATTTTCACGCACGAGAGAGACTTCAATACACACGGATTCTTGGTCCGCGGATAACGGAACGGCAACCTCGGGTTCGGAAATCCGAACCGCTTGGCTTTCTTGACCCACGGTGATAATCCGCCACACGTAATAGTCGCCTGTTTGTGGATTGGGGTTCGTCCACGCAAACGTCACCGCATCGGTTCCGGAACGCACAACAGACATGTCGGTTACCGACGGAACCGCGCCTTGCATGGCCCCGAGGTCCTCGTCCTCAAATACTTCTTGGTCCCGAATGCGGTCCCGATTTTCGCTTCCTAGGATATTTTTTCCAACAAAAAATAGCACGGTAAACAAGGCTATGAGGCTCACAATCGAGACAAGTGTCTTGACGTGCTGGCCTCGAGGCGTGCTTGTTTGTTCCGCGGTATGGCGCAATGACTTGAAATAACCCGGGTCCGCGGTGTCCTCGGGTTTGAACTGACGCGGTTGCACATTTGGAGCCGGTATACCGGGCACAGGGGCCGGCCCTGAGCGCTCCGGTGCGGTGCCGCGTTGGGCAAAGCCTGCATTTCCCGATGCCGCATTGAGCCCGGTTGTCAGCTGCGGGTGCCCCGTGGTGGCGCCCGGAGCGGGCGGTGGTCCCACCGGTTGTTGCGGACTGTGGGGCGCAATCGGCTGCTTCAGTGGTGGCGGCGGCACCGGTCGCGAGTTCGGATTAACCTGCCGGGCGTGAGCAATGTTTTGTTGCGCGGGAATAGAGGTGATGGGTCGCAGTCGAGTTTCCCGGTCGGCCTCGGGTTCGCTGGCAGCGGCGTGGCCGGAGGTACCTTGATCCGGGTTGATGCTGGTGATCGAGCGTAGCCGGGTGGCTTCATCCTCATCCTCGATGGGCCCGGAACCGGCTGAGGAATCAAGGATTCCAGCCGGGTTAGTTTGGGGGTTTACCGGTCCCAGTGATGAGGAGTTAGGTGGCACTACCTCGGGGATGTCGATTCCGGTTACCGGCAGCTGCATTTTTCGTTCGATCTGCTGCAGTGCGTGGGCAAGTGCCAGGGCACTTGGGAACCGTAGGTCCGGATGCTTTTGCATACCGCGGGCCAAGATCGTGTTGAGTTCGATTGGCACATCAACGCGCTCTATTGGCGGTGGTGGGTCCTTTTCGATCCGGGCGATTAGCTCGAGTGGGGTGTTACTCTGCCTCGGTTTTTCAAATGGTGAGCGGCCGGCCAACAGCGTGTATAGGGTCGCCGCAAGTGAATACACGTCGGAGCGGGCATCGCCGATTGGAACTTCTCGCAGCAACTCCGGGGGCGCCCAAGGAATTGACATTCCGGCGGCCACAATTTTGTCTCCAATGGCGCCCGCAATCCCAAAGTCGGTCAGAGCAGGCCAACCAAAGTCCGTGGCCAAGATGTTGGCCGGTTTGATGTCACGGTGCAGCACTCCACTGCGGTGTGCGGTCTCTACCGCGGAAGCAACTCGAATTCCCGTGCGTAGTACCTCCGCCACGGAAATGCGTTCATTGCGGAACCGGGCCCCCAGATTCGGCCGGGCGCAGTATTCCATCACAAAGTACGGTCGCCCGTCCGCAGCAATTGCGGCTTGGTGAATCGCTACGATTGACGGGTGTTGGGACAACCCAGCCATGATGTTGGCCTCGGCAAAGAACCCCTCTTGGAACCCCTCATCAACAGAGGTAGGTAGGAGCACCTTGACCGCAACCGGGCGGCGCGGAAACTCTTGCAGGTATTCAAAGACATCGGCAAATCCGCCCATGCCAAGCAACCCGACATATTGGAATCCGGGAATTTTGGGGGGCAGGGAAGGTTGTCTGCGCTGGTTCATAGGCCGGCTTCAACCCGGAAGAATACGCCATCACCCAAATCCACAACGGCCCCCGCCGGCACCGGGGTGGGCTCATCGGGGTGTAACCGGCGGGGCCCGTGCTGCGGCTCGCTCAGGATTACGCCGTTTGTTGAGTTGAGGTCCGTGACCATAATCAAGTCTCCCTCGAACCGCACCTGCACGTGGGTTCGAGAAATATCGTTGTTGGGTGAGGTTACCGCGATCAAACGCGGTAGTTCTCGGCCAGAAACTCGGGTGGCGCTGGGTGCTCGACCAATCAGGACCGGCTGATCCAGCACGACCCGCTCGCCCGTATGCATGACAATGACCGGGAACGGAGCCGGAACCGCTGGCACCACTCCCGTTGCCATTTGGGCCCGTACCTCAACCAAGTTATTGGTCAAGATCGTGTGATCATCGATCTCGGGCACCGGTGGATCCGGAACAGGAGCCACAACGAGCGCGACCGTGGCTTGCTCATGAACCGGTGGCGCCGGTGGTGGGCTCGGTTCTGGGTTGACCTCTGCCGCCGCTGCAGGCGTGTGGTCCGGCTGCGGTACGACACTGGCGAGTAAGTCATTGTCGTGCTGAGGTGACCAACCAGAACTGACCAGAGCCCCCTTGCGGGCCACTCCGGAAGCTAATAGGCACGGCTCTATTCCGCACAGCCCGGGAGCCTGTGTGCTCAGGGTGATTGCGAATTCGAGGTCCCCCTCTAGGGCAGTATCAACCCAGGTATTTGCCGCTTGGCCGGTGATGATCTGACGGTTCCCAAAGGCATCTAGGGTGTGCACGCTTGCGTTTGCGCGCACAATCACGTGCAATCCGGAGTCGGTCTTGCGTGCCATGGCAAAATCTGGTGCACCTGCGATACCACCCGAAAGGATCAGAGCCAGGGCCCGTGACAGCGGGTTTTCTAGGGCTAGTTCTTGCCAGAGCAGCAAGCCTAGGTCGGCATCGAGCTCGGTTGCGGAAGTAGAGGGACTGAGCATGATGAAGATGCCGTCGCGTGCAACGGTCAAATGCGGTCCTTGACTTGTCGTCATCAACATGACTACTCACTCCTTGTCTGCGGCGGTAGCGGAGGGTGGGGCGGGGGTCCACTCCTGGTCACTTCGAAGCCCAAACTCGCGGTAATTGGGGCTGCGTCGCTAGTGACTACGACGACCGTGATGTTATCCCGTCCGCCTGCGTTGTTAGCCGCTTGCACTAGGTTATCCGCAACCTGCTGCGGATTTGTAGTCGACCGCCAAATGTCACCAAGTTCTTCATCTGACAATTCATTGGTCAAACCGTCGGAACACAGCAGAATCTGATCTCCCTGAGCTATTGGTAGCAGCCAATAGTCCGGCTCCGGGGCGGTCAAGGTCTCAAGTGCGCGGGTGATGACATGGCGCTCCGCATGCGCATGAGCCTCCTGGGCGGTCAGCACCCCGGCATCGATAAGTTCTTGGACAACGGAGTGGTCCACACTGATTTGGGTGAGCTTGCCAGCCGTATCCAGGTGGTAGGCCCGGGAATCTCCTAGGTTGAATACCAGCCAGTACGCTGCGCCATCTTGAAGGACGATGGCAACGCCGCACACGGTTGTCCCACCAACTCCGCTGGGCAGCATCGCGCGCATGGTCGTTGCCGCCCGCTCAAAGCAGGCATCGACCTGTTGCGGTTCTAACGCCATAAAGTGTGACAGTGTGGCGAACTCTCGGGCCGCGATGGCGCTAGCTACCTCGCCGCGTTGATGGCCTCCCATTCCGTCAGCAACAACAAAAATTGGGCTTTGGGCTAGGTACGAGTCTTCATTTATCTTGCGGCGGCCACCCACGTGACTGGCTGCCCCCCAAGGGGGTCTCACTGCCTGGTGCACTAATCTTGCAATTCTATGGTGACCCAAAAGTGGCCAAATACGATCGTGGTGCCAGCACCGAACCGAACTTTTTGCTGGGGACCACAAATAATTTGTTGGCCGTCAGCCAGGGTCACCACGGTGCCGTTAGTCGAGTTCAGATCCATGGCATACGGTCCTGCAATGTCAGCCGCGATCATGAAGTGTGTTTTTGAGACACTGCGCATCTTGTCGTCGATAACCACGGTGTTAAATACACTCATTGGCTCTTGTGGTTGCGGGTTACGCCCAATGAGGGTCGGAGCGGTCAAAGCGTATCGTTGGCCGGAGCTGAAATTCAGGGCATAGCGCAGTGGCTGCGTGGTTTCACCCACCAACCCCAAGTGTGCATTTGTAGTCATTTGCTCGCTCCGGTTTCCGTAGGCGCCATCAGGCCATCTGCTCATCGTTATCTTATCCAACGTTTCTTGTTAGCCCAGCGCGCGGCGATAGAAACCCTCAATGTGGGATTCCACTAAAGCGGTTGCCGCGAGCGCATCACCGGCGCGCAGTGCGTGCAAGATTTGGCGGTGCTCGGTTCGCAGGTCTGTGGCCAGCCCTTCCCAATCATCGATTCGGTCTACGCCGTCAGCAACATAGTGGGCGATCGCCTTGCGCAGTCCCAACATGGTTGCCTCAAATAGCGAGTTACCTCCAAGGCGCACTAACTCTACGTGAAACTCGGCATCGAGCATTTGGAACTCTTGCGGGCTGATCTGCGTGGCGTCCATTTGTTCTAGGATCTCCTGGGCACGGGCTAGGCAAGATTCCGGTTGGTCTTGCCCCACAGGTTGGCCCGTATTTTGCGTCTCTGCCAGAGATTCCGTTGCACACCGCATGGCCACTGCTTGGGCCGCCCAGCCTTCTAAGAGGAGGCGCATCTCAACCACGTCCCGCACGTCCACTGTGCCGGCGGCCACGTGCAGGCGAATGGCCGCCCCCAACCCCGCCGCGGGTTGGTCAACTACTGTGGCCCCAGATTCTGGTCCGGAGCCGGTAGCCCTAGTGATGATTCCCATGGCCTCGAGCACCCTAAGGGCCTCGCGCACGGATGCCCGCGAGACACCAAACTCTTCTGCGAGCGCCCGCTCGGAAGCCAACCGATCACCCAGGCTCCAGCGCCCAGAGATGAGGCCTACTTCAATTTCTGCAAGTACTTTTTCATAGGTCTGCACACCGTCAGCCTAGTGGCTCTCGACCACAAAGGTAACGCTAGGGCGCCACCTCACCGCGCGGCGTAATCGCTAACATTGATGTGGTCAGACCACAGGTGTAGGGTGAGGTATTGTCATTTCAAACTTTGCAAGGAAGCAATATGCGAATCGCCCTCGCGGCCACGTGCATCGCTGATGCGATGTTCCCTTCCGCCCCCATTGCCACGGTCAAGATCCTCGAGCGGTTAGGGCACACGGTAGTTTTCCCCAAGGAACAAACCTGCTGTGGACAAATGCATATCAACACCGGTTTCCTTGACAAGGCGGTTCCCGTCATCGAAAACCACGTCAACACCTTTGCCCCCGTGTTAGACAACGAGTGGGACGCCATCGTGATCCCGTCCGGGTCCTGCGCCGGGGCTATTCGCCACCAGCAGGCAATGACCTGCACTCGCGCCGGCAAATTGGAGCTGGCCAAAACCGCGACGGCAGTTGCAGCTAAGACCTACGAGCTCTCAGAACTCCTGATTGACGTCCTTGGGGTCACCGACGTGGGGGCCTACTTCCCGCACCGGGTCACCTTCCACCCCACCTGCCACTCCATGCGGCTACTTAGGGTTGGGGACCGCCCATACCAACTCCTCAAGGCAGTTGAAGGGATCGACCTGGTCGAGCTTCCCAGCGCGGACCAGTGCTGTGGTTTTGGTGGCACCTTCGCGGTCAAAAATGCGGACACCTCCTCGGCAATGCTTGCCGACAAAGTATCCAACATTGAGTCCACCGGTGCCCGTGTGGTCAGTGCGGGCGACTACTCCTGCCTCATGCACATTGGCGGCGGACTGAACCGCAAGAAATCCGATGTGACCACCATGCACCTTGCCGAGATTCTGGCATCGACCAAGGAAGACCCCTACCAACCGTCCCAGCCGTGGGACACTTCCCACGTCATTGAGGTGGCGACCAAATGAGTACCTTCCTAGGCATTCCCGGGCTACGCAAAACACAGCCCGCCCACGACCCAAATATCCTGCCGGGCACCGCCCCCATCCCAGACGAGCCCCTGCGCTGGGGCCAAGACTTTCCGCATGCGGCCCGCGAGGCCCTCAAGAACGAGCAGATGCGCCGCAACCTCGGGCACGCAACCGCAACCATTAGGGCAAAGCGTGCCCAAGTGGTTGGCGAGGCCCCAGACTGGGAAGACCTGCGGGACACGGGCAGTCAGCTCAAGATCAACACGCTTGCGGCCCTGCCCGCACTCCTTGAACAGTTCGAAACCAACTTCACCGCACGCGGCGGAACCGTGCACTGGGCCAGGGACGCCCAAGAAGCCAACGAGATAGTCACCGCTCTTATCAAGGCCACCGGTGAGACCGAGGTGGTCAAGGTCAAGTCCATGGCCACTCAGGAAATTGGGCTCAACGAGTACCTAGCGGAGCACGACATTGCGGCCTATGAAACTGACCTGGCCGAGCTCATTGTCCAACTCGGCGAGGACATGCCCTCACACATCTTGGTCCCGGCTATTCACCGCAACCGCGCGGAAATCAAAGACATCTTCCTGCGCCGTATGGAACACACCCCCGAAGGCATGACCGATGCCCCACGCGAGCTGGCCATGGCCGCGCGTGAGCACCTGCGCAAGAAGTTCCTTGCCGCTAAGGTCGCCATCTCCGGCGCCAACTTTGCTGCAGCGGACACCGGAACCCTGACGGTTGTGGAATCCGAGGGCAACGGCCGTATGTGCCTGACCCTGCCAGAAACCCTGATCACGGTCATGGGGATTGAAAAGATCATCCCGTCGTTCACCGACCTCGAAGTCTTCATGCAGCTGCTCCCCCGTTCCTCAACCGGCGAGCGCATGAACCCGTACACCTCGCTGTGGACCGGGGTCACCCCGGGCGACGGACCCCAAAACGTGCATATTGTCCTAGTGGATGCCGGCCGCACCAAGGCGCTCGCAGATGACGTGGGCCGCGCGGCGCTCAAATGCATTCGCTGCTCCGCCTGCCTCAACGTGTGCCCCGTGTACGAGCGCGTGGGCGGGCACGCCTACGGCTCGGTCTACCCGGGCCCCATCGGGGCCATCTTGACCCCGCAACTGACCGGGTCCACCGGACATAGTGACCCCAACAATTCCCTGCCCTTTGCGTCTTCCCTGTGCGGGGCCTGCTTCGACGCCTGCCCCGTCAAGATCGATATTCCTTCTCTCCTTGTCCACCTGCGCGCCCGCGTGGTCGACGAGGACAAAGCCGCCCATCGCCCAACGGGATGGGGCGCGGCAATGAGTGCGGCATCGTACGTTATGGCAGACTCCAAACGCTTTGCGCTCGCAGAAAAGGGCACCGGCGCCCTGCGCGCGCTGGCCGGCAAGAAGGGGTATGTAGCCAAGTTGCCGTTCCCCGCCAACGGTTGGACGCAATCGCGGGACTTACCCGCGCCGCCCAAAGAGACTTTCAGGCAGTGGTGGGACCGCACGCACCCGCAAGATAGTGATCCCGCAACGCAAAATAACGGTGACAACAATGAGTGAGGCCCGCGCCGAGATCCTGAACCGCATAGCGCTAGCCCTGGACGGCGTACCCTCGGCGGTTGCCAGTATGCCGGGTGCGGAGCGTCCCCAGGAAGTGCCGCGCGCCTACCGTGCGGATTCCGAGGTCGCCACCGGCAGCGCCCAAGCCCTAGAGATCTTGGTGGACCGGTTGGTGGATTACCGGGCGGTTGTCCACCGGGCTGCGTCCGAGTGCGACATTGCCGGCGTTGTAGCAGAGGTGCTTTCCGATGCCGGTTCCCTGGTTTATCCGGATGGACTTGACCCAGCGTGGCTCAGTAAGCTGCCCGCATCCGTGGTCACTCATGAGGATTCCCTGACCGCACCGCTAGGCGTCATGGAACTCGATGCGATCGACGCCGTCTTGACAGCCTGCCGGGTTGCGGTAGCTGACACCGGAACCATCATCCTGGACGGCCAGCCCGATCAGGGGCGCCGGGCAATCACGCTGGTTCCAGACACCCACGTGTGTGTTGTTTACGCACAGCAGGTGGTTCATTTGCTCCCCCAGGCAATTACTCAGTTGGCGTTGCACCCCACCCGTCCCCAAACCTGGATTGCCGGGCCAAGCGCAACGAGCGACATTGAGCTCAACCGGGTCGAGGGCGTGCACGGCCCCAGGAACCTACACGTGATCATTGTGGGCGGCTAAGGAGGCACCACCTAAAGCCCGTCAGGCCTTCTATCACGTCGAAGATTTGGCGGGCTTTTGCGATCTTTGAGGCATGATGGAAACTCGCGTGAACCTTTTTGACTCCAATTGCGAATAGTAAGTGTGAACACAGACAGCTCCATCATTGCCAGGTCTTTTGATGACCCGTCCGTTTTTGGTGAGGTCTTTATCCTGCATGCACCACGTATTCATCGGTACGTGGCCCGCCGGGTAGGCCAAGCCATCGCAGATGACATCATCAGCGAGACCTTCCTGATCGCGTTTGAACGTAGGCGTCGGTACGACCTGACCTACCCCAACTGCACGCCGTGGCTCTTTGGGATCGCAACCAATTTGATCAGCCGCCACCGCGTGCACGAGGCTCGCACGTTAAGTTTCCTTGAACGAAACTCAGCTCACGAGCCTGCCAAGGATTCCGAGCACCAATCGATAGTGCAGCTCGATGCCCAACTCGAGGTCAGCCGGTTAGCCGGGGCGCTAGGAAAACTGAAGCAAGCAGACCGCGATGTTTTGCTCCTTTTTGCATGGGAAGACTTTTCCTATGAGCAGATCTCGGCGGCCCTGGGTATTCCCGTTGGCACTGTCCGTTCCCGGCTCAATCGAGCCCGCCGTATTGTACGCACCGAATCACTTTCTAAGGAGATCATCCGTGAACGAATTTGAGCTACTCAAGACTCTCAACGCAAATGTCCCTGAACCTTCAACGCAGCGCCTTGCCCCCGCGTATGCGGGCCTAAATCAAGCAATCGAGGCGGAGCAAGCAAACCTTGCTAAGGCATCGTCAAACACAACCAAACGCGGAATTCACCGGCCGCTGGTTCGGTGGGTGATGGTCGCGGCCGCCGGTGCTGCGGCGCTCACCCTCATAGGCGGGCAAATCTTTGGCCAATCGACTCCGGTTCAGGCTGCCCCCGTCCTTAATGCTGCCGCTGCGAGCGCAGCTGCAAGTGGTGAACCAGTTTCAGAATCGGGTCAATTCCTGCAAATCACGTTGCACAAGACTACGCAATGGGGTCTACAGGACCACGAAGGAAACATTACTTCCGGTTATGACGAGCGCCTCCAGATCCTGTATATGCCCGCCAACGAGGAGGATGAATGGGTCATAAGCGCCGAATTTGAACTGCCAGAAGGCGTGGATCCGGCCCAACCGTATACCCAACACTTCAGCCTCCAAGAGGTTGATGAAGCAACGGCGGCCTCCATTGATGAAATCGCGGTTGTTCCTACGGCTAGCGGCAAAGAAGCGTTGGCTTACTTTGACGAACAATATGATGGCGGATCTAACTCCCGGGATGAAGATAACTTCATTCGCATCACTGACCTCTTGCGCACTGGACTAGTCCCGGCTCAAACTCGCGCCGCTTTGTATGAGGCCCTCGCACTGATTCCAGGCACCGTCAGCATCCCTGACGTCACCCTCCCGAATGGCCCCACCGGAGTGGGCATTGGCCGCAGCGAGGTAAGTGGAACCGGAATCTTTACGCAGATAGTTATAGACCCGGATACGGGAGTATTACTTGGTGAACGCAGCGTTGATTCCGATGGTGAGTTGTTAAGTTCCACCTACTTCACCCATGACGTTGTTGATTCCTCTCCTTACTTCACTTACTTCTCAGATGAGCCCACACCGTAGACGCCTGCTAACGAGGCGGTAGCTACAAGCCACTCGGTTGAGCCCTTGCTTGAGAGGTCAACCGAGTGGCTCTTCTTGTGGGGCTGGACGCTCCGAAAAACATATGAAAGGATCTTCATATGAACAAGGATCGACACGACGGGCACAGCCACGACCACTCGGCGATGATCAGCGCTGGCGGAAAATACAAAAAGCCACTTGCAATCGCACTGACACTAACCGGCCTCTACATGTTTGTTGAGCTCACGGTTGGATTCTCAATCGGTTCCCTGGCGCTGATCTCCGACGGCGCCCACATGGGAACCGACGTCATTGGCCTCACCATGGCGTTCGTGGCAATTCACCTAGCCGGCCGCAAAACCACCTCAGACCGCACCTTCGGACTGTTCAGGCTCGAGGTCCTGGCGGCGCTGGCAAACGGTCTGTTGCTGTTCGGTGTTGCCGGCTACGTTCTGTATGAGGCGTTCGGGCGGTTCACTGCCCCGTCAGAGGTTCCCAGCACGCCGCTACTTATCACCGCGTCAATCGGTTTAGTCATCAACATCATTAGCTTCCGCCTACTGTCCGCGGGTTCCAAGGAGAGCATCAACCTCAAGGGCGCTCACCTTGAGGTCCTCGCGGACATGATCGGGTCGATCGGCGTAATCGTTGGCGCAATCATCATCAAGTTCACCGGCTGGACCTTTGTTGACCCCATCATTGGTGTGGCCATTGGGCTGTTCATCTTGCCCCGCACGTGGCGGCTCATGCGCCAGGCCCTACGGATCTTGATCGAAGCTGCCCCCAAGGGTATGGATATTGACCAACTCAAGACTGAGATCCTGGCACTGCCCGGAGTATCCGACCTCCATGACCTGCACGTTTGGAGCATTACCTCGGGAATTGACAGCGCTTCCGGGCACATTGTGGTCACGGAAGGGCACAATGCCACCGAGACGCTCACCAGTGTCCTGACGCTTTTACGGTCCGACTACAATATTGACCATGCCACTATCCAAGTGGAACCCACCGAGCCCATCTGCGGACACAACGAATCTTCAATCTAGGCGGAACCACATGACTAACACACGGGTAGCCGGCGAACCAGCCCCACTGGTTTCCGAGCCTAGGTTGCGCGAACTCGAGGGTTCCATGCCACCTGACACAGACATCGAGAAGGTCGCAGACGTATTTTCGCTGCTGGGTGATCCGGGACGGGTGCGCATCATTGCCGCGCTATTGGGCGGGCGGATGCGTGTGCGCGATCTTGCCGTGGTGGTCCACCAATCCGAGTCCTCGGTCTCCCACGCGCTCCGGCTCCTGCGGGCCCACCAGGTAGTTTCCGTGACTCGCGTGGGGCGTGAGGCCCACTACCAACTTGCCGACGACCATGTGCGGTCCCTGCTCGAACTTACGTTGTGTCACGCCGGGCACTCGTCCTATGTGGCCAACTGTAAGGACCACTGAATTCATCTTGATCTGCTCGCGGCTACAATTGCCTGATGACCTCCCACGGCCCCGCTAAAGTTGTCTTACTGACCGGTCCCTCAGGTTCCGGAAAATCCCGCTTAGCTCGCAGGCTCGGCATTGCGTCCATCAATCTGGACAATTTTTACCATGACCTGGACTACCCTGGAATGCCGCAACGTTTTGGCATAGTCGATTGGGATTCCCCAGAATCCTGGGACAGTCAGGCGGCACTTGACGCCCTACTGGACCTTTCCAAAACAGGGCGTTGTGCGGTGCCGATCTACGATATTTCAATTTCCAAGCGCACCGGGATGAGCCAACTAGACATTACCGGTAGCCCCGTTTTTATTGCCGAGGGAATTTTCTCGGCACACCTCATCCAAGCGGCCCAAGAAGCCGGGATTCTTCTCGATGCCCTGTGCCTGACCCGGCCCCGCCTACAAACGTTTTGGTTCCGCTTCATGCGCGACCTCTCCGAGGCCCGCAAACCACCCCTAACCCTTCTACGGCGAGGGTGGGGACTCATGCGAGATGAACCCGGCCAGGTGGCTGCCTGGGTGGCGCTGGGTTGCCGCCAAGTGACCATGCCTCAGGCCTATGTAGAGATCAAACGTCAACAAGGCACTTAAACACCGCTCTTTTCAAACTAGGCAACTAGTAGCCGCTACCGGTGAGACTAGTTCATTTTCACCGCCAGCGTTCCAACCCACCGTAAGATAGACGGCTAGAACCTGCTAAGCGATTAACCCTAAGCACTACTAAGCAAAGTCTGGGCCCCGTGTAGTTGTGACTTGGAATGCTGGGGGCCGTAAAGGCACTCTCACACATCTTGTCATGTTGAGGATTGCTTTCTAGACGCTAATGGCTTTTCACCCACTGAGCCACATCAATTCCATAACACTCAGCCGCCGTACCTGCGAAAAAAGCGAATTGTTCATCCTTCGACCATGAACTCGTAAATTCGAGAAACGCACCGAAGATCTGCGCATATGTCCCGGCCAACCTATCGACTGGAAAATTGGAAGCAGCGATCATCCGATCAGGCCCAAAGCAATCAGTGATTGTTTCGAGAACGAATCGATTATTTTCCAAAGTCCACTCCTGATTTGGTACACCAATTCCAGAAACTTTCATAGTTACGTTTTCACACTGTGCAATCGCCCGAACCTGCTGCTCCCAAGCTTGGAGTGCATCGTTGCTACGCTCAGCGGGCAGACCCGCATGATTAACGATTATGCGCTGGCTTGGACTTTCGTTAGCCAACTCGATTGCTTGACCAAAGTGCCACCAAGCAACTTGAAGATCAAAGTTTAAACCGTATGTTTCCAGCAGTGAAAACCCTTGTTTCCATTGCGGATCACTGAGCAAACTATCGTTTGGACTGTATGTAGATTGCTGTGCTGATTGTCCTGGCTTATTACGTATCGATCTCACCCAGTCAAGTCCAGCGAGTTTCTCAAGTATTGCCTCCACCTGTGGATCCACCAACACCGCGTGAGCAACGCTTACGAGCGGCCAATTGAACCTTTCACCGATCTCCTTGGTGTACAACATCTCACCGATCGGGTCATCAATTTCCCATTCAGTTTCCATGGTCACCGAGCCAATGAGATTCAAACCTTGGGCATCAGATTGTAAGTCCGGAGGTAGGTAGTCTGTTTTGATCGAAGAATAGTCTCCGTAACGAAAAGGAATCTCAGCTGTGGGCAATAACCAAGGTTGTTTGCCAAGTCTCGGTTCCCAAAAGTGGTGGTGCCCATCAATAATCGGCCCGGAATAATGCATACTGCTCCTAAAACGTATGGCGGCCACGTAAGCAGCCGCCATACAATTCCACTTGTGTACTAGTTATCGAGCTTCGATATCCGTTTTTGTTTCTTCTACTTCCAACTTTTCAGCTGCTTTGCTTAGTTTGGTTGAGCGTACAACAGACACAATGATGGAGAGCAATGCAACGATCAGTAGACCCAATGTCAGCGGGTCAAAGATCCACCCGAATCCACCTTGTTCCAGAATTGTTGCCCTACGGAAACCACTTTCAGCGATTGGGCCAACCAAAAGACCGATCACCAGAGGAATCGTTGGAACATTCTTCTTCTCCATGACCCAGCCAATAATCCCGAAGAGGAACATGACGAAGACATCAACAACGCTTGAACGAATCGTGTAGGCACCAACTCCGCACATTACGACAATGCCAGGCCACAGAAGCGGTGGTGGAATCCGAAGAATTTGGCCCCACCCACGAATACCAACCAAGCCAATAATTCCGACGGCAATCGGCACCAACAAGAAGCCCCAGAAGATACCGTAAACAAGTGAAACTTCACCGGTAAACAATTGTGGCCCAGGTTGCAATCCATGCACGGTCAGTACACCGATCATTACAGCTGCCACTGAGTTTCCAGGAATTCCCATCGTTAGGGTAGGAGCCAGTGTGCCTGGAACCGCCGAGTTGTGACCAGTTTCTGCTGCAGCTAGACCTCGCGGATCTCCCTTACCAAACTGCGACTTATCTTTAGAAATCCTGCGCGTCTCGTTATAGGAAATAAACGAGCCAACCTCACCACCGGTACCTCCAGGAAGTGCACCAATCAGGAAGCCAATTGGCGATCCAATCGCCACTCCAGGCCACATCCTCTTGAATGACTTCTTGGAGATCTTGTAGCTTGTAGCCTTTGAAATCGACTCTGCATCGGTGCGGAACCGGCGCTCAAATTGATTGAAAGCCTCGGCGATACCAAAAAGCCCAATAAGAACAGGAATGAAATCCATTCCTCCACGCAGGTCATCGATTCCAAACGTAAGACGCGCAGTTCCCGTGAGCGGGTCCGTACCAATGGTCGCGATGAGAAGACCTAGGAGGCCTGAGAGTAATCCCTTGAGCAGCGAACCTTCTGATATCGATGCGATCATTGTGAGGGCAAGGAAGATCAGCATGAAGTACTGACCTTGGCTAATCATCAAGGCAACCGCAGCCAGCATTGGCGCGAACAGGGCCAGCAAGATTCCACCAAACAGCCCACCAATTACCGAGGACAGTAGCGAAATACTTAGTGCTTCTCCAGACTTCCCCTTGCGAGCCATAGGGTATCCATCCAGCAGGGATGCTGCTGAGGAAGGTGTCCCTGGAACTCGCATAAGGATTGCAGGAATTGACCCGGCGTAAATGGCGGAGGTGTATAGTCCTGCCATCATCATCATGCCCGGCAGCGGATCCATCGCGAATGTAAATGGAAGCAGGATAGCAACACCCATTACCGCCGTTAGCCCAGGGAGTGCACCAATAACAATTCCAGCGAGTACTCCCACCACAATCATGAGCAACGACATTGGCTCCATTGCGGCATGGAACCCAGCAATCCAGTTATCAATCACAGCAGTGACTCCAATACTCCCGAAGGAAGCGATACTCCAAGGAACGACGTAAACACGTAGAAGATCACGCTAGGAATCCCAAACGCATAGATTGCGATTACTAGGGGACGACGTTCACCTGCAATTCGTAGGACTACGCCAGTGAACACATAGGTGGAAAGTAAGTAGCCCAGGGGTACTAGCAGCGCGATATAGGCACCAAGGCTAACTACTAGCATCACGAGCTGCTTGTTTGGCCTCAACTTTTGATCGGTTTCCGCTTGGGCTTTGTTCTGACTGATAGTCAGGAGCGCTGCACAAACAAAAATGAGTCCAATGACAAAAATGGGATAACTTGCGGGTCCTGGATCCCCAGGGGACGCTTCATCATCGATTGCAAGAGCGCCCATGAATGCAGCAACTGCAACTATCAGAAAACTTGATCCGATTAAGAATTGCGGAAACTTTGTGGTGAGATTTTTCATAACAAACTCCCTAGTGTTGTGGTCGCAGCGATGCGACCACAACACCCTAGGTATCAGTAGATGTTAGGGATTAGTTCTTCAAATGTTGCGTTCTCATCTGCGATGAACTTGGTAAAGTCAGCCGAGTTCAGGAAAGCAGGGTTGAATCCCATGTTGGCAAGAAACTCTTGGTATTCTTCGGCTTCGTAGCCCTTGGTGAGGCACTCTTCCAGGTAAGTAACTACCTCTTCAGACAGATCCTTTGGACCCGCGAATCCAAACCAAGTTCCCGTTGCCCAATCGATTCCACTCTCCTTGAGCGTTGGAGCATCTGGGAGGACCTGGGCGCGCTCTTCTGCTGCAATTCCGATGACACGCAAGTCCCCAGACTTCACGTGTTCGACTGCTTCTGGGGCAGAAAGTACAGCCACTTCAACGTGATCACCCAAGATCGCCTGGATGATCGCAGCACCTCCGTCATAAGGGACCCGCGCGTCGAAGTTACTTCCCACTGCCTGCTCAAAACCACCAGCAGCAATGTCCCAGACTCCACCCTTACCGGTAGTGCCTACCCGTACGGTTTGATCGGAGTTAAGCGCCTCCACCAAGTCCTGAGGGGTTTCAATTGCAGAATCCGACTTGACCACAAACGCAGGCAAGTTAGCAGCAAACCGTATAATTGGCGTGTAGTCCTCAATATTCTTGTTGATTCCACCGGTGTGCGGGAGAATAGTGGCCTCAGCAGTTAGTGTTCCAATGGTCTTACCATTTGGCTTCGCTTTAGCGATCGCCTCATGCCCCGTTGCTCCCGCAGCTCCCGTACGGTTCGAAACAACAAACCGTGTATCGCATGCCGCTTCTGCTGCAAGGAGCAGTTGGCGACTGGCTTGGTCTGACCCTCCACCAGCTGCCCAAGGTACGATTACATCCACCTGTCCCGGTGGATACTCCTCTGCTCCCCCACTGCATGCGGATAGAACTAGGGCTGCAGCCGTCACTCCCGCGGCAACAAAAGCAAATCTTTTTTGGTTACGCATTTTCTCTCCCTTGAGAACTGGACAGGCTAAAGCCCGTCTAGAAAGTTAGTTAGATTCTTGTTGCAAGCCGAGTGAAACTGAGATGTCGAAGGCACGTTGTGTCGGCCCCAAGTTAGCTATCCCTTGGCCAACGATTTCATAGGCTGTTCCGTGCGCCGGTGTTGCAATGGGCACTGGCAGCCCACCCTGAACGGTGACTCCTGAGTCAAAGCCCATAAGCTTCATGGCGATCTGACCTTGGTCGTGGTACATCGTTACAACACCGTCAAACTCGCCCTGATGAGCCTTGATGAAAAGGGTGTCAGCAGGGAACGGTCCAGAGACATTAATGCCGGCATTCTGGGCAATTTTGACGCCCGGCGTAATGTGCTCAATCTCTTCTCGACCAAATTGGCCGTTTTCGCCGCCGTGTGGATTCAAAGCACAGACAGCGATTCGAGGTTCTGCAACCCCAGATCCACGAATCACATCATTGAGAAGGACAATCGCGTTATTCACATCAAACGCATTCATCCGCGCTGCTACTTCAGACATGGGAATGTGTGAAGTCACACGAGACGTCGTGAGCCCTGGAACAAAATTTAGTTCTGAAGTGAAACCGTCAAAGTCTAGAAATTTTGCAAACCAACGCAACTCGTCTTCTTCGTTCATTCCCGCAAGGTGAAGCGCAGTCTTGTTGAGTGGCGCGAACATGATTGAATCTGCCTCACCGCTTTTGTACATCTCGAGCGCCTTCAGCAGATCTGCATAGACTCTTTTTCCACCCGCAAGCGAAAAGGTACCGCGTGGTGCTTCTTCACCGGAGTAGTTACTACCCACAGCAACAACGTTGGCGCCGTCGTACTCTTCACCAATTGGAATAGAGACACCAACTTCTGCGGCTGCTGCGCTAATCTCGTCCGAGGATGCCAAAACCCGAATCTCTGCTTTTTGACGATTTACAGGGTCGGCAAGCAGTTTTGCTACGAGCTCTGGACCAATTCCTGAGGGATCGCCAATAGTCAGCGCAATCCGCGGGCGTTTGATTTGAATAGTTGTAGACATTTAGACTCCCTCGTCATTCGAGCACCGATGCTTGAATCGTAGATCCAATAGGATCTTTCGAGAATCATGGCACAAAGGTTTTCAAGTTGCAAGGCCTAAAGTCTTAGAAATCCTATTTCATCTATGAAATACTCACGACTTTCTGCGCACCACAAGCCAACATCTCAGACTCACAGATTGTCGACCCTTCCCAGCCAGAACGCTCTAGCACTGCACCAATTAGCCCACTTGCCCGGATCGATCCCGAACTCCGCGCAGGTGGCTCTCCATTGCCTTGGCCGCTTCTTGCACGCTGCCACTCTCAAACGCTTCTAGAATTAGCGCATGTTCATGGACCGCTTGGGCCGAGTCAACTTCGCCTTGCCCCATAGTTTGGCGCATCCTGTGCACGTGCCCACCGAGCGGCTCAAGCATGCGCCCCAGGTATCGATTGCCAGAGGCCTCCATGATTCGCACATGGAACTGCCAGTCAGCATCAAAGTACTCTTTGAGGATCGCTTGCGAAATTGACTCACCCGATTGCTCCGCCAGAGCAGCCACCGCGTCTTCATGGCGCTGATGCTGCTTGCGCAATTCCGGCAACAACTCTTGCCTGTTCTCATACGCCATCCGCACAGCAGCAACTTCAACCACAGCCCTTGCATCGATCAGCTCGCGCATCTGGGCTTCTGAAATTGGAGGTGCAACCCGATATCCGCGTAATGCGGCCCGCGAAACCAACCCCGTATGCTCCAGCTGCACCAATGCCTCCCTGACTGGCGTCGGAGAGACCCCTAGTTCACGAGCTAGCGCGTCGATGCCCAGCGCCGCACCCGGCTGAAACTGCCCCTCAAGGAGCATTGCCAAAATGACGTCGTGCACGTCATCGCGCAAGATTTTGCGCTCCAACCGATTGCCTGTCACATTTACCGCCTTCATCACTGAACGTTTCAAAAATCATACCCGTTGCCGGACCAAAATAAATCCTATATGATCTAGGATATTGTTCAACGAATTTAGGAGACATCGATGTCTACTGTTCAAGTTTTGGGAGACAGCACTTCTGCTAGCCCCCTAAGCTCAGTTCCTGCAGCACCGGTCATTGGTGCCGCACTGTTGCAGTTCCCACTCGATGCGACTTCAATCAGGAGCACTGAGACAACCTGGCGCAGCGCCATTGGGCAGGCACATTTTGCAGGCTTCACCCATGTTGATGTGACCGATAGCTGCATCCCGCTAGGTGACCTTTCAGATTCAGCGGTCGTACTCCTGCGTCGCATTTGCAAAGAGTTCAAAATCGAATTGTCCGCCCTATCAGTCACTCGTAAGTCAATACTGACCTCAGACCAAATCAAAGCGAAGAACAATTACGATTACACGATTCGAGCTATTGATAGAGCCGCAGAACTTGGCATCGAAGTTGTTTGCTTGGGCTTGCATGAACCGCTAACTCCAGAGCAGGCTCGTGCAGATTGGTTCTGGCTAGCTGATGGCAATACGCACGAGTTTGATACCAAGACCTGGGATCAAGCCGTCAGATTATTCCGAGAACTTGGCGAGTATGCAGCTAATAAGTCAATAAAACTGTCCCTCGAAATGTATGAGGACACCTTTTTAGGTACCGCGGACCAATCAGTTGCACTGATCAAGGCAATCGGTCTGGATAACGTTGGCCTTAACCCCGACATCGGTAATATTGTGCGCCTGCACCGCCCTGTTGAGGACTGGAAGTACATGTTGGAGACTATGCTCCCGTACTCCAACTACTGGCAGCTCAAGAACTACTACCGCGACTTTGACCCGGCAACGGGCGCCTACTTCTCCGCACCCGCCCCCCTTGAACTCGGTTTCATTGACTACCGCTGGGCATTGCAACGCGCAACCGAACTCGGCTTCAACGGTGTCATGTGCGCGGAGCACTATGGCGGAGATGGACTGTCAGTCAGCGCCCGCAACCGTGAGTACATTCTCAACGTCCTTTCCGCTCAGGCAAAGATCAGGGGTTAACAGCATGACCAAGATTTTCGATGACCCTAAGCAGTTTGGTGCCGACGCACTCGTTGGTTTCACCGCAGCTTTCTCTCAGTATGTTCAGCCCGTTCACGGCGGAGTAGTACGAGCAACGGCCTCTCCAGCTTCTGAGGTTGCTGTCATTACTGGCGGCGGCTCCGGACACTACCCGGCGTTTGCCGGTTGGGTTGGCCCAGGGTTTGCACACGGCGCAGCATGCGGCAATATCTTTGCCTCGCCATCAGCATCCCAAATCTACTCGGTAGCCAAACACGCATCTGACTCCAAAGACATCATCTTCGCCTTTGGTAACTACGCGGGCGATGTCTTGCACTTCACCGAGGCTGGCGAGCAACTCGAAGCCGAGGGCTACAACGTCCGGGTCCTGACCATCACCGATGATATTGCGTCTGCCCCCGGTGATCGCCACTTGGAACGGCGCGGAATCGCGGGAGACCTGCTGGTCCTAAAAACGCTAAGCGGTGCGGCATCGGCAGGCTTGAGCCTTACTGAAGTCGAACGCATTGGCCGCAAGGCCAACGATCGCACTATTACTCTGGGCATTGCCCTGTCCGGCTGCACCCTGCCGGGTGCCGAGGCACCCCTCTTCACTGTTCCAGAAGGACAATACGCACTGGGTCTTGGGATTCATGGGGAACCGGGGATTTCCACCGCTGACATCCCCACCGCATCCGAGCTCGCGCGCAAGCTGGTTACCGATCTTCTTGCGCAACGCCGGGCGGATACCAACGAGGTGGTGCTGCTGACCAACGGGTTAGGAGGCACCAAGTATGAGGAACTCTTTTTGGTCCACGGCCGCGTCTTGGCCGAGCTGGCCGAGCAGGGCATCACGGTGCGCCACCAAGAAGTTGGCGAGCACGTAACAAGTTTGGACATGGCCGGCCTTTCGGTGTCGCTCATGTTTATTGATGACGAGCTTGAGCAATACTGGGCTCTTCCTGCCGACACTCCCGCATTTCGCGTTGGCAACATTCAAGCTGCCGGTCCGCGCCGCATTATCGAAGCAGACGACAACACCGACTCTGTTACCGCCGGCACCCCAGAATCTCAAGCGCAGGCACTGGCTGCAGCGGGGCTGCTCGCTCAAGTCGCACAACTATGTGCAGCCCAGGAGAACTACTTGGGCGACTTGGACACGGTTGCCGGCGACGGCGATCACGGTCAGGGAATGGTTTTGGGATCAAGCGGCGCAGTTGCCGCTGCAAATACCGTTGCGGCCCAAGGTGGTGGCGCCAAAGATCTTCTCGATGCCGCTGGCAAAGCCTGGGCCGAATCTGCCGGAGGAACCTCGGGGGCGTTATGGGGGAATGCACTACAGGTACTGGCGCGAACATTCTCAAACGAACAGGCAGCATCTTCTGAACAGATTTTGGCGGGTGTGGTAGCTGCAGCGCAATCTTTCCAGATTCGTGGCAAGGCTTCTGTTGGCGACAAGACCATGGTCGATGCCACTGCGCCGTTTGCTCTTGCACTCGAGCAGGCGATTGCGAACGGAACGCCTGCAGGCACCGCTCTTGGGATTGCTGCCCAAGCCGCAACACGCGGGGCCGAGGCAACGGCGCAGATCAGTGCCAAGAAGGGCCGCGCCAAAACTCACGGCGATGCCAGCCTTGGCCACCCAGATCCCGGAGCAATTTCATTTGCATTGATTACGCAACGACTTTCCAGCCAACTAGAACAGGACTAATCATGACACTACGCATCGTTGTAGGGGCAGACTCTGCAGGGTACGAATACAAGGAAATGCTTAAGGCGCTTCTCAATGAGAACAACCTTGTAACTTCTGTTGAAGACGTAGGGGTAGACGCTCAGAGCAACACCGATTACCCACACGTTGCGGTTGCTGCAGCACGCAAGGTAGCTGCAGGGGAAGCTGACCGTGCGCTCTTGATCTGTGGCACCGGTCTAGGGGTCGCTATTGCTGCCAACAAGGTAGCCGGTGTGCGCGCCGTAACCGCCCATGATTCTTTCTCGGTTGAGCGGTCAATCCTTTCCAATGACGCTCAGGTGCTATGCCTGGGGGCTCGCGTAATTGGGCCAGAACTAGCCAAGCGCCTCGTTGCCGAGTGGCTCACCTATACCTTTGACACCTCGAGCGCTTCCGCTCCCAAAGTGCAGGCCATCTGCGACTATGACGATGGGAAGCTGTAATGACTCTTTGGGTTGGCACCAGTTGGAAGATGAATAAGACACTCAGCCAGGCCACCGAGTTTATTACTGAGCTCGGTTCCTTCGAGGCTCAGCACCAGGTTGACCGGGGTAATGCTTGGCCCGGTGTGCAGCCGTTCGTCATTCCATCATTCACCGCATTAGCCACGGTACGCGCCCAATTGCCCTCTTCTTCATCGGTCCTGCTGGGGGCCCAGAATGCACACTGGGAAGACGCGGGTGCATTCACCGGTGAGATCTCGGTTCCCCAAGCAATGGATGCGGGTGCACAAATCATTGAGATCGGGCACTCCGAACGCCGAGAGCACTTTGGGGAAACCGATCACACTGTCAACCTCAAGGTGAAGTCCATCGTGCGCAATGGTCTGATTCCACTCCTATGCGTGGGCGAGCCGCTAAGTGTCTTGCAATCCGGGCAGAGCGTTGCTTACGTAGTCAATCAGGTCCGCAAGGCTCTTGCCGGCGTCACCGATACTTCACGAGTGCTCATCGCCTACGAGCCTATTTGGGCCATCGGGGCAGGTGGACAAGAGCCTAACGGTGATGAGGTCGCCGCTGTGATCGATGCACTTCAGCACGAATTTGGAGATGCAGTTGCTGGCATCTTGTACGGCGGATCAGTCAACGCTCGCAATGCCACGCCTCTATTAGGCATTGCCGGCATTAATGGCCTGTTCATTGGTCGATCAGCCTGGGACGTATCAGGCTATCTCGACATCTTGCACCAAGCAACGCAGGCCCAAAAGGCCCTCGCCTAAACGGTTATCAAATACAAGCGCCTACCAGTGGTGGGGTGGTTCCTAATGAACTGCCCCACCATTTTTGTTTGCTCAAATCTGCTTGCCTAGTCACCACTACTCCGTATTGACTCCCCTCCTCAAAGGTACTACCTTTGAGTTAAAGGTAACACCTTTGGAAGGATGCAATGGAGCCTACGCCCACCGCCGAGGTCAAACACTCGGGAATCTTGGATCAGCTTGGACAAGAAATCACCGCCGGTCACATACCGGCCGGAAGCGCTTTAACCCTTGCCTCGATTGAGGAGCGGTTTGGTATTTCCCGCACGGTCGCCCGTGAGGTGATGCGGTCGTTGGAAGCTTGCGGACTCACGGAATCACGGCGCCGCGTTGGTATTGTGGTCCTGCCAAAACAGTGTTGGCAGGCGCTAGATCCACTCGTTATTCAGTGGCGGTTGCAGGGCCCTGACCGTGAGCAACAATTGCGCTCACTAACCGAGCTACGCACCGGTGTTGAACCCGTAGCCGCAGCGGCAGCAGCCCAACACGCAACCCCGCAGCAGCGCGCACGGCTCGTTGAGTTAGCCCAGATGCTGGCAAGTTCCAGCCAAGCCAACGACGGATTTCATTCCGCAGACATCGAGTTTCACACACTCTTGCTTGAAGCCTCCGGTAACGCCATGTTTACTGCCATGACAAAGATCCTTCAGGTCAGCTTGACCTCCCGCGTCAGCCACGGCCTGTTCCCCGCAACCCCGCGCCAGCAGGCGATCGATGCCCACGTTGCTGTGGCGCAGGCGATTCACTCGGGCAACGCGGATCTCGCTTTTCAACACACGGTCGCAATGCTCGCAACGCTGCGTAGCGACCTCTTTTCCAAATAATTTACACGGTCAGATAAGGAAGTCTCATGAGTTCAATTATTCGCAGCGCCGAGGTCATTGTGACCAGCCCAAGCCGCAACTTTGTCACCCTCAAGATCGTCACCGATGACGGCGTTGTTGGTTGGGGCGACGCCACCTTGAACGGCCGCGAACTCTCGGTTGCCAGCTACCTCAAGGACCACGTGGCCCCGCTGTTGGTGGGGCGGGATGCTGAGCAGATCGAGGACATTTGGCAGTACCTCTACCGCGGTGTTTACTGGCGCCGCGGCCCAGTCACCATGGCGGCAATTGGCGCGGTGGACCTAGCGCTTTGGGACATTAAGGGCAAGATGCTGAACCGCCCGGTCTACCAGCTCCTTGGCGGCGCCGTGCGCACGGGCATCCTCACCTACACGCACGCAACCGGGTGGGACCTGCCAGAACTACTCGATTCCGTGGACGCCAAGCGCGAGCTCGGGTACCGCGCGGTGCGCGCTCAGTCTGGGGTTCCCGGCCTGAACACCGTCTACGGTGTACACAAGGGCGAACCCGAGTACGAGCCCGCCGGCCGTGGCGCTCGCCCGATCGAGGAAGTTTGGGATACCGACGCTTATCTGAATCACGCGCCCCATATTTTGAACTCGGTACGCGAGCACGTGGGCCCGGAACTCAAGCTGCTTCACGATGCCCACCACCGGTTGACCCCGATTGAAGCGGCCCGCTTGGGTAAAGACGTTGAACCCGCCCGTTTGTTCTGGCTCGAGGATGTCACCCCTTCCGAGAACCAAGATGCGCTCAAGTACGTACGCGAGCACACCACTACACCGCTTGCGATCGGTGAGGTTTTCAACTCGATCTGGGACTGCAAGGACATCATTGCTAACCAGTTGATCGACTACATTCGCGTCTGCCCAATGCACGCGGGCGGTATCAGCC
The DNA here is from genome assembly GCA_039995105.1 of Jonesiaceae bacterium BS-20. GTDB lineage: Bacteria > Actinomycetota > Actinomycetes > Actinomycetales > Cellulomonadaceae. The sequence continues at coordinate 2,510,165 of CP146203.1, forward strand.
ACACCAAGAAGATCTACAACTTTGCCGAGCTCTACAACGTCAAGGGCGGGCCGCATGGCCCATCCGACGTGTCCCCGCTCTCCATCTCCGCATCCTTGAACCTGGCCCTAGCCACCACGAACTTTGGGATCCAGGAATTCATGGGTTACGGCAAGGAAGTTGCGGACGTGTTTGAGCACTCCTACACCTTCGAAGACGGATACATGCACCCCGGCGACAAGCCGGGACTAGGCGTGGAGTTCAACGAGGAAGCCGCCAAGGCCTACCCGTACACCCCCGCCTACCTGCCGGTCGCCCGCACCCAAGATGGCGCCATGACCAACTGGTAGTCAGACTACGCATTTCTTCTCCGGGTTTCAGAGGCACAGAACGTTCAAAGCGTGCTGTGCCTCTGAAACCTGATTATGGGAGTGTTAGACGTGATCACGCCACGAATGCTGCGGCTCCCACCCAAGTACTTCACGTGCCTTGGTGATATCAAACAGGGTTTCGTTGTCGGCTAATTCTTTGGTTACTGGAACATCCGGGAAAACCTCGGCTATGAGTTCCGCGTTGGGGCGGGACATCACCGTGTCAGCGTTAGCAATCAAGAAGTGATCAAATCCGGGTTTAGCATTCTCAAGCGCCCGCTGGATCGCAAGTGCCCCGTCGCGGCCATCAATGTAAGCCCACAGGTTCCACTTGCGTGCTAAGGCATCGGAATCGAATGACGGGAACGCGGCATAATCTTCCACGTCCATGACGTTCGAGAATCGCAGCGCGGTCAGCGAGAGCTGCGGGTTCCACCGCACTAACTCAACCGCCATCCGTTCCTCAAGGGCCTTGACCAGCGAGTATACGGACTCGGGCCGCGGCGGGTAAGCCTCATCCACCGGAATATACGGAGGCGGAGTATCAAAGGGTAGGCCTTGGACCGTCTCGCTCGAGGCCGCCACAATGCGGTTGATCCCCAACCGGGTAGCCGCCCAAAAGACGTTGAAGGTAGCCGTCATGTTGTTGTGGAAGGTGGCCACATCCGAGCGTATGCCTGGTGCCGGAATCGCGGCTAGGTGCACTACGGCATCAATGCCGTCGTGGCGATCGCCCACCGCGGTAAAGGCATCAACTACCTGCCCGTAGTCCCGGAAGTCGACTTCAACAAACTCCGGACCACGCTCCCCCGTGATGTCCATGCCAATGACCGTGTAACCTGCAGAGCGCAGTTCCCGGGCGACGGTTTTGCCCAGTTTTCCAGATGATCCCGTCAGTGCAATCTTCATGCATTCATCTTTGCACAGCGCCTTGACCAACTTGTCCTTCTGCAGGTTTCAGAGGCGCAGTACGTTCAAAACGTACTGTGCCTCTGAAACCCGGGATATTAACGGCTGAGAAGATCAGCAACCTTCTCCGTAACAGCCGCTCGGAAACCGTCATGCCCGGCAATGTCGGCTGGGAAGAGGTCTGGCAACGCCATGATCGCTTCAACCATTTCCGATGCCTTCAATGCGCCGCGCACCGCGGCCTGCAGTTCGCTGGCGCGCGGGTCATCAAGCACGAGGGGGTTCCCGCCAAGCGTTTGCCCCTTGTAGATAAAGACAACCCACGCGGCCACGGCCCACGCGGCTCCTTGGGGAATGGCCCCGGCAGCAAGCCGATCGCTCACCGTGCCAAAGAGCCGGAACGGCAGCTTCTTGGATCCGTCCATGGCCACCTGGATGGTGGTGTGCCCGGTGTTTGGATTGGCAAATCGCTCCAGAATCGACAGGGCGTACGGCTCTAATTCCATACCGTCGGGCACCTCAAGCGTGGGAATCACGTCATCAAACAAGAGGACCTTGGCAACCTGTTCCAGTTCTGGGTCATTGACCGCGTCCGCAATCAAGGGCAAGTCTTTGAGCGCACCAAAGTAGGCCAACAACGAGTGCGTGGCATTGAGCATGCGCAGTTTGGCCTGTTCAAACGGGGCAACATCGCTGGTCAGGGTCGCCCCAACGGACTCCCAGGCCGGGCGAGGACCGGCAAACTTGTCTTCGATGACCCACTGCATGAATGGCTCGGCAACAACCAATCCCTCGTCACGGACCCCGAGAACCGCCTGCGCCTCGGCGCGGTTACCCTCGGTTGTGGCCGGAACAATGCGGTCCACCATGGTTGAGGGGAACGTAACGTTCTCCTCCAGCCACGCAATTTCACCGGTGACATCAGCTTGCTCGCCTACTGCCGCCAAGAATTCCTTGACCAACCCTGCCACAACGTTCCCGTTATCCACCATGTTGTCGCAGCACATGACCGTTAGCGGGCCGACTCCTTGGCTAGCCAAGGCCGCCTTTGCCCGGACCAGTAGGCCTCTGATCAACAGACCGATGGGGCTGCGTGCCGGAACCGAAACATCTGCGGCACGTGCCGCGGCCAGGTCAGAGATTACGTCCGTGTCGCTGAGGTCAAGGTGACCGTCGGCACTTGCCCGGTAGCCTTTCTCGGTCACCGTCAGACTAACAATATGCGTGGTAGGTGCGGCGATCGCGGTGATAATCCGGGGCGTCTCCTCGCCCGGAAAAGCCACGTCCCTGGTCGAGCCCATAATCCGGATCTCGGTGCTAGCGGTCCCCTTTTCGAGCACGCAGTACAACCCGTCCTGGGGTGCCAGCTGGTCAATCACCGACCGCGAGCGCTGGGTCACACCCATGATTCCCCAGTGCGTCTGTCCTGCTTTGGCGGCCGCTAACTCGGTGTAGACCGCTTGGTGCGCCCGGTGAAAGGCACCAACGCCAAGGTGCACTATGCCTACCGTGGTCTGCTGTGGATCTACCTCGGGCCCGAGCACGGGAACTTGCGGGGTGCTGGTCGCTTGCGATTGATCAGCCTGGACCTGGGCGAGCGTTGCCTGGCTAAGCCGGGTTTGAGACATGGTGGGTCTGCTTTCTATCAGTGCATCAATAATTGTTGTGCGCAGGGGCGTCGTTGCCAAAACTGCTGCTTGGTAGGCGTGGTAAATATCCGCCTTACCAACCCGAATTGTCTGGGCGGCAAGGTTGTGTTCATCGAGTTCGTGGTGCCAGGAGCCAGCTTCAGGATCAAAGAAGTAGGCTTTGGCAAAGTCCCAAAGCTGCTGGCCAGCAGCCTCAAACCGGCTCTGTCCGGTCACCTCAAATAGGGCGCGTGCGGCGCCAATTCCCTCGCAGGTGACCCAGTGCAGCCGAGACCGGGACAGCGGCTTGCCAGAAAAGTCAACGGTGAAAAGCAAGCCTGGTGCGCCGTCCGCACCCCAGGCATTGTCAAACGCGGTGTCAAAAAATGCAACGGATGCTTCCAACAAGGCTGCTTCCGGCAGCTGCCCCGCTGCGTCGTGGGCGTGCCGCAAATGCAGCAGCAGCCGCGCCCACTCGAGCCAGTGCCCCGGGGTAGAACCGAACGGGCGGACCGGGTCAAAGGGATTGTCCGCGTTGTACTGCGGCAACACCTGCCAGTCTGCATCGAAGTGCTCGGGTAACCGCCATTTATATTCCTGAGCAACGGCAATGATGCGCCGGCAGATCCGCGCGGCCATTTCCAAATATTTGGCATCCCCGGTCGCACTGTGCGCGGCTAGGAGGGCCTCAACCCCGTGCATGTTGGAGTTAGCCCCGCGGTAGGTGTCAAGGGTGGCAAAGTCACGGGAGTAGTCCTCCACAAACATGCCCGCAGCCTCGTCCCAAAAACGTGACTCCAAGACCGCGAGCGCCTCGGCGAGCACCTCCCCAGCCCCGGGAATCCCCGCTACCTTGGCCGTTGCCGCAGCGAGAACCACAAAGGTGTGGGGATAGGCGGCTTTGCGGCCATCCACAACCACCACGTTGTCCTGTGTACTGTCCGGATCCAGAGCCGTGAACCAGCCCCCGTACTCGTGGTCCTTGAAGTACCCGGAAAGCAGCGCGATCCCGTGGACCGCCCGGTCCCAGTCGGGGCCGGTTGCTGCCCCCGTACGCACCACCTCAAGGCAGGCCACATACGTCATGCGGCAGGTGACATATAAGAATTGGGGCCGCCCGGCCAAGGCCGTGCCATCCGTATCCAACCAGGAAAACCCAGCATTGGGCCGGTATGCGGGGCGGGCAAAATCAATGAGTTCATCGCGTACTGCGTCATAGAGGGCACCGGAGCCGGGTTTGTCTACGGCAACGCCGCGGCGGGCCAGAGCCTGCCGCGGCGCAAACCGCTGGTGCGTAGACGGATTAATCGTCACTTGCATCCTTTACTTGAGCAACCAATTGCGTGGGGTTCACAAACCGCAGCGCAACAATCAAGATCACCATCATGGTTGCGGTGTACACCACGCCCATCGATGAGACCAGCTGGCGGGCCTCGCCACCACCGGAGGCCGTCATGGCCCGGTAGATGGCAACGACCAGGGTGTCTGAGCCGGGCCCGGAGACCAGGTAGGTCAGCTCGAACATGCCAACGGTACGAACCAAAACCAATACCGATGCCGCAAGCATTCCCGGCACCAGCAACGGCGCCAAGATCCGCAGGAAGAGGTCCTTGGTTCCGGCCCCACACATGCGGGCCGCGTTCTCGATCGAAGGGTTGATCTGCTCAATGAACGGGGTCATGGTCATGATGACAAACGGAACCGAGGGAACCAGGTTCACCAGGATCACCGCCGTCAGCGAGCGCCCTAGGCCGGCGTTGTACATGACCGTTGCGAGCGGAATACCGTAGGTGATTGGCGGAATCATGATGGGGAACAAGAACAATAGGTTCAAAAGCTTCTTACCCGGGAAGTTCTTGCGGGCCAAGACGTAAGCCGCCGGCACTCCCACCGCAACCGCAACGAACACGGTAATCAGCGAGACCGCAAGCGTTACACCAATGACCTGGCCTAACCCAAAGCGGGACCACGATTCGGAGTACCAGTCGGTGGTGAAGTTCTCTGGGAACCAAGTGCTAAACCACGGCTTTCCAAAGGAGTCCACCAAGACCCCAAAGACAATGCCAAACAAGACGATGAAGAATGCGGCTATGCCTGCCCAAACAAACCAGGTTGAGGGCTGAGCCACGAGCGCCTTTTGGCCGGGGAGCCGGTTGGCACCGCGCTTCTTTACCGGTGCGGGTGCGGGGTCGGTCTTTGTTAACAGTGCCATTAGCCCTTACCTCCAGTTGAGCCCTTATAAAGGAAGGACCGCCACAGCAGGACCAGCGCAATCACAATGAGCTCAACTACACCCATGATGACCGCAATGGTAGATGCCATTGTGTAGTCGTTTTGTTCCCCGAAGGCTCGATAAGCCATCAGGGACATGACCCTTGTGGATCCCATCGCATCACCGACCAGGCGTGCGGAGGGGAAGACCGAGAATGCCAGAACGAACGTCAAGATGAACGTGGTGGCTAGCCCGGGTGCCAGGAGTGGCAGGGTGACCCTGCGCAACCGTTGGTGCCAGTTGGCGCCCATGGTCTTGGCAGCGGCGTCGAGTGACGGATCGATTCCAGAAAGGTAGGAAGAGATCAGCAGGAACGCAAACGGGAATCCGGACACAATGAGGGAGAAAAATACACCCCAGTAGTTCATGACCAGTTTGAGCGGCTCATCAATGAGCCCCATCTGCAGCAAAGCCTTGTTAAGCCAACCTTGCCGGCCCGCAAAGATCAGCAGACCCTGCGCGGTGAGCACGGTTCCCAGAGTAATTGGCAGCACCATCATGGTTGACAGCGTGCGCTTACCCCGGAACTTTCCCTTCAGTTTGAACGCGACAGGGATGGAAACCAGAACGTTAATCAGCGCCACCGGAATGGCTAGGCGCAGCGTAATCCATACCGAATCAAACAGGAATGGGTCGTTAAAGAACGCCACATAGTTGGCAAAAATGCCGCCGCCCCATTGTTCCTGCCTGGCTAGGTCCGGCTGCACGGTCAAACCAACACCGTACGCAAAGGGATACACAAACAGCACCAGCACAAAGATCAGCGCGGGAACCAGTAGCAGCAAGGTGGAGTCCACCCCGCGTTCAGCGAGCCGGTGTTTCAGGCTTGCTGTCGACTTTCCGTTCCGCGGGGAACGGTTTTGCGTCGCCGTGGTCACGCCAAGGCTCCGGCTAGGTCTGGTTCAGGAGCGTCAAAGGATCCCGATGCCAGATCATCGCGGTACATGAGCGCCCGGTTGGCTTCAAAGGTAGCTGAGATACGTTCGCCGGCTTTGGCCTTCACATCAGATTTGATGTGCATGATATTTCCGGCGTCGGTGCGTATCTGGATACCAAATTCCCGTCCCTGATATTCCACGGTCAATACTTCACCGTTGATGACGTTGTTGTCGATCGGGTCAACCCCAGGCACCAGCACAACGAGGTCTTCGGGGCGAATACCAAGCCGTGCGTTGGCTCCGCCTTCGATACTTTGTTGCGCTCTGCCGGTCAGGCCGTTACCAACGGTGGCCCGGAATTGGACGCGGTCCCCCTGCTTTGCAGCTTCAACTACTTGCACCGGCACGAGGTTGCGGTACCCCATGAAGTCCGCCACGTGCCAATTAGCTGGCTGCTCATACAGTTCTTCAGGGGTGCCTACCTGTTGGACCCTACCGTCACGCAAGACCACGAGGCGGTCTGCCATGGACAGGGCTTCCTCTTGGTCGTGGGTAACGTAAATAGTGGTGAATCCGAGCGACTCGTGCAGGCGTCGGATCTCGCTACGCATGTCGAGGCGCAGCTTAGCGTCCAGGTTTGAAAGTGGTTCATCCATCAAGACCAACCGCGGGCGCAAGGCAATAACGCGGGCGATTGCGACTCGTTGCTGCTGTCCACCGGAAAGCTGCCCCGGGAGTTTCTTTGCGTGCTGACTCAACTTGACCATGTCGAGGGCCTGGTCCACACGCTCATCGATCTCGTTCTTGGGGAGCTTCTTCATCTCCAAACCAAATGCGATGTTCTTAGCGACCGAAAGGTGCGGGAAGAGGGCATAGTTTTGAAACACCATGCCAAAGTCGCGCTTTTCAGCGGGCAAGACATCGACCCGTTTACCATCGATTGAGATGGATCCGTGGGTCAGCGGCAGCAACCCGGCGAGACAGTTCAATGCAGTGGATTTACCACACCCCGAGGGTCCGAGCAGGGCAATGAATTCCCCTGCTCGGACCTCAAGGTCAAGACCAGCAAGTGCATCATGTCCACCGAAGCTACGACCAACCTGTTCCAACTTGAGTGTTTCAAATGATCGAGCTTGTTCAGACATGGTTTCTCCTAGATTTTTCCGGAGCCGATTTCACGGTCCCAAATGTCAAAGGCCTTGATGAGCTGCTCCGCGTCCAGCTGGGACTGAGTCTCGTGCTCGGAGATGTGCTGGTCGTACCAGTCGCGACCAAATTCCTTGATCAGATCTTGGGTCTCCGGAGCTGCCATATCCAAGGTCGCGCCTTCAATTGCAGGGCCCGGGTAGTGGTAGCCGGTGTCGAAAGCGTTTGCGTTGTTCTCGGCTTCAAGGAAGTACTGGATCAGGTTCAAGATAGCGGACGTTTTGTCAGCGCTTTGGCCCTTTGGAATCACCGCAAAGTGGGAGTCAGCAATGAAGGTTACATCGTCGAATGGGGCAACCTTGACCGTGTTTGGTACGCGCGAGTCAGCGCGAGGTTCAATGTCCCAACCGAAGGTAATCGGTGTCATTGGCCAGGTGCCGTTAGCAACGTTAGCCAGCATGTCACCGGTTCCGGTGGTGTAGTAGTCAACGTACTGGTTCAGTTCCTTGAGGTACGCCCAGGTGTTGTCCCAACCGTTTTCAGGATCCTTGGGGTCGGAATCACCAAGTAGGTAAGGCAGCCCCTGCATGAAGGTACGGCCTACACCCGAGTTTGCTGGGCGTGCGTAACTGAACTTGCCAGGGTTGGCCTTGGCCCAGTCCAGCAGCTCTTGGGGAGTTGATGGAACTTGGTCTTCGGTGACCACGGCTGGGTCGTACTGGAGCATTGGCCCGGATGGGGAGAACGTCAAGATCACGCCAAGACCGTTTGCCAGCTTCTGCTGCTCAACGGCGCCCGGCACGTAGTTGGCTTGGTTGGAAACCCGGTCTCCGTACTCACCGACAATGTCGATCCACAGGTCTTCCTTTGCGCCCGAGGACAAGCCGTCATTTCCGGTCAGGACTAGGTCTACCTGGAGGCTGCCGGACTCTACCTGCGGCTTGATGGTACCTACGAGGTCAGGTGCTCCACCGGATTCCCAGGTGATCTCCGAGATAATGTCCGGGTGGTCCTTCACAAACTGCTCAAAGCCACGCTCGGTAATGCGCGTGGCCCCGGCAACGTCAAGGATGTGGATCTTTTGCGGAGTCGATGGTTTGTCTGGAACTTCACCGGCGGGCGCCTCGGGCTCTGCTGAGCCGGCTCCCTCCGAGCTTGTTGGGGCTGGGTCGGCTGGTCCTGCATTGGGGGCCGAGCAAGCAGCCGTGGCGAGCATGGTCATGCCAACCAAGCCTGCCGCTAGCCGTAGGAATTTATTGTTTCGCATTACGTACCTTTCTAGTGTCTTAACAACGACCTTGTTGCTAAGGGTTGACTCCCCCACCATTGGGAAAGCCGAGATACAGTCCGCGCTAGGCCCCACTGGTTGGGGTTCAAGCGATGTGCAACGTCAGGTTGTAACGGGCACGTCTGTGGAATCTCTAATCTCCAATTCCACGCCGAGTTTTTGGTCGGAGAATGACCGGTTTTGATTTGCTAGTTGGTTGACTATGAAATCCACGGCCTTGCGGCCAAAGTCCCGCAATGGCAGCTGGACAGTAGTTAGGGCTGGTGAAATCAGCGTTGCCAATGAAATACCGTCGATTCCTACAACTGAGAAGTCTTGCGGTACGGAGATTTCTCGCTGCCGCAGCCGTTCAATGACACCCAACGCCATGAGGTCGTTGTAGGTGACCAAGGCTGTTGCCCCGCTCCCTACCGCTAGATCAGCAACTTGGAGTCCTCCGGAAATATAAGGCCGGAAGTTCCCCAACTCGATAATCTCGATCTCCGGGTGCTGGGAAGCAAATTCCCGTACTGCTACTTCACGCTGGATACTGGACCAGGAGTGCGCGGGCCCGGAGGCAAACGCAATCTTGGTGTGGCCCAACGCGCGTAGGTGCCCAATTGCTTGGGCAATCCCATCTTGGTTATCAACGATCACGGCCGGCAAACCGGTAACTTTACGGTTCAACAGCACAAGTGGTTTGGTTCCCAAGACCTCTAGGAGCTCTTGATCGGTGGCTCGCGGGGAAGCCAAGATCAGTCCGTCAACCTGCTTGGATAAGTTAGCGATCAGTCGCAACTCTAACTCGGTGTCTTCATCCGAGTCAGCAATAAAAACCGCATACCCTTCATTGCGAGCCCGCGCCTGAACCCCCTTGGTGATGGTGGCAAAGAACGGGTTCTCCAGGTCTGGAATCACTAAACCAATATTCTTGGTGACTCCTGAGCGCAATCCTTGGGCGGCAGCGTTTGGCTGATATCCCAGTTCTTCCGCTGCGGTTATGACAAGTGCCCTAGTCCCCGGGTTTACCATGTGCGGCATTGACAGTGCCCGCGAAACCGTGGAGATCGAAACCCCCGCTAATTTAGCTACATCCCTTACCGTTGGCATTTCCCCTCCTTTGGGTTGCGCCGCCAAGCCTTCGCCGCCCGTCAGTGAGCCAGAACACTTTTAACAACGTTTTCTTGTTTCAACGAGTATGCAAACGTTTGTAGTAAGAAGTCAAGCGAATTCGTAAACCCATTATTCATCCCCTGAATTTCCCCGGATTTACCCCTTGTTATTCCAAGGCGATCTGTGGCAGAGTAACTGCAAACGTTTGTAGCGTGTTTCAAAGTCGATTCCACCGCAAACAGGACCATCGCCTAGGCAAGACGCCCAGGCCCTTTCGAATGAGTCCTGTTTTCCAAACCGTTAGGCACTCAAATGACTTCTTCTGCCACACCCGCATGGACCCTGCACCCGGATCGCGCACTGCCCGCAGAACCCGCTGTGAGGGACATTGCCCGTGAGTTGTACCAATCGATTGCCGGTTTACCAATTGTCTCCATGCACGGGCACGTGGAAGCGGAGGCCATCTACAACAACACATCCTTTGGTGATCCCACCGAACTCTTTGTCATCCCGGACCACTACCTTGTCCGGATGCTCGTTTCCCAAGGTGCGAGCCCGGATCAGTTTGGGGTCCCACCGCTCGCTGCCGACTCGGCGATCATCCCCAACCAGGACCACCGCGCAATCTGGCGCACGTTCTGCGCTAACTGGAAGCTGTACCGCGGCACCCCAACCAGGTACTGGATGGAGCATGAATTAGTCGAGATCTTCGGTATTACCGAGCGACCAAGTGCGGAGTCTGCCGACCGAATTTATGACGAGTTGCTAGCCAAACTCAACTCCGACGAGTTCAAGATCCGGGCCCTCTTTGACCGCTTCAATATTGAGGTTCTTGCCACCACGGACCCTGCCTGGGCCAACCTCGAGTTCCACCAGAAACTTGCGCAAGAAGGTTGGGGCAACCGCGTCCTACCAACGTTTAGGCCGGACCCCCTCCTGCACCTGCGCCAGCCCAACTGGCGTGCGGATATTGACAAACTCAGTGCGGCATCGGGAATTGAGGTCACCACCTACGCGGCCTATTTGGAAGCATTGCGCGCCCAACGCCAGTTCTTCATTGATAACGGGGCCAGGGCAACGGACCACGGTCACCTCTTGGCGGACACCACCCCGCTCGAAGCCTCGACCGCGGCGCGACTCTTTGACGTCGCACTAGCCGGCGGGGAGATCACCGCGGCACAGGAACACGCGTTCAGCGCGCACATGCTCTTCCAGATGGCGGCAATGAGCGCCGATGACGGCTTGGTCATGCAGTTACACCCCGGTTCGCTGCGTAACCATGACACCAACACGTTGGCCACATTTGGCGCGGACAAGGGCTACGACATTCCCATCGCTGTCGAATATACCCGCGCGCTGCGCCCCATCATGGAGGCCTTTGGCCACCACCCCGGGTTCCGCATGATCGCATTCACGCTCGATGAGACCCTGTATTCCCGCGAGCTCGCCCCCATGGCCGGAGTCTACCCCGCGCTCAAACTCGGTGCACCGTGGTGGTTCTTGGACTCACCAGACGGCATGCGCCGGTTCCGTGACACCGCAACCGAGACCGCCGGGTTCTACAACACGACCGGATTTGTTGACGACACCCGCGCCTTCGCCTCAATCCCGGCCCGCCACGACCTGGCCAGGCGGATTGACTCCGGTTACCTTGCCCGGTTAGTTTCCGAGCACCGCCTCGACCTCGACGAGGCACTCGAGACCATCGAGGACCTGACCTACAACCTGCCGCTGGCGGCGTACGCCAAACGGGACTAACCCCACCACACGCAACAAAAATTTCCTGCGCAACTGCGGCATCGTCAAGTCTTAAAAAATTTGACGATCTCGCAGTTGCGTTCTTGTGCCCCCTGCGGGTTTCAGAGGCCCAGTACGTTCAAACCGTACTGTGCCTCTGAATCTTGGATCTCCGCTAAAGACAAGTGGCTCACATTCACGGGTTTTTGGGGTATTTAACGGAATAAGAACTGGCTTTTGGCGTGTTGGCATCAATAGAATCGATTTCCTTGCAGCATCGACTTAGAGCTTCAACATTCTTATTTTCTTGGCGTCCCGCGCTACCCAAACAAAGTTGGACTAATTTCTTTATGAGTAACTCGACTCAATCGGTGACCCCACCGGAACAGACCACCGCTAAGCCAGCCAACCTCGGTGTCATCTGGCTATTGCTCGGTGCCGCTTTCGTTGTAATCCTCAACGAGACCATCATGGGTGTGGCTATCCCCAACCTGGTTGACGACCTGGGGATTAGTTACGCCGCCGCCCAGTGGCTGACCACCGCGTTCATGCTCACCATGGCCGTGATCATTCCGATCACTGGGTTCTTACTCGAGCGCTTCACCACCCGCCAGGTCTTCACCACAGCCATGACCTCGTTCAGCTTGGGTACCCTGACCGCTGCTATTGCGCCCGGTTTTGAGGTCCTCCTGGTTGGCCGCATCATCCAGGCGACCGGAACCGCAATGATGATGCCGTTACTCATGACCACGATCATGACCTTGGTTCCAGCGGACTCCCGCGGCCGGTTCATGGGTCGCATCTCGATCGTCATGGCAGCGGCCCCCGCACTGGGCCCAACTATCTCGGGCATTATCCTGTCCGTAGCATCCTGGCGGTTCATGTTCTGGCTGGTCCTCCCCATCGCCCTGGTCATGCTTATCCTTGGAAACCGCAAGATCCAGAACATTGGCGAGGCACAAACCAAGCCAATTGACGCCCTCTCGGTCATCTTGTCCGCGCTCGGGTTCGGTGGTCTCATCTTTGGTCTGAGCCTCATTGGCGGTCAAGGCAACGCGGCCGTTCAAATGTGGATTGCACTTGGAACCGGTGTCCTCGGTGTCGCCGCGTTTGTATGGCGTCAGCTCGTGCTGCAGCGCAGCGACAAGGCCCTACTGGACCTGCGGGTCTTCAAGTCTCGCTCGTTCACCATTGCGACCTCACTTATGGTCATCATGATGGGTGCCATGTTCGGTACGATCATCCTGCTGCCCATCTACATGCAAAACGTGCTTGGTCTGACCCCGGTGGTCACCGGCATGATGCTGCTTCCGGGTGGTCTGCTCATGGGGCTGATCGCTCCGGTTGTGGGACGGATCTTTGATAAGCGCGGGCCGCGTCCCTTGGTCATTCCGGGTGGCCTCATTGTCAGTGCCGTTCTGTGGGCTCTGACGCTGATTGATGAGAACACTGCGGCCCCGCTCATCGTGGCCGCACACGTTCTGCTCTCGCTTGGTCTTGCGTTCATGTTCACGCCGCTATTCACCTCCGCGTTGGGCTCACTCAAGCCGTCCCTGTACTCACACGGGTCAGCCACCGTTGGCACGATTCAGCAAGTAGCCGGTGCCGCCGGGACCTCGCTGTTCATCACGATCATGTCGGTTCGCTCCCTCGAGCTAGTCGCGGGTGGCACCCCAACGCTTACTGCGGAAGCTACCGGAATTCAGGCGGCATTCATGATTGGCGCGGTTATCTCGGTTCTCGCCGTGGTTGGCACCTTCTTCATTCGGCGTCCGGCTGAGCCTACCGCCGAGCCCGTTACCGCTGAGCCAGACCGCGCAGAAGAAGTCGCCGCGGTGTAACCCCTGGCACGCTGGGGCAGCACCCAACCTGATAACGAGACTGCGGCATCGGAAAGATTCTTCCGATGCCGCAGTCTCGTCTTATTTTCGGGTCCCGTTGAGGTGGGGCCCCGCACCGTCAGGTCACCGTGCCAAGCTGCCAGGGCACAAACTCGTCTTGGCCGAGGTCGAGTTCTTCACTCACGCTTTGCTTACCAGAGGCGACCTCGAGGATGAGGTTAAAAATCTCCATCCCCACTTCCTCAAGCGTTGCGGTGCCATCCACGATCCGTCCGGCGTTGAGGTCAATGTCTTCCGCCTGGCGTTCATAGAGTTCCGTATTTGTGGCCAGCTTGATGGATGGGGCGGGCTTAGCTCCAAGGACCGACCCACGCCCGGTGGTAAACACGATCACGTTTGAGCCGCCCGCAGTCAAACCTGTTACGGAAACCGGATCGTAGCCCGGAGTGTCCATGAAGCAGAAGCCCTTGGCCGTAATTGGCTCGGCGTACTTGTAGACCGCGACCAGGTTGGACTGTCCACCCTTGGCAACCGCTCCGAGTGATTTCTCAAGAATGGTGGTTAGCCCACCGGCCTTGTTACCCGGGGACGGATTATTGTCGAGCGAACCACCGCCGGCCGTGGCATAGTGCTGCCACCAGTCAATACGCTCAAGAAGCTTCTCACCCACCTCGCGGCTTACCGCGCGGCGGGTGAGCAGGTGCTCAGCACCAAAGACCTCGGGGGTCTCGGCCAACACCGAGGTGGCCCCATAGGAAACAAGGCGATCAGAGGCCCAACCGAGCGCCGGATTCGCGGTAATCCCGCTGTACCCATCCGAGCCTCCGCAGTTCAGGCCCAAGATGATCTCGCTGACATCGCAATCCTCGCGCTGCCACTCGTTGACCTGCTCTAACATTTCATTGATCTTGGCCACTCCGGCTCGCACCGAGGCCCGGATGCCGCCCTGTTCCTGAATGGTCAGGTGCTCCAAGAGCGTGTCACTTGAGAGGTTAAGCCCGGAGATAATGTTGTCCACGGCAAGCATTTCACAGCCCAGCCCAAGGACTAGGATGCCGGCAAAGTTAGGGTGCTCGGCGTATCCCTTGAGCGTGCGCTCAAGCATCTTGGCGCCTTCACTCTCAAGGACCAGACCACAGCCGGATGAGTGTGTCAGCGGCATGACGCCATCAATGTTTTCAAAGTCCGCGAGGACCTGTGCCGGAAACTGATTAGCAATCATCTTTGCGGTGCTGGCCGAGCAGTTAACCGAGGTCAAGATGCCAATAAAGTTGCGGGTGCCCACCTTCCCATTTGCCCGGCGGTACCCCCTGAATGTGGGGCGCGGACCGCCCGGTGCGGCCTGCTCATGGTGGACGGTGGCAAACTCATGCTCGCGGGCGGCCAAGTCCATCTCAAGGTTGTGCACATGGACGTGCTCACCTACCTTGATGTCAAAGGTTGCCACTCCAATTGATTGCCCATACTTGTGCACCTGCGCACCCTTGGCAATGTCTTTCAGGGCGACCTTGTGGCCGCGCGGGATCCCGGGGCGATCCGCGGTGGTCACGCCCACCTCGTCCCCATCACGCAGTATCAAAACATTTTCCATTACGGAATTAGCAACAGCAGTCATCATTAACCAACTTGTTCATGCAATTCATGCGGGAGGAATCCAAACATGGGTCTGCTTACAGCAAGAACCAGTGGATTTCCCACCATTCTATTAGGTTTCTTACCGGTTCGGGGCGTTTTCCCTGATGAAACAAGTTTCACCAACAGGCTTGCGGTCGGCCCGGCCCACCCAGCCCACCCAGTCCACCCAGCCCACCCAGCCCACCCAGCCCACCCAGCACTGATTTTGGCGGATCACCCCCGACTTTGATGGAATGAACCGCTAATCTCGGGGACGATCCGCCAATCTCGGGAGAGACAAAAAGTGGGAATACCAAAAACGCTGGGCCCTATCTCGGTCAAGAGATGGGGCCCAGCGTCAAATGATTGTTATGCGTTGAGAGCCTTAGATCTCGGTGCTCTCGGTAATCTCTGGGAGGTCCGCAATGTCCACGCCGCCGCCAGCAGTGAGTGCTGGCAGGCTTGCAATGTCATCCGGTGCCTTCTCCGCGGAGAACGTGAATTCACCAAGTGGTGCTTCACCTTCGGCATCGATGACGATGACATCGCCTGAGTGGAATTCACCAAACAGGAGCTTCTCCGACAGGACGTCCTCAATCTCGCGCTGAATCGCACGGCGCAGTGGACGGGCACCCAAGACAGGGTCGTAACCCTTATCTGCCAGAAGCACCTTGGCCTTGTCCGTGAGCTTAACGGACATTGCGCGGTCCTTGAGGCGCTCATCCAGCTTGGCGATCATGAGATCAACGATCTGCAGGATCTCCTTGCGGGACAGCTGCGGGAAGACCACAACGTCGTCAACACGGTTCAAGAACTCTGGGCGGAAGTGCTGCTTGAGTTCCTCGTTCACGGTGGACTTCATGCGCTCATATGTGGTGACCTCGTCGCCAGCGGCGTTGAATCCAACCGAAACACCACGAGCAATGTTCTTGGCCCCAAGGTTCGTGGTCATGATGATCACGGTGTTCTTGAAGTCAACAACGCGGCCCTGGGAGTCGGTCAAACGGCCTTCTTCAAGAATCTGCAACAGCGAGTTGAAGATATCCGAGTGGGCCTTTTCAACCTCATCGAAGAGAACCACGGAGAATGGCTTGCGGCGGACCTTCTCGGTCAGCTGGCCACCCTCGTCGTAGCCCACGTATCCGGGAGGGGATCCAAACAGACGCGAAGCGGTGTGCTTCTCGCCGTACTCGGACATGTCCAACTGGATCAGAGCGTCTTCGTCATCAAACAGGTACTCGGCGAGGGCCTTAGCCAACTCCGTCTTACCAACACCGGTTGGACCAGCGAAGATGAACGAGCCGCCGGGACGCTTAGGGTCCTTCAGACCCGCACGGGTACGGCGGATAGCCTGTGAAAGCGCCTTAATGGCACGTTCCTGACCAACCACGCGAAGGTGCAGTTCGTCTTCCATCTTCAGTAGACGGGCAGACTCTTCAGCGTTCAGGCGAGTAACCGGAATACCGGTGGACATTGCCAGAACTTCAGCAATCAGGTCCTCATCAACCTCGGACACGGTGTCGAGGTCTCCGGCCTTCCAAGCCTTTTCCTTCTCCGCACGCTCGGCAATAAGGTTCTTCTCCTTATCACGCAGACCGGCTGCCTTTTCAAAGTCTTGCTCATCAATGGCAGACTCTTTTTCGCGGCGAGCCTCGGTGATCTGCTCATCGAGTTCACGCAGCTCTGGTGGCGCGGTCATGCGGCGAATACGCAGACGCGCTCCGGCCTCATCAACAAGGTCAATGGCCTTGTCCGGTAGGTACCGGTCGTTGATGTAACGGTCAGCCAAAGTGGCTGCCGCGGTTAGGGCATCGTCTGTAATTGAAACTCGGTGGTGTGCCTCGTAACGGTCACGCAGGCCCTTGAGGATCTCAATGGCGTGCGGAAGCGTTGGCTCAGCAACCTGAATTGGTTGGAACCGGCGCTCAAGCGCTGGGTCCTTCTCAATGTGCTTGCGGTACTCATCAAGCGTGGTCGCACCAACGGTCTGCAGTTCACCACGCGCAAGCATTGGCTTCAAGATTGAGGCCGCGTCAATAGCTCCCTCGGCGGCACCTGCACCAACAAGGGTGTGGATCTCGTCGATGAAGAGAATGATGTCACCGCGCGTGCGGATTTCCTTGAGGACCTTCTTCAGGCGTTCCTCAAAGTCACCGCGGTAACGGGAGCCCGCAACGAGCGCACCCAGGTCAAGCGTGTACAGCTGCTTGTCCTTAAGCGTCTCAGGGACGTCGCCCAGAACAATGTCCTGTGCCAGTCCCTCAACCACGGCGGTCTTACCAACGCCGGGCTCACCAATAAGAATGGGGTTGTTCTTGGTGCGGCGGGAAAGAACCTGCATGACGCGTTCAATTTCCTTGCCACGGCCAATTACCGGGTCAAGCTTGCCTTCGCGGGCGGCTTGGGTCAGGTTGCGACCAAACTGGTCCAGCACGGCTGAGCCGGCGGGGGTTCCCTCATTTGGTGCGCCGGTAGCAACCGGCTCCTTGCCCTGGTAACCGGACAGCAGCTGGATAACCTGCTGGCGTACGCGGTTCAGGTCCGCACCCAACTTGGTCAGCACCTGTGCGGCAACGCCTTCACCCTCGCGGATGAGGCCAAGCAAAATGTGCTCGGTGCCAATGTAGTTGTGGCCCAGCTGAAGTGCCTCGCGCAGTGAAAGTTCCAGGACCTTCTTGGCGCGCGGGGTAAACGGGATGTGTCCGCTTGGTGCCTGCTGGCCTTCACCAATAATTTCGGTGACCTGCGAGCGCACAGCATCAAGGGAGATCCCTAGGGACTCAAGGGCCTTGGCTGCTACGCCTTCTCCCTCATGGATCAGCCCAAGCAGAATGTGCTCGGTGCCAATGTAGTTGTGGTTGAGCATCCGTGCCTCTTCTTGGGCAAGGACAACCACCCGACGGGCTCGGTCTGTAAATCTCTCAAACATGTGCGCTCCTCATGAGTGCGGCCACAGGGCAATAGCACCCAAGGCGAACTTAACTATGACTCTAGTAGGTACAAACTCGCCGCGTCCTACGTATATGCCCATGTTCGCCAGCGGCGTGACGGTTCTAAGCCGAGGGCGAGATTTCGAGCTTTGCGGAGCCGCGCACCACTAATTCCGTCCTCCCACGCCATAATTCTTGACGTTTATGGGCCCCGCCAGGACCGGCAATCAGATCCAACAAAACGGTGACCGCTTGCTCGCCCAATTCACGCAGTGGTAGCCGGATCGTGGTCAGCTGCGGAGTGGTGAGTTCGGTTCCAAAAATGTCATCAAAACCGATCACGCTGAGCTGGGCGGGCACGTTGATTCCGGACTCGATTGCAGCCTGCATGAGCCCAATGGCCATGAGGTCGTTGAAAGCAATCACCGCTTGGGGGCTAGTTGCCTTTGCACCCCCTGCAACCACTGCCTCGAGCGCTCTGCGCCCGCCCTCGAGTGTGGGATCACCGGCCTCTTTGACCGTCACCATCAGGCCGTATGTCTTGGCCGCCGCACGAATCTCTTGTTCCCGCACGGTGTTCATCCAGGATTCTGGTGGACCCGGCAGGTACAGGACCTCTCGTATCCCGGCCTTGGACAGGCCATCTAGGGCCGCCACAATTCCCGGCGCCAAGTCCGGCACCAAGCTTGGTACCCCCGGCACTATCCGGTTGACCACGACAACGGGTTTGATCCCTGCAAGGTCTTGAATCTCAGTGTCACTTTGGCGTGAGGAACTCAAGATTAGTCCGTCCACGGCTGCCAACATGCGCCGAGCGGCGGCACCTTCGCGCGCCGCCGATTCTTGGCTCTCACCCAACACGGTCGAGTGACCACCCAGTTGGGCCTGATGTTCTGCCCCTCGGACCATGTCAAAAAACATGGGGTTGGTCAGGTCAGCTACGAGAATGCCCAGCATCCCGGTGCGACCGGTTGGCAGCGCCCGGGCGATCGGGTTTCTATGAAAATTTAAGTCTTGTGCAATCTGTTGAATTCGCGCCTCGGTCAGCGCATTCAGGCGTCCCGGGGAGCTCAGCGCCCGCGAGACTGTAGATGGGCTCACCCCAGCGGCCTTGGCTACGTCATAGATAGTCACCATTTTGCTTGGGTTCCTACTTTGGCCGCCAAGGCGCTGGGGCGCGCCCACTTGTTCAGTTCTGGTCACGCAGCGTTACCAGTCGTGTACTGTGCCGTCAGCGAGACGGTTGTACGGCAGGTACGCGGTCTCATACGGGTACTTGCCCGCCTCATCCACGTTCAGCTCCACGCCCAGGCCGGGGTTGTTGCCCGGGTGCAGCATGCCGTCAATGAACGTCATGGACTGCTCAAACACGGCGTTGGTCTTGTCGCCATGCTGCATGTATTCCTGGATTCCGTAGTTGTGAATGGCCAGACCCACGTGCAGTTGGGCGGCAAAGCCGACCGGTGAGATGTCGGTTGGGCCGTGGCAACCGGACTTGATCTGGTATTGGGCGGCAAAGTCCATGACCTTCTTGAGCGGGCTAATACCGCCAAAGTGGGTCGATGCCGCACGCACGTAGTCAATGAGCTGATCTTGGATGAGGGTCTGGAAATCCCAGACGGTGTTGAAGATTTCACCGATCGCGAGCGGCGTGGTGGTGTGCTGACGCACCAGGCGCAGGGCGTCTTGATTTTCCGCCGGGGTGCAGTCTTCCAGCCAGTACAGGTCATACGGCTCAAGGGACTTGCCCAGCTGCGCGGCCTGGAGCGGCGTCATCCGGTGGTGGCCATCGTGCAGGAGCGCGACCTCTGGGCCAAACTCGTTGCGCACCGCCTCAAATACCGTTGGCACGTGGCGCAGGTAGGCACGGGTGTCCCAGTCCTCTTGCTGCGGCAGCGCGCCCCGCTGGGCGGGCTCGTGGTCGTAGCGTTCTTTGCCTTCGCCCGATGCCTGTGAGGCAATTCCGTAGATCGCCTTCAGTCCCGGCACGCCGGACTGGATGCGGATGGACTTGTAACCCAATTCTTGGTGTTGGCGGACGGAGTCAAAGAGCTCATCCAGGTCCTTACCCGAGGCGTGACCATAGGACATCATCGAGTCGCGGCTGGCGCCACCGAGCAACTGGTAAACGGGCAGGCCGGTGACCTTGCCCTTGATGTCCCACAGGGCCATGTCAACGGCCGCGACCGCGGCCATGGTTACCGGTCCGCGGCGCCAGTACGAGCTGCGGTACAGGAACTGCCAGGTGTCCTCAATGCGGTGCGGGTCCTTGCCAATGAGCAACGGAACAATGTGTTCCTTGAGGTACGCCACCACGGACAGCTCGCGGCCGTTGAGGGTGGCATCTCCCAGGCCGGTGACACCGTCGGAAGTAGTGATCTTCAGGGTGACAAAGTTACGGTTTGGGCTGGTAACAATGACCTCAGCCTTGTCAATAATCATGAAAGTCTCCAAACACAAGTAGAAAGAAAAAAGTGCGGGACAGTCACGGGTAAATGGCGTCGCGGCTTATGCGCGAATCGACTTCGTTGTCCCTACCATGGTCTAAATGTCGCACTAGTCACAGCGGTTGTCAACCGGTTGCCATAACTTGTTTGCGGCATCGGGAAGCGCTTTTTGCCAGTTCTACGCCCCCACCCAAATCCCAATCTTCCATGAGTGTGCCGGATAATTTTGGAACACTCCCGCGCACCGTTCGAGCAGAAAATTGGGGCAATACCAAGTACGCTTGGGTGGGCAATAACCGTGCAAAGGAGTACCGTGTTGAGTCTGTCAAGCCGCCTTGTGGGCACCTGGGGTCTTATTTCTTACACCGTTGCGGAGGACTCAGGTGAGATTCATTTTCCCCTCGGACGGGATGCAACTGGATTCTTGATGTACAGCCCCGACGGTTATATGTCTGCTCAGATGATGGCACAAAAGCGCCCGTTATATTCATCGGGAGACATCCATAGTGGCACTGCCCAGGAGATGGCGGAGGCCGCCAACGGTTACCTCGCCTACTCGGGGCCGTACTACGTCGATGAGGACACTCAAGCCGTCACCCATATGATGACCGTTTCGCTGCTGCCAAACTGGATTGGCCAGATGCAAAGTCGCGTGCTCAAGGTGGACCACGAACGGCTCATCATGAGTTCCGTGGCCCGGTTGTCCTCCGGCCGGGTGGGCCTGCCGCGTATCGAGTGGCGCCGGGCGCAACCCAACTCTGCTAGCTAGGCACCATGAAGCTGGCTCAGCACCGCGAAGGCGTCGATTCGGGTCTAGATCGCACCCTTTGGCGTTCTCGCGTACCAGATAGAGCGTCAAGCAGGTTCGGCCTCGACCAGAATCGTCACCGGCCCATCGTTAACCAGTTCGACTTGCATGTCCGCCCCAAATACTCCCGTGCCGACTTCAATGCCTCGGTCCCGCAGGGCAGCAACAACGAGGTCAACCAACGGCTGTGCCACCGGGCCGGGTGCCGCCCCGTTCCATGACGGACGGCGTCCCTTCTTCACATCCGCGTACAGGGTGAACTGGCTGACCACGATGACGGGTGCGCCAACATCACTGACCGACTTTTCATCGTCTAATAGTCGCAGTTCAGCGATCTTACGGGCAATCGTGGCAACTTCAGTTGGCCCATCGCCGTGGGTCACCCCAACGAGGGCAACCAGACCCTGCCGGTCAAACTTTGAAATGACCTGACCGTCAACCGTGACACTAGCTCGGGCAGCTCGTTGCAATAGTGCGCGCATGACCTACCACCCTGACTTATTATTGCGATTGCTACGGTTGGAGCCACCACGATAGTGGCGTACGGCCGGGCGGACATCGGCCATATAAATAAACGCCGGGATCGCAATGAATAGCGCGGTGTACCCTAACGTGCCGTTGCCTAGCGGTGGGCGCAGCCCAAGGAACCCAATCACCGCGCTGAGCGCGGTCAGCAGCAGCCAAAAGTTCTTGGTCCGCTTACCAGCGCTCAAGAACGCTTGTGGTTGCCGGCTCAGGCAGTCAATAAGAGCCCAAACCTCAACTATGAAGCAGACCGTTGTAAGGACAAACAAGACGCCGCCCTGCATAAAACCAATCATGTTCCCACCCTAACCGGGGTCCGTATCTGGCCGTAAATTCTTGGGCCCACCATGTGCCCAATCGAATAACTACTCACGCCGTATTTTGGTTCCACGTGGTAGACCTGGGCAAGTTTACATCTCAGCAAGCGCGTCACGGGCGTCTTGAGCTTCCATACCCGCAGCTTCAGCCAGGTCCACCACGGCCGAGCGCAGGACCAGAATCAAGGCCTGCGCGTGCCAGTACTCTTCGCCGATAGGTCCCGGGCTGGTGCGGGCCGCGACGGATCGTAGTAGCTCGCGGGCCACTTTGGGATCTTGGCCCAGCAAAAGCGCGTTACCGAGTTCAAGGGAAGCCAACGCAAACTCATCGAGTAGGTCAGCAACAAAAGCTGAACGGGCCGTCACCGGTGTGCTTGACGCGCGGCGCGCGACCACCCGCACGGACCGGATCGCCCTATCCACCAGCACCATTGTCCGGTTCAGGGAGGCTAACTCACTGCGATACTTGCGGGCCGATGCCGCAATCTGGGCCGTTTCAATGGCCGCGTCAATCTCCGATTGGAAATCGTCAATCACGCCTTGGCTGGCTCGTCCTCGATTTACTGCGAAGGACGAATCCTCCGGATTACCGCTCCGCAGAGCGGCAGCGGTGAGTTCCAGGGTCCGCGCGAGCTGCACGGTCGCCGCTTGCGCTGTTGCTCGCAGGTTGTGCCGCGGATCGATTGGGGTCACCGCGGCAACGATTGTGGCAACAACCGCCCCCACGAGCGCATCGGTCCAACGGCTAAACCCGCCTTCGAACTGCGAGCCAAGCGCAGCTGCGGGGAGCCCTACCATGACGATTCCTTGAACAGCTGCTTGGGAGGCCAGCAGGGCACCGGAGTCAATGTACCGGGCCATCATGACCGCACAGAACAGCACAAAACCAATCTGCCACGGTCCGGCGCCTACCCAGATGGCAAACGTCTCCCCGAGCGCCACGCCAAGGGAAACACCAATGCCCATCTCGGCTACCCTGCGGACCGAACGCTCATGGGTGTATCCCAAACAGGCCCACACCGCGACCGGAGCAAAGAACGGAAACTCGTGCCCCAAAACCAGTCCGGCGGCCCAAAATGAGATACCCGCGGCGACGGAAGCAATCAGCAGCGGCACAAACGCCCGGCGCATGCGAGCGAAACCCTGGCGGTTGCGAATCCGAATCCGCTTGCGGGTACGTTCCACCACGGTGGTGATCCTACGTTGGGGCATGCATCCTCTGTTCAAGTACTAATTATCTACTGCCCCAATTTAAGCGGACTTTTAGAGGAAGTTCCCCATCGCTCCACTCAGGTTCGAGTTCTTACTCCGTGCCTCACGTGAAGTGCTGCCTCGAGCGCCGGGACGATCAACGGACGTCCCCTCGGATGGGACAATAACTTCTTGGCCCCCCGCTACGTCTTCACCGTCACAGGATACGAGAACGTCGGCCTCAGTGTCGGCATTGCGCTTCACCAATGCGAGGGCGATCGGTCCCATTTCATGGTGACGAGCAACGCTGGTGACATGTCCAATAACCCGTTCATCAAGGTTTACCTCGGCACCGATCTCCGGCAAAATATGGCCGGATCCGTCAAGGTGCAGCATGACGAGGCGGCGCGGTGGCCGGCCCAGGTTATGCACACGAGCTACGGTTTCTTGTCCGCGGTAGCAGCCTTTATGCAGGTGGACTGCGGTACGTAGCCAGTCAAGTTCATGTGGAATCGACTTATGGTCGACGTCGAGGACCAAGCGCGGACGCCAAGCTTCAATGCGTAGTGCCTCTGAAGCCCAGGTTCCCGCAAGGGTCCATCCCGACGCTTCCCGTTCTTTCACCTGAGCGGCTAGCTCGGCGCGCGGCACCAATACTAAACGCCACGGGCGCATAGCTCCCGGGTGTTCATCCTCGGCAATGCCGTAGCGGGTTCCCCCCTCACCCACGTGAGGCCAGGGGTCGCGCCAGGTAATTGTTTCGCCCTCAGTGCCCTCTGCGTTGATGGGCTCCCCCAGAGTCGCCCACTGCTCAGTAACGTTGGCGATCTCAACGCGCAGCATGAACTTCATCTTGGTGAGCCAGGCAGCCAGGCCTTCGGCCCGTCCGGGTTCGGTTATGAGCCAGGTAGTTTCCCCGTCGTCGACAACACCGGCGCTGTGCTCAATGTGCCCTTGGGCGTCGAGCAAGAGCAATTCCGTGGACGTCCGCGGGGCCAAGTTGGTGAGGTCAGCGCTCGTGAGCGAGTGCAGCCAACTAAGGCGGTCCGGTCCGGATACGGTCACAACTTCGTAGTGCGACAGATCAACTACCCCAGCGCCGCGGGCAAGAGCCCGCTGCTCAGCGGTGGGGTCCCCGTAGTGCCAAGCAACCCCGCTGTCTACTCCGGCTCCAGCAACGGCTCCGTGCCGGCTCAGAAGTGGACTGATATAGGCTTGCTCAGGCATGTTATTCCTTTTCTACCCGCGCTAACTGCGCAGAAACATATGACTGCAGGGGGTTGCCAAAGGCCGCGATGGAGTGAACCCACATCAGCTCTCCGGCAACATTTCCATACATGCGACTGGACGCGCTTACCTCGGCACCTGTTGTGGTGCGGGCAATGACGTCACTGACCAGGTCGACTCGACCGTCGCCGGCCGCACCAATGTAGACGGTGACCCGTCCAGCTGGATCAGCCAGTAGTACCTCTAGCGAAGTTTGGCCCTCTTTTATTCCCTCATGGGGTTCGGGGGCCACTCGCCAGTATCCTGTTTCCGTAGACCAAACGTGTGGTTCCCCAGAACCGTCGCCCAATGATTTGATCGTTGAGACGTAGCGTAGGTAGGGGCCACCATCGTGATCGAAGGTGATTTCCTGGGTAAGAACTGCCTTGTCAATACCCGGGTATTCCAGCACCCCCTCGCCGCGCCACGTGCCAACCAACCAGGCCAGCGGGTACAACTCCGGTGCTATATCCTGCGGAAATTCAAAAGCCACAGTTATTTTTGTCCCTTAAACAACTTGTAAACCACGTAGCCGGCAAACCAAGTTACGGCCACAACGGTTGCGATCAGAAGACCCGTGAAGAAGATTTCTAGTACTTTGACGTCGACATCCATGGTCCTATGATACCTGCGATATCTTGAAGGCTAGGTATTGCCTAAAGCAAATTACGTCTCACAATGAAATGGTTGGTTGCCTCGTGTCCACGCAAACCCTCGTTATCAAGTCAACTGCGGGCTTTAACGCTCCGGAAACCACCAACCAGGCGTTTACCGTTGCCGCTGCTGCGATTGCCGCTGGAGTCGATGTGTCCGTGTGGCTCACCGGTGATTCCGCGTTTCTTGGTTTGCCCGGACGCGCTCAAGAGATTGAGTTGGAGCACGCGGCGGATCTTGCTGATCTGATTGAGATCGTTGTTTCTGCCGGCCAGCTCACGGTCTGCACCCAGTGCGCGGTACGGCGTGGGATCGATCAAGAAGATCTGCTGCCCGGTGTGCGTATTGCCGGGGCTCCAGCATTTGTTGAAGAAGTCATGGCCCCGGGCGCAAAGGCATTGGTGTACTAGCACCTTCCAACAACCACCGGCCCACCGAGTTCAAAGACCAAACGGCTTAAAAGACCAACCGCCCGGCTACGTACACCAAGACACCAAGTGCCAGAATCGGGAGCACAATCATGCTCGCCGCCGACCTACGGTTGGTCAGCTCGGGCAAGCGGTGAACCAGCGCGTGCAACGCGCTAATGACCAGTCCGGCAAGCGCTCCCTGCAATAGCCCAGTCAGTAGCGTGGTTGCACCTAGGAAGTGGGCCGTAACCACACCGGCCGCGGTTCCAAGCGCAAAGGTTGCCGCTACTACGAGCCAACGCGGTCCCTTGAGGGCTCCCGCCGCACTGGCCGCTGCCAGCGCCGCCGCACTGATCATGACAACCGCTAGGCCGTGCTCAATCCGAAACGCGGCCAACCAGCCGGCGCCACAAATCGTGACAACAATCCCGGTCACCGTCCCAAACAGGGAGTCAATCAGGTTGGTCCGCGGAACCGGACGCAGCATCTCATTGATGAACGCCAGAAACACACCAAACGCGAGGACTACTGGTAAAAACCGCAGCCAAGGCTCATTTTGGGTAAGCGCCACGCATGCGAGCGCACCAACCGCGGTCAAACTAACCACAAGGGTTGAACCGCCCCTCGACGGCAATTGCATGAGGCTGGACCAGCCGACCGCAAAGATGACGGCTAGGACCCCTAGAACTGCAACAAGTGGGACTTCGCCGATTGCGGCGCCAATCGCAACAGCAGCCGAGGCGGCCGCGGTCAATACGGCACGGGTTGTTAGGTTCACGCTTCCTAGTGTCCCAGATTCTGCGCGCGCACCGGTAATACGCGCGGACCGACGCGATTTGCCCGCGCGGACCTGTACCGTTAGGGGTGAGAAAACACGGAAGGGTCCCTTATGACAGAACTCCTGCTGTTGTCGCCTTCAGCGATTAGCGCGGCTGAAGTCCTGCCTGCTCTCCAATGGTTAGGGCACCACGTTTTGGTGCGCCCAATGGCAACGTTCTCGGTTACGCATTTGGGTCCGGCTCAGATAATTCTTCTCGATGCCCGGCAAGACTTGGCTCTTGCCCGCAAGACCGGTCAGTTGTTACGTACGGCGCAAGCCCCGGTCGCCCTGATCTTTGTCTTGACTGAGGGCGGTCTGCTTGCGGTGAGTCCGGACTGGGGCGGCGATGATTTCTTACTGACGGGCGCTAGTCCCGCAGAGGTCGAGGCTCGGTTGCGGCTGGCCCGCACACACGGCACCAATGAGTCAGCTGCCGATGCACCCGAGGAACTTGCCACCGGCGAGTTGTTTATTAATGCTTCGAGTTACACCGCCCGACTCCGCGGTGCTCCCCTGGACCTGACCTATAAGGAATTTGAGCTACTCAAGTACCTCATGGCCCACCCGGGCCGCGTTTTTACGCGGACCCAGCTCTTGCAGGAGGTGTGGGGTTATGACTATTACGGCGGCACTCGGACCGTGGACGTGCACGTTCGCCGCCTTCGCGCCAAGTTGGGCGTCGAGTATGAACAGATCATTGGGACCGTTCGCAACGTGGGATACCGTTTTGATCCACCCGGCGAGAAACGCGCTCTGGACACTTCTATCCAACCCGTTGAGGTCTCCGAAGAGGATCGGATTCCGGGATAGCAAGGCTCATTGCCTACACTTGAGCCTGTGAACCACGATTACAGCGAAGTCCTGATTGACGGGCCCTGGCGCCACGAGTTTGTTTCCGCCAACGGCAGCCGTTTCCACGTTGCCCTTGCCGGACCGCAGGAGCGTACCGCCCCGCTCGTTGTCTTGCTGCACTCGTTTCCGCAATTTTGGTGGGCTTGGCGCCACCAGATTCCAGCACTTGCCGATGCCGGCTACCGCGTAGCCGCTATTGACATGCGCGGTTCCGGAGCTTCGGATAAGCCGCCACACGGCTATGACATTGCTACCCGCACGCGCGATGTGGCCGGAGTGATCCGCTCCCTTGGCGCAAAGTCGGCAACTATCATTGGGCACGGTCTTGGTGGTTCGACCGCTTGGGCGATGCCCACGTTGCAACCGGCGGTTACCCAAGCCGTTGGCGCGTTGAGCGCTCCCCACCCCGCTCGGCTACACACCTCACTCCAGCAGGCGATGACGCGCAAGGCCCGGGCCCAGATCGCCTACCTGCGTTTGCCCGTTGTTCCGGAACGCATGATCATTAAGGAAGATTTCCTTGAGGGCATCCTCAAAGAGTGGAGCGGAACGGACTGGTCCCCCGAGGTGCTAGAAACGTATCTGCATGCTTTGCGGATTCCCTTTGCCGCACACAATTCCCTTGAACAGCTACGCTGGTGCACCCGTCCGCTGAATTCAGCCGTGGGCAGGCGCTACCTATCTGCCGTGCGCTCACCGATCTCAGTTCCTGCGCTGCAGCTTCATGGCTCACGCGATGGCCTGTTCCGAGTCGAACACGCAACAACAGATTCCTCTGCGTTGTGCCTCAACTTACGTTCCGAGGTCGTTGGTACGGCCGGTCACTTCCTCGCTGAAGAAAAGCCGGAGCTGGTGAACTCGATTCTGCTTGACTGGCTTGGCACCCACACCCCCACCACTCCACAACCTCTCGCAGAGTAAGTCCACAGGGTTAGAGTTTAAGCAGCTTGGCGGCCTTATCCGGGTCGGTTTCGCCGTC
The DNA here is from genome assembly GCA_039995105.1 of Jonesiaceae bacterium BS-20. Classification (GTDB taxonomy): domain Bacteria; phylum Actinomycetota; class Actinomycetes; order Actinomycetales; family Cellulomonadaceae. The sequence continues at coordinate 2,538,119 of CP146203.1, forward strand.
TCCGTAGGACGGGCACCAGTTCGCTATGGGGCAGGCGCCACATGCGGGGCGGCGTGCAAAGCAAACCCGGCGTCCATGAAAGATGATGCGGTGCGAAAGCAACGTCCAGTCTTTCTTGGGGAATAGGTCTCCGACCGCGACTTCTACCTTGACCGGGTCGGTTTCGCTTGTCCATTGCCAACGTCGAACTAACCTACCCACGTGGGTGTCGACGGTAATGCCGGGAACTCCAAAGGCATCGCCAAGCACTACGTTTGCGGTCTTGCGCCCCACGCCCGGCAATTTAACCAGCTCGGCTTGTGTATTTGGCACTTCTCCACCGTGGTTGGTTACCAACTCCTGACCGATTCCCTGCAGGGCCCGCGCCTTAGGTCTGAAGAATCCGGTGGGCCGGATGATCTCTTCCAATTCATCGATGCTTGCCTCGGCATAGCCTTGGGCATCGGGAAAACGCGAAAACAGGTGGGGAGTGATAAGGTTGACGCTCTTGTCCGTGCTCTGCGCGGACAACACCGTTGCTACCAACAATTCAAGCGGAGTAGTGAAATCCAGTTCGCAATGAGCATCCGGGTGTAGTTCACCTAATTCTCGGTAAATCTTGCGAGCCCGGCGCACCAGCGCCGTACGGCTGGACTGATCTTGGACTGCCATGGTTCCTCCTTTGACCGGTCAACGGTGCGCATCTAGGATAGCCATACTGAGGGGCACAGTCCCTCAAGAGGGACTTAAGTTAAGAATTTTCCGGTCATTCGAGCCTGTTAATGCCAAAGTTACGGAAAACACACCGCAGGTTTGCTACATTAAAGACTGACTGTTTGAGTACTCGCCTGCCATAGGCACTGTTCAAACACTTATAGACCGGTACCGTGAAATTGCACACATTGTGCACGCCAACTGAGAAATACCGATTTCTCTTGCAAAGGAAGTGTCACGTGGACAACGAGAACGTAGTGCTCGCCGCCCCACTCTTCGCAACGATGGATGAGAGCGAACAGCGCGCACTCCTTTCATCGATGACCAAGGTGGAACTAAACCGTGGTGAAGTACTTTTCGATGAGGGTGAAAACGGCGAGAGCCTTTACATCATTGAAGAAGGAAAAATTAAGCTGGGCTCGAGCTCGGGCGATGGCCGGGAGAACCTCCTAGCTATTCTTGGCCCTGGTGAGATGTTCGGTGAACTCTCACTGTTCGATCCAGGCCCACGCTCCCTTGGAGCAAGCGCCGTGTCAGACTCTGTTCTGTACGAGCTTGAGCACTCCGCACTGGTAGCTGCAATCGAAGAGAACCCCGGTGTTGCTAAGCACCTGCTGACCGCGCTTGCCCGCCGCCTGCGCCGCACCAACGAGGCACTTGCTGACCTCGTATTCTCTGACGTTCCAGGCCGTGTTGCCAAGGCCCTGCTGGATCTTTCCAAGCGCTTTGGCGAGCGGGTCGATGAGGGCGTGCGCGTTGCTCACGACCTTACCCAGGAAGAACTCGCTCAGTTGGTAGGTGCTTCACGTGAAACCGTGAACAAGGCACTTGCTGATTTCGCTGGCCGTGGTTGGGTACGTCGTGAGGGTCGCGCAGTTGTTCTGCTTGACATCGACCGGTTGGCCCGTCGCGCCCGCTAGGGTGTAACAACTCTTTGGTTTAACAAGTCTGGCTCCCATTCGTCGAATGGGAGCCAGGCTTTTTGTTTGGGTACTAAATGTTCAAGCTAGTTTGATCAGGTGTTGCCAATGAGACGGATACTGCCGGGCTTAGCCCGCTTCGACCTCAACCACGATCTCAACTTCAACCGGGGCATCGAGAGGTAGCACCGCAACTCCAACAGCGCTGCGAGCGTGGATACCGGCGTCACCAAAGATCTCAACCAACACGTTGCTCGCACCGTTTATCACGGCGGGTTGCGCAGTGAAGTCCGGGTCGCTTGCAACGAAGCCAACGACCTTCAGGACACGGGTGATTTTGTCGACCCCGCCCACGAGCGCGCCAACGGCGGCGAGGGCGTTCAGAGCTGACACCCGAGCCAGCTCGGCCCCTTGTTCAACCGTGACGCTGGTAGGCGCTGAACCCAATTTTCCGGATGCTGCGAGTTTGCCATCAATAAAAGGCAGTTGCCCCGAAGTCCACACCTGGTTCCCGGTGCGTACGGCCGGCACATAACTAGCCACGGGGGCGGCGACAGCTGGCAATGTGATGCCTAGTTCTGCCAACCGGGATGTGACGTTCCCCATCAGTTCGATTCCAACGGGCGCTTCATGTAAGCAACGAGCCCGTTGCCGTCCGGTCCGGTAACTACCTGCACGAGTTCATAACCTTCCGAACCCCAGTTATCCAGAATCTGCTTGGTCGCGTGAATAATCAGCGGCACTGTTACGTATTCCCACTTTTGAGCCATAGCACAACCCTAGTACCCGCACCGCATTTTTCCCATCGCTTCCCGTCCCTCATGCGGAGAGATTGCGCACAGCCCACTATCACCTGTTTCTCAGTTACCAAATCCGCACAAAAACCCTTGATATTCAACGCCTTCAACCTCGGGATTACCGTATGGTAGTAACCATGTCGAATTCTGTCCCCGACTCGGTCAACTCCATGCCAGGCTCCAATTCACAGCAACCAGAAATCGTTGCGCTGAACCGTTCCCGGCACACACTCAACCCATTTCAACTGGTTGGGCTCGTCGCTGTCTTCCTCCTGCTCAGTATCTTGGGTGGTGTACTGACCGCAGGTCTAGTGGTTCCACTAGCCGCGGGCGCATCCGTAGGAACAAAGACGGTGACGGACACCTTCTACGAGTTGCCGACCATCTTGGACATCGATCAGCCGTCACAGTCCTCAAAGATCTACGCAAGCGACGGCAAGACGCTGTTGGCAAGCTACTACGCGGAGAACCGTTTGGTCGTTCCCCTCGAAGACATCTCCCCACACATGCAAAATGCTGTGGTTGCAACGGAGGACCAGCGCTTCTGGTCCCACGGCGGCGTTGACATTCGCGGAACGGCCCGCGCACTTGTCACCAACGTAGTAACGGACGATTCCTCCGGCCAGGGTGGGTCAACACTGACCCAGCAGTACGTCAAGAACGTTTTGATCAACAAGGCAACGCGCGAGAATGACATCGCTGCGATCAATGCGGCCCGTGAGGGCACCATGTCCCGTAAGGCACGGGAAGCCAAACTTGCCATCAACGTTGAGAAGTCCATGACCAAGGAAGAAATTCTCAATAACTACCTGAACATCGCTCCCTTTGGTTCCAAGGTGTATGGCGTGGAGACAGCCGCCAACTACTACTTTGGCAAGAGCGCCAAGGACCTGTCGATCGTTGAAGCCGCTACGATCGCCGGCATTACCCAGCGCCCTTCCCTGTATGACCCTTCGTTGAACCCAGAGAAGAACGAGACCCGTCGCAACATCGTGCTGGGGCTCATGTACCAGCAGGGCTACATCACCAAGGCTGAGTATGACGAGGCCATTGCGACCAAGGTTGAGGACACCCTCAACCTGCAAAAACTCACCAACGGTTGTGAAGGTGCGGGCCGCAACGGGTTCTTCTGTGACTACGTCACCAAGGTGATTATGTCTGACCCAGTCTTTGGTGAGACCGAGGAAGATCGCCTGTCCCTCCTGTACCGCGGTGGACTCGAGATTGTTACCACCTTGGATCTGAACCAGCAGAAGATCGCTTATGACACCCTGCGCGCAGACGTTCCGGTTGATAACAAGTACGGCATTGCCTCCGCGCTCAGCGCGATCGAACCGGGAACCGGCCAAATCAAGGTCATGACGCAGAACCGTGATTACCAAGCCGGTGCAATAGACAAAAAGGACTTGACCCGTACCGCGGTGAACTACAACACGGGTAACTCCATGGGTGGATCAAACGGATTCCAGCCGGGTTCTACGTTCAAAGTCTTTGTGCTGGCCGAGTGGCTGAAGAAGGGGCACACCCTCAATGAAACCGTCGACGCCACCAAGCGAACCTGGCGACAGAACTCATTTAACTCAAGTTGCGCAAGTTTTTCACGCAATTCAACTTACGCTCCTGGTAACTCCGACGGTTTAGGTACCGGACGCCGCTCAGCTCTGCAGGCCACCGCTACCTCCATTAACACCGCATACGTAGCGATGCTGTCCGAGTTGGATCTGTGCAATGTAGCTGACACCGCCCTTGCGGTGGGCTTTAAGCCTTCAGTCACAGTTACCGATCCTGACGTCGTCATACGTAATGGCATCAAGATCATCCCTTCCATGGTGCTCGGCTCCCAAGAAACAGCTCCGTTGGATATGGCCAACGCCTACGCCACCTTTGCCGCCGGCGGCGTGCACTGCAACCCAATCGCGATCACCAAGGTAACTAGCCGCGAAGGTGAGGAACTGCCGGTTCCGCAAGCCAACTGCCAGCAGGTCATTGATACCCCTACGGCAAATGCCGTCACCTACGCGCTGACCAAGGTCGTTTCTGGATCTGGTGGAGCACCAAACGCGCGCCTTGCCGGTGGCCGCCCCGCGGCAGGTAAGACCGGAACCACGAACGATAACATCGCTGCTTGGTTTGTTGGTTACACTCCTCAGTTGTCAACCGCGATCTGGATGGGTAACCCAGAAGGCAACAAAACTAAAATGGTCAATGTGACCATCAACGGTAAGTACTACCGCCGTGTTTACGGTTCCTCGGTTGCCGCCCCCATGTGGAAGAAATTCATGGATGGCGCACTGAAGGACGAGCCTAAAACCGGGTTCCCCAAGATCAGCTCCGACAAATTGGGCCGCGTAGAGGTGCCTAAGCCTGATCCTGCCAAGGAAGACGACAAGAAGTCCTCCAGCAACAGCAAGGATAAGAAGTCCTCTAGCAAGGACAAGAAGTCAGAGTCTAAGTCAGACAAGAAGCCTGCTAAAGACGACAAGAAGGACGACTAGGTGATCTCACCTCGTGTCCTGACCAAGTTAGTCGCTCTTGGCGCCGTTGCCGGTGCCGGAGCACTGGCTTGGGCCAATTATGAAACTCGGTTATACACCCTGCGTCGGTTTGAGGTGCCCGTTTTACCGGCGGGTCAACCCGACTTCAAGATCTTGCATATTTCCGACCTGCATCTAACACCAAAGCAGGAAGACAAGATTGCTTGGGTCCGGGGACTTGCCGGGCTTGAGCCTGATTTTGTTATCAATACCGGCGACAACATGGCGCACCTACAGGTCATGCCAGCGCTCAAACTTGCGTTGGAGCCCCTCACGAGGTTCCCCGGAGCCTTTGTCATGGGTTCAAATGACTACTACTCCCCCAAGGGGAAGAACCCGGCTCGGTACCTATTACCTGACCCACGAGTTGGAAATGCCCCTCGTGTGATGGATCTGCCTTGGGAAGAGTTACGTGACTTTATGACCGGTCACGGCTGGTTAGATCTCACCAATGTACGCACGAGCGTCAATGTTAGCGGCCTCCCAATCGAATTCTCGGGTGTTGATGACCCTCACCTGGACCGCGATGACTATCCAGCGCCGGCACTGGAAGGGATCGCCCCTGACGACCCTCATGTCCTGCGCATTGGGGTCACACACGCACCCTATGTTCGGGTCCTTGATCAGATGCACCAGGATAGTCGCGACCTCATCATCGCTGGTCACACTCATGGTGGTCAGCTTTGCATTCCAGGTTATGGCGCGTTGGTTACCAACTGCGACCTTGACCAGTCCCGCGCCAAGGGCCTCAACGGTTGGCCTGGGGCCCGCCCCGACGCCGGCGGCACAGATTCCACGTGGCTGCACGTTAGCGCCGGCCTAGGGACGTCTCCGTACGCTCCGGTTCGGTTTGCCTGCCGCCCTGAGGCAACTCTGCTTACCTTGACCGCACGTCAGGACTAAGAAACATCTTTTGTGACCCAGCACCCAAGCCCGGGTGCGCCCTTGGTCACATTGCTTCAATTTGGTAATTGGTAGCAGTTTTTATCCGCTATGCTTAACGAGTTGGAAAAACCCGCAAGGGTGAGAACAACGGGGTGTGGCGCAGGTTGGTAGCGCGTCCGCTTTGGGAGCGGAAGGTCGCAGGTTCAAATCCTGTCACCCCGACCAAACCAAGAGATCCACTGCAAATGCAGTGGATCTTTTGTTTTCCCTGCCGGCCCATCCCAGCCGAGGTTGGCATATCCACCCCGAGGTTGCCGGAAATTCTGCCAACATCGAGGGTAATACGCTAACCTCGATGCAGTAAATGAGAGTCACGTTGACTGTCACCGTCAACCGGATTTGTATCTGCAGGTCTAGCGGAGTATGATCTTCAATGGCCCACAAGGCCAATCGGGGTGTGGCGCAGGTTGGTAGCGCGTCCGCTTTGGGAGCGGAAGGTCGCAGGTTCAAATCCTGTCACCCCGACCAAACCAAGAGATCCACTGCAAATGCAGTGGATCTTTTGCTTTCCTACCCAACCCTCTAGCTCCTCGGTCTCCGAAACTTCTTCCCCCTCAATTGTCACGCGTTTTCTCCGCTGCCCTATTTGCCCATTCGGAGATCCTTTGGTTCAACGGTTTACTTTTTCTAAGCAAGTCTGTCCGGGGATTCTGATTGAATTCATAATCGGGCAACCGCCGCTTGTCCCCCTTGAACACCAGGATGCAGTCGACCCGGTGCACATTCAATACTATGGCTTCGTTGAACGCCGCATAAAAAAGCTGGCACCCTTTCAATGCTGCCGCAGCAACATTCTCCGGTGGCCCACCTAACTCGAGTTCGACGACCACACCGCTATTGGGCGCATCAATTGACTCGGCATTCGTGATGAGTCCATCTTGGATCAGGGTAACTTGGTCAATCGCACCAAAATCCTGTACCTGCAAGCTCAACTGCACCAGGCTCATTTCCGGCTCAGCACCATCGACTGCACTACGCGCGGGCGCACCATGGGGGCCTCCAAGCCCCTGGAAGGCTATCCAGCCAACAACCAGCAACAACACAAATATGCTTGGCAGGACTATCCGTTGGAGCCGTTGGTTCACGATCATCATGTCCTCTTTCGTTGTCTTTCAACAACACTAGCCAAACCTATTGATATTCGATAGATAGTGGTTGATAATCGTTACATGAACTCCGCAATAGCGACACTGATTCGAGCCTTGCTCATTTTCCTTTTCGCTGGCTCCCTACTAATCCAATTCCTGCTGCCAAACGGCGCACATGAGATGGCTGGCGATATGACCGAGGTCCAGCACCTCATCTGGCCTTTTGCGATTATTGGGATCCTCGCAATCATCTGCTTCCAGGTAGTCCTTGGCACCATCTGGCACCTGTTGACGCTCACTGTCCACGGATCCGTTTTCTCCGGGGCCTCTCTGCGCAGTGCGACAATCATTGTCATTGCGTGCGCCGCCGCAACGTTCTTGGCCAGCTACCCGTTCTTTCATATGACGTTTGTGCTGCGCCTAGGCGGCCCAGGATTCGTTCTCGGCCTCATTGGGGTGGGCGCGGTAGGGACAACAATTACGTTGCTCATGCTTACCTTGCGCACCATCCTCAAAGCTGCAACCAGCAACCGCCTCGAGCTAGACGAGGTCATCTGATGGCCATCATCGTTGATATCGACGTCATGCTAGCCAAACGCAAAATGTCCGTTGGTGACTTTGCCGATGCCGTAGGCATCTCCCCAGCAAACATTGCGGTTCTCTAAAATGGTCGAGCAAAGGCGATTCGGTTCTCTACGCTCGATGCAATTTGCCGGGTTTTGGATTGCCAGCCGGCGGATATCTTGCGGCATGTGCCAAACGAGTAACCCCGTTGGCCCCCAAAAAGAACGCACATTGTTATAGAACAATTACCGTTTGTCGGCTGTGTTCTGCCCTCCGGAACGGTTAGAATCCGTGGGTAAAGTTAATTTCAAGGAGAACAAATATTTTGAATATCAAACAGGCATTCGGCAAACTGGTCATTGCAACGGGTGCAGTCACCCTGACTATTGCTCTCAGTGGATGCTCCGCCTAAGACTCATTCATCCCAGCATCCAGCCCTGTGCGAGACGCCGATACCAACGAGATCACCGAAGCGCAGGATCGCGCGGATGTTTTTGAGATGCGCGTGGGTGATTGTTTGAAAACTTCAGCACTGGGCGACGAAGTTGCATCGGTACCTGTAGTTCCATGCAGCGAAGAGCATGAAGACGAGATCTACTTCAGCTTTGAAATCCCGGATGGCGATTTCCCCGGTGACGCCGAGATCGATGCCGCCGCCGAGACAACTTGCACAAGGGAATTTTCTAACTTTGTAGGCACTGCCTACGAAGCCTCAACGCTCGACTGGAGCCCGTTCACCCCATCAGCTGGTTCCTGGAGTGAAGGGGACCGTGAGGTCCTTTGCGTTGCATTCGACCCGGATGGCCTGACCACAGGCTCCCTGGCCGGCGCAGCCCGCTAACTGATAGGGCCCCTCACTGGGAGGGCTTTACCACTCACGGTGACACCAACTGCGCGGAGCTAACCAGTTTCTCTGCGAGGGCCGGCTCCCTTGATTGGTCTGTCCAGCAAAGCGAAGCCCTCTACGCAAATTCTAACGGTCGCCCAAACCAAGACCGGGCCCTGCCCCACTGGAAAACCAGCGGGGCAGGGCCCGGTCAGTGTTGGACAAAAACGATTAGCGGCTACGACGCTCGCGCACATCAGCGGCAAGTTCGCGCAGCAAGTCAGCGGTGGTGTCCCAGTCAATGCACTTGTCGGTCACCGACAGGCCATAGACCAAGCCGCTCGGAGCAGGCTTCTGGGCACCGGCCTCAATGAACGACTCGAGCATGACTCCGGCAATGTGCTTGTTACCGGACGCGATCGACTCACCAATCTCCCGGACAACCTCCGCCTGGCGGACCTCGGATTTACCGGAGTTGCCGTGTGAGGCATCGACAATCAAGCGAGGTTGTAAACCGGAAGCTGCAATAACCTCGGTCGCCGCAACCACGGATTCAAAGTCGTAGTTGGGTCCACCGCGGCCACCGCGCAGGATCACGTGGCAGTCCGGGTTACCGGCGGTCGCCACCACTGAGGCGCGTCCCTGGGAATCAATGCCAAAGAAGGTGTGCTCTGCCGCTGCCGTCACGCAGCCGTCAACCGCGGCTTGGACGTCACCGTCGGTCGCGTTCTTGAAGCCGATTGGCATGGACAGCCCGGACGCCATCTGGCGGTGGACCTGGCTCTCCGGGTTGCGGGCTCCAATAGCACCCCAGCTAACCGCGTCCGCAATGAACTGCGGGCTGGTTGGCTCAAGGAACTCGGTTGCGGCCGGCATTCCCTCGTCCAACACACCCAACAGCACCTCGCGTGCGGTGCGCAAACCGCGCTGCACGTCAAAGGAGTCATCCATTCCCGGGTCGTTGATCAGGCCCTTCCAACCGAGCGTGGTCCGCGGCTTTTCAAAGTACACGCGCATGACCACAACCAGATCATCCTTGAGCTCCTCAGCAACGGCCTTCAGGCGCTTTGCGTAGTCGAGAGCCGCGGCCGGGTCATGGATTGAGCATGGACCCACAATGGCCAGCAAGCGCGAATCTTCACCGTTGAGCACGGCACGCACTTCTTCGCGGCTGCTTGCTACAAGCTGGGCACTGGCGTCTGACAGCGGCAACTGGGCCAGCATGTCGGCAGGAGTTGGCAGCGGGTCGAGGGCCCTTATCCGCAGGTCCGCCGTCGATGGCGCTGCAAGGGATGGATCTACAGTCATGGTTTTGCTCCGAGTTACTTAAGTGATGAGTGTCGGAGCCACAATCCTGCTCAGTTACCGGAGCGGCCCCGTCAAGGAATGACGAAGGGCCAAGACTTTCTCACCGTCAAACTTTTGGTGAGCGTCCTAGCCCTGTGCTGGCTCCGGGTGGAAAATTGGTCAGGCGGTTACCTGCATGGCTCCACCAAGAGCCTGCATAAAGCGCCAATACCAACGTCCGGTCATGTAAAAGAACCTAACACTAGAACTTGTGTTTTTCAAAATCGGACCCTCACGGGTCCTGCCGTGCGGATGGTTTGGTCCAAAACTTTTCCCGATGCCCAACCCGGCCGGGCGGACCGGCTCAGGTTGGGCATCGGGAAATTTGTTGCTTTAGAAAATACTAGTTAGCGCAGCCACAGTTGTCGCCGCAGCCCTGTCCCTGACCAACGAGCGCGAGCTCATCCAGTTTGCCGGCCGCTTCAAGCTCGGCACCGGCCGCGAGGGCCTCGGCGAGGATTTCCGCGATCTGCACGGTGTTGAGTGCGGCGCCCTTACGCAGGTTGTCGTTTGAGATAAAGAGCGATAGGCCCTTGTTGTCTGCGACTGACTGGTCCTGACGGATCCGGCCCACCAGTGAGGTGTCTCCACCTGCTGCGGCTAGCGGGCTTGGCACCTCAACGAGTTCGACACCGGGTGCGGACTTAAGAATCTCGGTGGCTTGGGCAGCCGTGATTGGGTTTTCGAACTCCGCGTTGATGGCCAGTGAGTGGCCCGTGAACACGGGAACGCGCACGCAGGTTCCGCTGACGAGTAGGTCAGGCAGCTCGAGGATCTTGCGGGACTCGTTGCGGAGCTTTTGCTCTTCATCGGTCTCGTTGGACCCGTCGTCGACAACGTTACCGGCCTGAGCCACCACGTTGAAGGCGATTGGGTGCACGTAATTGTTAGGCTCTGGTAGGTCCACCGAGGAACCATCCGTAACCAGTCCCATGAGGTCCTGCGTGACGCCGGCGCGCACCTGACCCTCAAGTTCCTGAGCGCCGGAAAGGCCGGAACCGGATACTGCCTGGAACGTGGTGACGATCAGGCGTTTGAGGCCGGCGGCCTCGGACAGCGGCTTGAGGACCGGCATGGCAGCCATGGTGGTGCAGTTTGGGTTGGCAATGATGCCACGCTCTGCATCAATAATTGCGTGCGGGTTTACCTCGGACACAATCAGTGGGATGTCTGCGTCAAGGCGGAAGTGCGATGAGTTGTCAATAACAAACGCTCCGGCCTCAGCAAACTTTGGTGCATACGCCTTAGACGTAGCCCCGCCCGCTGAGAACAGGGCGATGTCAATGCCGTCAAGGTTGGCGGTAGCCACATCCTCAACCACAATGTCTTGACCCTTGAAAGCTATGGTCTTACCCGCGGACCGGGCCGAGGCAAAGAACCGGATCGAGGCGAATTTAAAGTCCCGCTGCTCGAGTAGCTCGCGGATAACTTGGCCAACCTGACCGGTCGCGCCAACAACTGCAATGTTCATTTCGTTGCTCATTTATCTAATCCTTGCGTCTTAACGGCCGGTTCCGGAATACACAACTGCTTCGCCTTCAGCATCAAGGCCAAATGCCTTGTGAACGGCGCGCACTGCTTCATTCAGGGAATCCTGGCGGGTTACCACCGAGATGCGAATCTCAGAGGTGGTGATCATTTCGATGTTGATTCCGGCGTCCCGCAGAGCACCAAACAGGCGTGCAGAGACTCCGGGGCTGGACTTCATACCGGCACCGATCAACGAAAGCTTGCCAACTTGGTCGTCATACTGGAGCGAACCAAAACCAATTTCACCCTGGACTGCCTTGAGCGCTGCGGTTGCGACCGGGCCATCGGACTCCGGCAGGGTGAACGAGATGTCCGTTAGACCAGTTGCGGCCACGGAAACGTTTTGAACAATCATGTCGATGTTGGCACCGGAAGTAGCAACTACCTCAAAAATACGTGCCGCGGTTCCGGGGACGTCAGGAACTCCGACGATCGTGATTTTAGCTTCTGAGCGGTCGTGTGCAACGCCCGTGATAATTGGATCTTCCATAGCCTCATCCTTTGAGCCTTCTGCGCTGGGCGCAGGAACGTTTGTAACAAGTGTGCCGGTGCCGCTCGTGTAGGAGGAGCGCACGTGAATGGGAACGTTGTAGCGGCGCCCAAACTCAACGCAGCGCAACATCAGGATCTTGGCGCCACAGGCTGCCATCTCCAACATTTCCTCATAGGTAATGCGATCAACCTTGCGGGCGTGGGGAACAATACGGGGGTCAGCGGTGAATACGCCGTCCACATCCGTATAGATCTCGCACACGTCAGCGCCTAGGCCGGCCGCGAGCGCGACTGCGGTGGTGTCTGAACCACCACGGCCCAAGGTTGTCACGTCATTGACCGTCCGGGAAACACCTTGGAAACCGGCCACAATCGCGACGGTTCCCTTGTCTAGGGTTTCCCTAATCCGCACGGGGACCACGTCGACAATGTGGGCCTTACCGTAGACGGCATCGGTAATCACACCGGCCTGCTGACCGGTGAATGACTTCGCTTTGACCCCGAGGTTGTTGATTGCCATGGCAAGCAGCGACATGGAAATACGCTCGCCAGCAGTGAGGAGAATATCCATCTCGCGCTGGGGTGGCATGGGGGTTACTTGATTGGCTAGGTCAATGAGTTCATCGGTGCTATCTCCCATTGCGGAGACCACAACCACCACGTCATTGCCTGCTCGTTTTGCTTCAGCTACGCGCTTTGCTACGCGTTTGATACTCTCGGCGTCTGAAACGGAAGATCCGCCGAATTTTTGCACAATTAAGGCCACTGTATTGCTCCATTACTTAGCTGGTCCCATCGATTTAAATGTCCACCAGTTACGTGTTCGAACACCTCATCTTAAAGGAATCTGGGGCAGATAGATATGTTGTCTCAACTACACAGCCGGTTTTGACGTGCCTGCACCCTGCGGTGGTGCCGGACCCGCTCACATTCATACCGTGGGGTGATTCCAAGAAAGCTCTCAGCAATTAGGCTGATTACATGACCGAATCATCACCAGTGGGCTCGTCACCTGATGCGCGCTTTGAGGCTGCGCTCAAGGAGTCAGCAGCTCGCAAAGAAGAAATCCGAGTAAGCGGGCGCAGACCGTCGGAGATTATTTCGACTACCAACGTCAGCCGCCAATTTGGGCAGTTTTTCGCCGTCAACGGCGCCAACCTGTCCGTTGATCAGGGCAGCATTACCGCACTGATCGGTCCCAACGGGTCCGGCAAGACCACCTTGATGCTCATGCTTGCGGGCCTATTAGCCCCCACTCAAGGGCAGATCTCCATCAATGGGTTCAACCCGGTTACACACAACTATGAAGCTCGTTCCCAGATCGGTTGGATGCCCGACCAATTTGGCATGTGGGATTCCCTAACCGGCCGCGAGGCCCTAATTACCACCGGGGCCACCTACCGGATGGATAGTTTTGCTAGTCAGCAGCGCGCCCAGGAGCTCCTTGAACTCGTGCACCTGGTCGATCTCGCTGACCAGCCCGCTCATGTGTTGTCTCGCGGGCAAAAGCAGCGGCTTGGGCTGGCTCGTGCGCTCATGCACTCCCCCAAGATCTTGATTCTGGATGAGCCTGCTAACGGTTTGGACCCGCGGTCACGCATTGAGCTGCGTGGAATTATCCGCCACCTTGCTGACCAGGGCACCACGGTCCTGATTTCCAGCCACGTCTTGGCCGAGTTGGATGAGATGGTCGATGACGCCATCTTCATTTCCGCGGGCCGCACTGTTGCTTACGAGTCAGTCAGTCACGCTCGCTCAAGCCACTCCACATGGCAGGTGCGGGCCTTGGACCCCAACGCTCTGACCACCTGGCTGGATACGGTCCATGTACCGTTTGCTAAGAACCAGGATGGTTCCGTTCTGGTGAGCATCGCTGGTGAGGAAAACGCTGCGCGTTTCCTTGTCGATGCCGTAGGGGCGTCAGTCCCACTCGTTGCGTTTGCGCCTCACGGCGGAGCACTGGAACAGACTTACCTTTCCCTTAATGAGGAGCGCAAATGACAACTCCGACTCTTCCCTCCATGGAAGTTGCCCCAGAAATCAAGCGGTCCCGCGTGACGTGGCACGGTATCAAAACCGTTGCCAGGCTCGAGCTCACGCAGCGTCTGCGGTCGTCACGCTGGCGCACGGTGCTGGTGTTGTGGTTCATTGGCGTTGGCGCTATCTGCCTACTGATCGCCGCAGCGTTGACCTCGTCCATGGGGTACAACGACACCCCCGTGGGACCCATGATTTTTGCACTCAACGTCATGTTCATCTTGTTCATGGGGTTACTCGTCACACCATCATTAAGTTCGACCGCGATCAACGGTGACCGTAATGCCGGCACGCTCGCCATCTTGCAGGCGAGTCTGCTGACTCCAATGGAGATCACCCTCGGTAAGCTCGCCGCCGGTTGGTTGTCCTCCGTCTCCTTTATTGTCGTGAGCATTCCGTTCATCGTGTGGTCGTTGGCCGCCGGTGGCGTCACCATCATTACCGTTGTCGTTGTCTTGCTAACCATGTGTCTGCTGCTAGGTGTCATCTGCGCCGTGAGCCTATACATGTCTGCCCGCATGGTTAAGACCGGCACCTCAACCGTCATGAGTTACCTGGTGGTTGCCTCGGTCAGTGTCATCACGCTGATTTTATTTGGTCTGAGCACGGTAGTTTTTGTCTTCAACCAGAATGCATCCTCCATGCAGCCAACCAAGTGGGACCCAGATACGGGTAACCCTACCCAGTGCGCCCCCGTAGAATTGACGTACAGCAATCCACGTACCGATCTGACCTGGTGGCTCCTGGCCGCAAACCCGTTCGTGATCATCGCTGATGTACACGTGGCAGCCCCACAAGCACAACTTGGGGGATTCTCTCAAGAAGACCCACTGCAGACCATTAGTACCGGTGTGCGCGAGCTACGAGCGGGCTTCGAGGAGTCCTACAACTACGAGGCTATGTGGTGTAACCCCGACGGGAGCGTTGTCTCCGAGGCAGAGTTCAACGAACGCAACAACAAGCCTCCAAGACAAGCCGGTGCGGTGTGGCCGTATGGCATAGGCATCTACCTCGCAGTAGGCGCTTTGGCGGTAAATCGCACGGCTAACCGCCTGAGAACCCCATACGACCAGTTAGCCAAGGGCGTGCGCATAGCCTAGGTACGGCGTTACTTATTAGGTCAGTTGCGCACCGATAGCTAGAACTGTTGGGTCCCATCATGAGGCGGTTTTAGATGGGGCCCAACAGTTTTTTCATGATGCAAAAATGCGCCTGCCCCGGGAACTTACGAGTTCACGGTAATTGCATGAGCGCCTCAAATTGGGCCTCTTGGGCTACATCATCGGGTACATCTAACCGCAAGTGGCCAAGCAATATCTGCAGTACCCGCAGCGCGCTGGCTCCGCGTTCGCCCCAGTTGGACAGGTAGGCGTACTGCCACCACCACAGGGCTTCAATTTCATGTCCCTGATCATAGTGTTGCAAGCCGTGGGTGAGGTTCTCCGTGAGCATGGTCAGATCAGAAGACAGCAATCCCACCCCAACTTCAGAGCCCAGCTGCGGATCGATCACCTCGAGGTAACTATCCAGCCCGTCTAAAACGGTTAGCAGAGCAATGCGAAGGGGTTCAAGGTCTAGGTCCTTGCCCGAGTCAGGTTCAAATCGCTCGGGTGGCAGTATGTCACGGCTGGCCCCAAGTAAGGCCCCCGCGTACAACACGTCGGACAACGCCAAGATGAGGACTGATACGGCGCTGTCTGGGTCACGCCCCGACCCAACTTCAACCACCGCGTTAAGAAACCCCCGTATTCTCGGGGTAACTTGCTGAGCTAAGGCGTAGAGCTCTTCGAGTTCCTCTAACTGGGACCTGGAAGCCACACGTGCATTGGACTGTGTCGGTGGATTCCGGATCATGGCTTACGCTCCCATTACTTGGCGTCCTTCAAAGGCTCTTCCTAGGGTTACCTCATCAGCGTATTCCAAGTCGCCGCCCACAGGTAGACCCGAGGCCAAACGGGTGACCCGGATTTCCATGGGTCCAAGGAGACGGGCTAGGAAGGTTGCGGTGGCTTCACCTTCAACGTTGGGGTCCATAGCCAGGATAATTTCTTGCACCTTGCCGTCAGCAAGCCGGGTCAGTAGTTCCCTGATCCGCAGATCGTTAGGCCCCTTGTTTTCCATTGGGTTAATTGCCCCACCTAGTACGTGGTAGCGGCCCCGGAATTCACGGGTGCGCTCAATAGCCACTACGTCCTTGGCCTCTTCAACTACGCAAATAACGTTGTCCGAGCGGCGCGGGTCGCGGCAGACTCGGCAGAGGTCTTCTTCCGCGATGTTGCCGCACACCGTGCAGAACTTCACCTTGGCTTTGACCTCTATGAGAGCGTCCGCAAGGCGGTGCACATCTTCCGCATCAGCGGACAGGATGTGGAACGCAATGCGTTGCGCACTTTTAGGCCCCACACCTGGGAGCCTACCGAGTTCATCAATTAGGTCTTGGACCGCGCCTTCATACACCCCTTCAGCCTACTGTTCACTGGGGCATTAGGTGGCTGTTCCAAGAGTGATCCGCGCCAAAAGGCCCCAGATGCGTCAAAGCAGGCCTCCTACATTAGGGTTATGCGCCCACTTTTGGCTTAGGTCTTTTACTCCAGGTCTATTACTCCAGGTCTTCATCCGAGGCCAGAACGTGCGCTGTTGTATACCCATATTCCCAGTCGGTTTCTTGCAGTAGCACAATCAAATCACCCGCCTGCTCTGGGTCTTTAAAGCGGACGGCAACTTCGCCATAGAGGTCAGGGTTAACGTTGGCAAAAGGATCCGCAATGCTTGGATCCCCAAGACCGTCGGCTAGTTCCTGCAAGACGGCTAAGCCCTTGCTTCCAGTGAGTAAGATGGCGTTTTCCTCAGTCCCCATCATCTTGGAAGCCGAGAGTTCTGGGGCTGCCTTGAGATCAAGTTCGAGAGTCACACTCAGCCGGTCGGGAGCACTCGGATACCCCACTTCCGCATCGAACGTCACCAAACGGGGACCTTCGTCTTGGGGATCCAGTCCAACTAGAAAGGCACCGCCTTCAGTTCCTAGGGGCTCCCCAAACCAATCGTCTGTCTGTTGGTCCAAGAACATGACACCCATCCCCCAGCACGGCTGCCATTCTTTGGTCTGGCTGCACCTTGTTGGGGCGTCTGACAGTTCAATGTTTAAGGGCAACCATGAGGTTCGCACCAGGTCCCATTGCGAGGTGTCTGGAAACAGTTCCTCCACCCGGTCCCGCACAATGTTGACTTGGTTCATTGACGGTGTCGTTTCCAGGTCTTCTGCAAACGAGAAGTTGGCAAAGTGCAGGGCGACTTCCTTTTCTCGGATACTCCAGTCGCCTAATTCTGCATTCGGGTCAGACCGAAACTGCATAGCTATTGCACCTGCCACTACCAAGGCTAGGATCAGCAGGATCGCAATCATGAGATCGCGCCGATTTCCTGGCTCGGTCGGCCCAACCGGGTCATTTGAACCCGGCCCCTTATCTGCCGGAGACTCAAGTACCTCTTGTTCGACCTGTAACTCCATTGTTACTCCCCCGTAAGTCGCACTACATTGTGGACTCGCTTTTCCTAACTACGACTTTTCAAGCATAGATTTTTCAAGCGCAGAATTTTTCGGACGTAGTTCCGTCTAGTACGGGTCGTCGGTTACCTCTTCAATGACTACTCCGCCGAGTTTTTGTTTGATCAAGGGTACCCCAACTAAGTTTGAAGACTCTAGGTCCTCATCATCCGGTTGTGGGTCATCAATAACCTTGACTCGTTGCGCTTCTTCCAGCTCCCGCTGGGCAGCCTGACGCTCAGCAATTTGGCGGGGGCTTTCCTCCCACGGCGCGACCTGGATTGGGGCCGCTGCCGCGGATTCTGCGTTGACAGGCGTACCGGTTGCCACAGCGGTGTCACCGTCTACCGATTGCCCGGCGTTGCCGCGCATCTGCGCAACCACCGGGGCCACAATCTGGCCAAGTTGGGTGTCAACGGCAGATTCAACCCGCTGTGTTTGAGCAAGCGCAGCCGCGGCCGCACCAAACATGTTGATAGGCATGCTCGGAGCTGCTTCCGGCGCTGAAACAGGACTTTCCGATGCCTGCGGTTCAGCAATCGCTTGAGCTTGCGCGGCAAATGGGTCGGTTTCCCCAGCGAATGGATCCGGTTCTCCAACCGCAAATGGGTCATCCCCAAAAGGATCCGGTTCAGTGATAAATGACGTAGTCCTCACGGGCTCCGGTACCGGTGTTGGTTCCTCAACAACGGGGGCAACCACGGACGCTGGGTCCGCCTGCAGGTGTGCAACAGGTTCAGGAGAAACTGGGGCTGCTGGTTCTATCACCGGTTCAGCAGTTACAGAAGTTTGCTGCGTCGCAGGAGTTGCAGGAGTTGCAGGAGTTGCAGGAGTTGCAACTGCCATTGGAGCCGCAACGGGAGTCGCCGCGGGCGAAACTGGTTCCGCGGGAACGACCGGATTGATCGGTGCTGAAACCGGTGCTGAAACCGGTGGCGTTGCTGGGACCACAGGAGCCGGCGGGGCTACGGGAGCGGGTGGTGTCGCAGGCGCTGTTGGTATCGCAGACCCAACCTGGCCAACCACGCGCACTTCAAACCCAAGGGTCTGGGAGACAGCGCTTTGCGTTAGCTGCGGGCCCTGCATATTTTCAAAGGTTCGCACCAACCCGGGTGATGGGAAGGCAAGTATTAGGGAGTCTGCCGTCAGCCCGGCAATCTGTGCGTGCTGATCAACAAGTGTCCAGGTAGCGCGACGCATGCCGCTGAGCGCTTCCAAGACTTCTGGCCAGCGGCGTCGTAGCGCTTCAGTTTGCACATCGTTGGTATTCCCCACAGATGCTGGCACCGATTGGGCGGTTGCCGGTGCCTGAGTTTCCGGTGTCTGAGTCGCCTGTGCAGAGACCGCTGGCTGGGCAGGGCTTACTGGCTGAGCAGTTGCCGCCGGTTGAACAGGGCTGGCAGATTGGGCAGGGCTTACTGGCTGAGTAGTTGCCGCCGGTTGAACAGGGCTGGCAGATTGGGCAGGGGCCACCGGTTGAGTAGATACCGCCGGTTGCACAGGTTCTGCAATCGTGGTTGGCAACGCATCTTGGGCTACAGGAGTCTGGGCTGCAGGTGTTGCCGCACCCGGCACAACTACAGCAGGCCAACCGTCCGCGGCGGGAGCCGGACTAGGCGTGGCAGGCACTGGCACAGCTGTCACTGAATCAACAGGGGCTGGCGCTGCCGTTGCCGGAACTGCCGCGACAGGCGGTGTCAGAGTCACGGGTTTGGCGGTAACTGGAAGCGAAGCTGCCAGTGCTGCCGCGGCGGCAGCCGCGGCTGCTTCAGGGTCCAATGGGGATGCCACGGGAACAGCCGTTGGAGCTGCGGCTACAGGTGCGGTTTGGGCTGGAGCAGATTGGGGTGCTGGAGCGGATTGGGCTGCCGGAACCGAGACAGCTGGTTCCGCGGAGACAACCGCGGGCCTTTGCACGCGGGTGGACTCGGGTCGTTTGGCTGGAGTCCTCGTAGATTCCGGACGCAGGGATTTGCGCGGCTCTGAAAATGCGTTTGGCTCCCCAGCCGGTGTGCCTTGTGCGCCCGTAGCTGCTGTAGCGGCACTCGAGCCGGCGGCAGCGATCGCTACGCCACCCGATGCCACCGCACGTTCAAGCCCATCAATACGTGCGCCAAGTCCGCCAATAGAGGCATCGGCAGCAGGTAACAGCAGGCGGGCACACAGCAGTTCAAGGTGCAGACGCGGTGAGGTAGCACCGGTCATGGAACTCAAGGCGTCGTTCACAACATCGGCCGAGCGCGAGAGTTCGCTGGCGCCAAGGTTTGCGGCCTGCACGGACATCCGCGCAAACTGGTCCTGAGGAATCGCGTTCAAAACGCTCTGGGCGTTATCCCCAGACAGAGAAATGACTACGAGGTCGCGCAGACGTTCAAGGAGGTCCTCAACGAACCGGCGCGGCTCATGACCGGTTGAGATGATCTGCTCAACCACGCGGAACATGCTTGCTCCGTCGCGTGCGGCCAATGCCTCGACCACGTCATCCAACAGGGTGACGGGGGTGAAGCCTAGGAGTCCAACGGCCCGGTCATACTCGAGGCCCTCTTGCCCCGACCCGGCCATCAGCTGATCTAGAACCGACAGGGTGTCACGCACTGACCCGCCGCCGGCACGTACTACGAGTGGGAGCACACCCGAACCCACCGCAATGTTCTCCGCGGTGCACAGTTGCTCAAGGTAGCCCTGCATCGCGGCAGGCCCAACCAATTTGAACGGGTAGTGGTGAGTACGCGAGCGGATAGTGCCAATGACCTTATCCGGCTCGGTCGTAGCAAAAATAAACTTCAAATATGAGGGCGGCTCTTCAACAATCTTGAGCAACGCATTAAAGCCCTGGGCCGTGACCATGTGGGCCTCATCCAAGATAAAGATCTTGAACCGGTCACGCGAGGGGCTAAACGTCGCACGTTCTCGCAGCTCGCGTGCGTCCTCAACACCACCGTGGCTGGCCGCATCGATCTCAACTACGTCAAGCGAGCCGGAGCCACCGCGCGCCAGTTCAACGCATGACGGGCAAACCTCGCACGGAGTATCCGTGGGGTTCTCCGGCGTGTTTTCATGACAGTTAAGAATGCGCGCCAAAATACGCGCCGACGTGGTTTTTCCACATCCGCGCGGGCCTGAAAACAGGTAGGCGTGGTTAACCCGGTTTGACCGCAACGCTTGCATTAGCGGCGCAGTCACCTGCTCCTGACCGATCATCTGGGCGAAGTTATCAGGGCGGTACCGGCGATACAGTGCTTGGCTCACACGCCAACCTTAGTAGACCCCGCTGACAGTTGGCACCCAACATTCACTAGGCGCGAATATTGTGACGGGAATTAGTTGTCCACAGGTGCTGGATTGCCTGTGCAAGCAATACCCGACGCACATTGAGGCGGCACAAAACGTAAGGGCTTCTCGATGCCTCACTGCGGCATCGAGAAGCCCTTACGTAACTAAAAACTTGCGTAACGCACCGCACTGGTCGGTGCAGTAGATAGCGTCAGCGCGGTTACTCACGGCATTACCTTGCTACTACGTGACGCGGAAGTACCCGTTTACCTGCGCAACGCCTTCTTAGCGAGCCAGTTACCAAGGAACTGCGCGAGCTGAACCAGGATGATAATAATGATCACAACGACGTAGGTGATCTCCCAGTTCAACCGGTTGTAGCCGTGGCGAATGGCCATGTCTCCAAGACCGCCACCACCAATTGCGCCGACCATCGCGGACATGTCCACCACACCGATGAACAAGAAGGTGTAGGCCAAGATCAGCGGGCCAAGTGCCTCAGGGATAATCACGGTGCGGATGACCCGCAGACGTGAGGCACCCATCGCACGCGCGGCCTCAATGACCCCCGGGTCTAGTGAAACGAGGTTCTGCTCGACCAGACGCGCAAACGCGAACGTGGCCATGAAACACATGGCAAACGCTCCCGCTGTAGCTCCCAGGGTTGTTCCCACAACGATGCGTGTCAATGGCGCAACCGCAGCGATAAAAATAATGAACGGAATTGGCCGCACAATGTTGACCAAAATGTTCAGCAGGTTAAACAAGATCTTGCTCTGGAACAGGTTGCCGGGGCGGCTCAGGTACAAGCCAAGGCCAACCACGAGTCCGGCGAAACCACCAATGATCATGGTGATTGCCACCATGTACATGGTCTGCCCAAAGGCGCTAACCATCGCAGGACCCATCTGGCCCCAGTCGGTTGCGGTGGCAAAACCAGCGGCTAAGATTTCGGTGTTCACTTGGCGCCTCCGAACAATCGCGCTAGACCTTTACGGCCAGCTTGTTCTAGTTCATGTTCTTCTTGTGCTCGTTCCGCCTCAAGTGCAGCGGCATCGGCAGCGTAACCAAATCCATCAATCGGGTTAGCGGTAGTGCCTAGGTCAACAACGTGGGTGTATGCGGCGAGTTCAGCAATCGCGGCGGCAATGTTCTCCTCGCTGCCCTCAAGTCCCCAGGTGAGCGAGCCAAACGGACGCAACTTAACCTCAGAAATTCCGCCATAGATGATTCCGCCACGGACCTGGTGGTCGTGCAACACGTCAGTGATCCGGCGGCCGTCGCCCCCATCCTCGTGCACAAAGACGGTAATCAACCGCTCGGTGTGCCGTGCGCGTAGGCGCTCAAGGACCTTGGCATCGGGCTTATCTTTAATGGCGGTGGCTACAAAGCGTCGGGTAGCGCGGTGTTTTGGATGCGAAAACACCTTGTATACGCCACCGGATTCGACCACCTTTCCGCGTTCCATGACTGCAACGCGGTCACAGATTTGCTTGACCACTTCCATCTCGTGGGTGATCACAACGACCGTGACACCCAGTTCTTTGTTCACGCGGTCCAACAGCTCAAGCACGTCGCCGGTAGTTTCCGGGTCAAGAGCAGAGGTGGACTCGTCGGCAAGGAGAATCTTGGGGTTGGTAGCCAGCGCACGGGCAATGCCAACGCGCTGCTTTTGCCCACCGGAAAGTTGCGAAGGGTAGGCGCGGTACTTGTCTGCGAGCCCAACAAACTTCAGCAGTTCCTTCACACGCTTTTGACGCTCGGCCTTTGGCATACCCGCAACTTCAAGCGGGTAGGCGACGTTCTTGGCTACGGTGCGAGACTGCAACAGGTTGAACTGTTGGAAGATCATGCCAATTTCGAGGCGCATCTTGCGGAGCTCGGTCTCGCCAAGTGTGGCCAGGTCCTGTCCACCGATGAGTACTTGCCCACCGGTCGCGGGCTCAAGGGCGTTGATCATGCGCACCAGGGTGGACTTACCCGCCCCGGAGTATCCGATGACCCCAAAGATCTCGCCCTGCTTGATTGACAAGGTCACCCCATCAACGGCAGCAACATTGCCGGTTGGGGTGATGAAGTGTTTCTCAGCGTCTTTAAATTCCACAATTGCTGCGGCTGCTGCGCTCATGTGTTGTGCTCCGTCTCGGGGGCGTTGCGATTACTGGTTGTGGCACCGCAATATAAGTGCCCAAACAAACTGTTTACTACAGTAGACCGAAGTGGTCATTTCCTGATAGGCAAAGCGGCTTAATCCTCATGTGGCCTTGGCCCCAGCAGCTTTCATCCGCGGGAGATATCAGGATCTAACTCACGGCAAAGGCGGCACCCCGTTGAATACGGAGTACCGCCCAGCCACTACTTATTCAGTGCTAACTACTTGGAGTTCTTAATGTCTTCCTGGATGTCCTTGAGGAAGCCTTCAAGCTCAGCACCACTCTGGTTTGCAATTTCTGCGGTCCCACCTGATGCTGCTAGAACACCTTCTTGGACTGCATCGCTCTTGTAAACCTCAACCAGCTTGGCGAAGTTCGCGTTCCCCTTGTCAGCATCACGTGCAACCCAGATGTTGATGTACGGACGAGCACCCTCAGAGTCAGCCTTGTCAGCATAGATCGCGTCGGTCGCATCCAAGCCGGCGTCAGCCAAGAAGTCATTGTTAACAACCGCTGCCTCAACATCAGGCAGCGAGATGATGGTCTGAGCAGCTTCAACAGGAACTACTTCAACCTTAGAAGTATCCAGAACATCCAGCTCGGTCGAGAACGCGGTGCCGCCATCCTTGAGCTCAACTAGGCCTGCATCCTGCAGTACCAGCAGTGCGCGGGAGAGGTTGGTTGGGTCGTTTGGAATCGCGATCTTTCCACCGGTGATGGTTTCAATTGACTCGTGCTTCTGGGAGTAAACACCCAGTGGGTAAACAGCGGTTGCTGCGAACGGAGCCAGGTTTCCACCGGTCTCCTCGTTGTAACCAGCGAGGAACAGCAGGTGCTGGAACTGGTTGACGTCGATTTCGCCTTCGGCAAGAGCCTTATTTGGAACGTCGTACCCGCCTAGGTCAACGATCTCAACAAACAGGCCTTCCTTCTTTGCTTCTTCAACGAAGACTGGCCAGTAGTCCTCAGCGCCAACTACACCGATCTTGATTGGGTCCTTTTCAGTACCTTCAGCCGGCTTGAGTGCATCATCTGATGAACCGCAAGCAGCGAGGGAAAAGGTAAGTACTGCGGTAGCTGCCAAGGCAGTGAGGGACTTAAAGATGTTCTTGCGAGACATTGTTTTTCTCCAGAAAAATGCAGGGATTACCTGCTGTGGGCATGAGCCCTACGGAACGTTGAATGGCTTACCAGCCATGTGAAACTAGCGCTATCGGTTCTTCGTTCATGCAAGGCTGTCCCTGCATGACATAGTCGAAAGTTTCACGTTTGGTGCAGTTCAGAACAGAACTTGCACCGCGCTTACCTTGAGTTTGAAAACTCACTCGTATCGGGTTTGCCCCCGATTCGGGTGGTCGCTAGAAAGTTAGCGGCAGCACCCACTGAGCATGGAGCGCATTGCACAGCACATCATCATGCGGGGCGTGACGCCGGCGCATGCGATTGACTGGTGCAGTGTTGTGAACATGGTTTAATCATGCCCCGAATCTTCCCAAACCCACCAGTCGGAAGGCCTGGATCTCACAACTTAAGATCGCTTCACCCGATTTTTGCCCACTTAACACCATTATCGGGCACAACGGTCAGGGAGAATCTCGCCCATTG
Organism: Jonesiaceae bacterium BS-20; assembly: GCA_039995105.1. GTDB lineage: Bacteria > Actinomycetota > Actinomycetes > Actinomycetales > Cellulomonadaceae. The sequence goes on from CP146203.1 coordinate 2,562,467, forward strand.
GAATGCTTGCTGTCCAAAACTGTCTCACCGAACACCAGGCGCTTGCCGCTACACCCCGGATCCTCAGCCTCAGCACCCAAAACTCGGCATCGGAAAACATGGCACTGATTGCCCAGCGTCGAATACACAACAACGAAAGCCCAGCATCAATTACCGAACATTGACAATCTGGTACCCAGAACTCAACATCGATAGTCCGGCATCGAGAACTCAACACTGGTAACCCGGTGATGAAAACTCAGCAACTAAGTCTCGGGGCCGCATGGCCGCTCATTCGACTTTGACCCTGAAGCGCAGGAAGCTTCAGCTCTGAAGCACGGAAGTTGACCCACGGCGAGCAGCCCCGCAGTTCCCACGGAAGAGGATTTGGGAAAACAAAAGACTCCTCGCGCACCCGCCAGAGCTCACCTGCCCTTGCTGCCTTCCGGCCCTGGGGGATTCAGTAAGATGACGCCACACGAGGAGTCGACCTTTAGCGTAGCGCAAACTCTTCAAGAATCAGAACTCAGTTCGCCGTAAGCCAACACTCGATCGATTTTGCGGTAAATTCTCCAACAATCCGGTGCTTTGCATCACTTTTGGTCCTAGGATTCGGTCTTTGGCCAAAAGTTAGGTAATCTTTTGGAGTTGGCAATGCCAACATGGAGGATTCGCATAGTGGCCTAGTGCGCACGCTTGGAAAGCGTGTTGAGTGAAAGCTCTCAGGGGTTCGAATCCCCTATCCTCCGCAAATAGAAGCTGGGGCATCGTAAATACGGTGCCCCAGCTTTTTTGCATTTGCTTACCATTATGTTTTTCTGCACCAGTTTCCAACCCGCTCGAGAGAACTAGCATGCACAAGACGGTTATTGACCTGTACGTTTCTCTTCCAGAGGGGAATCAAGATGCGTCCCACACAGTCTCGAACGTAATCCGTGGTCTCGGTTACTTCGGTTTCCAATCTGTTGATTCATCGTCCAAAGATTCACTCCAGTTCAGTTTGCTCGCTCATATTCACCATGAAGATGAGGACCCAGCTCTGAGCGTTCCCCTATTTGTTGACTCCTCAATTACGCACGTACGCGACCTCGACGGCTTAATTTCTGCACTTGCCGGAAAAATTGGTCATTCCTGCTACTTCTACGAATCCCAAACTGAATGGGAACTCGCCTTTGATATTGAAGACGAAGTTGGGGACGCTCCCGAATTCCCGGAGGTAGCTGCCGGGTTCACCGGCCAAGTGAGTTCTCCAGATTCCGTGGACGCAGATGAAGACGCCGCAGATTCTCACGGCACCAATGCTGCATTTCCCAGCCGCACCGCCTATGTCATCTATGGCAAGGTAGCCAGCCCGGACCGGTATGTCTATGAACTAGCGCGGGACGCCAAGGGCCCGGTTGCGCTCATCCCCGCAGCGCCCACAATCACGGCCAGTTCCGCAACCCCAAGCACGGCTGCGCCCACAAGTTTCCCAACCATTGGATTCCCACTTGAAGACCCAGCAGACACTCCAGTGTGGCTGGGAAAACGTCCGGTTGTGGAGATCGAAGTTTCCGATCGGACTGTGGTGCGTTGGTACTCCAACGGGTCAAAAGGCGCCTCACTTTCCACTCGACTCCAAAACAACTACTACCCGCGCGGCATGTGGGAGCTTGCCACCGAGCCGCAAGCTCCGCTTACTTACAAACCACTTCAGAGCCATGAGTTGGACTCCTCGCTTGCGCGGCAGGACACTCAGTTGCATGAGATTCTCGATGCCCAAGCTAGCGCCGTAGAGGATAAGCGGGCTGGGGATGCTCTGGAGATAGCAGAAGACTCTGCCGCTTTGGCTCAGTTGGGACTCGAGCTTGGGCTTCCCGAGGATAAGCGAGTTGACCTTGCCCGGGTGCTCACCACGACAGACCGCCCGGTATCGCTGCACGAGTTGTTCATAGCCATGAACCTGCCCGATTACCTTGCTCAAGCCCTATATGGCGAGGTCAGCCCGCAGGAACTTGAAGGGGTCCTAGTTGCAGAGTCAGCCAATTTCAGGGCCGAGACAGGGTTACATAACCTCACCGAACGGCCCACCGGTAATTCCTTCTTGGACAAGATGCGCCTGCTGGATCATGACCGACCAGCCTTTGCCCTTGGACTCATCATCTTGATGTTCCTCACCAGCGCAGGGATGTTTTACCTTGGAATCAAACAGCCCAGTATTTTCAGCAACCTTGTCTTTACCGTCAGCGCCTACATCCTTGGGGCAATCGTCTTGTTGGATGCGGTGGTTTCCCTGACCAGTTGGATAATGATCCGAGCAAAGAACAGGACCCGCAAATAACCTGCCATGCAATCAGCCGACGGTGCTCTCAACATTCTCATTGTTGGGGGCACCTTCAGTACTTTCGCTGACCAAAGCGTTCTGATTTGCAATCAGTTCCATTGCACGACGCAGGTTTGCGTGCACCATAGCCTGATGCTCCGGATCATCGAAACCTCGGTACGTAGCTTCAATGGCCATGATTAATGCAAGGTGCAGGGTGTATAGCAGTCGTCTTTTACCTTGCGCCACCGTCAACCCAGCGATCCCATAACCACGCATAAAAGCTGAGGCATCGGAAAATCCTGGAAAATGCAGTCCCGTAAAACCTGCTTCCATGATTGGGTCCCCGTAAATTGCGCGCTCATGGTCGATATGCGCGACCGGTTTTCCATCCCGGAAAAGTACAGCCTTGGTCCACATATCTAGCTCTACAAAACGTGGCACAGTAACCTCATCGAGGTATGGCAAATATCGCGCCAAGATCCGTTCGAACTCTGCGTATTCCCAGCCCAACTCCACATTTCTGGCGCGCCCATCGGCCAGGGTGTTATTGAACATTGCGGCAAAAGCCTGCCCCCAAGTAGGAAACCGCGGATCTCGCAACGGGCCAAACCCCGGTCCGATAATTTCATTGAGTTGGCGGTTAAGCACACCCACCTGTTCCTGAAAAACCACCTTTTCATCAGGCGTTGCGCGGTCCCCTAACTCGCCAGGATCATCGGCGGGAATAAAGGGCATGAAAAAGTAGGGAGCATTACACAGCTCAAGTGAGGCATCGAAAAACTCGATTGGAACTGCAGGCACTTCCGTATGATCCCGAATAAGTTCAATCGCCAGCCGCTCAGTGAAAATCGCGCCGCGCTCATGAGACAGGACCGGGACTTCCGGGGCGGGCGCAATTTTTAACACTTTCTTGCTGCCATCCGCCAGCGTGACCCGATAAACCGCATTGAACCAGCCGAACCCTAGCTCGCGCACCGCAGCCGGGGCACCGGATACTTGTTCTTGGCCGTAAGCCCGGGCTGTCAGCGCGTCAATGATTTGGCGAGTCTGGTGGTTCTTTGTGAGGCTTTCCATTACGGCACCTTGGCCCTTCGACTTTGAAGTTGGAAGTTGCACCCCGGAAGCTGCCTCCTGCAAGTGAACGGCGGAATGCAGGATCCAGCAAATTGGGCGCAACAATACTAAATGGGGAAGAAAACCGGCCCTTAAACTGCCGGGACCATCATTCTTGCTATGAACCCTATACCCCGCTGGGGGATCTTAAAGGCGATTTCCTACAAGAAGCTAACCAAGCCCTACGCTCTGCAGGCTCTGCCCGCAGTCACCAAAATTGCTGCGGAATAACAAGGGAATCCGGATAAATTTCTGCCATCAAATAGCTCAATTCGATATTTATTTCCATCAAACTCTAGAACATGCGTTCTAAGCTTGGTAGAATTGAGTATGGCACCCGCATTCAATGATTCGCATCTGTATGACCGGTTGGACCGGTCAATCCAGACGTTGGAGCGCTTACATGCCAACCAAGCTCGAATCGCTGCGTTGATCGCTTCTCAGTTACAGCAGTGTCACGCTATCGCAGAGGATTTGGGGGCCGATCACCCCTGGTCCTCCGACAAAGAGATCATTTACCGCTCCGTTGCTGCCGAGGTAGGGGCAGCAAATCAGATCCCAGACCGGACCATGGAATTTCAGATGATGGATGCGGCCTGTCTGGTTGAAGATTTTCCCAATACTCACGTGGCCTTACTGGAAGGAAAAATCCAAGCCAGGCACGCCAGAGCGATCCAGAATGCCGGGGCTCGTATCAAAGACCCCGCCATGCGCACAGACTACGAACTTGAGGTTCTCTCGCACGCACCCACTACCGTTGGGAAACTTCAAGCCATCGCAAAGCGGCTTGCGGCCGCTTATGATCCCCACACGATCGAGGAGCGACACAAGGAAGCTAAGAAGACCTGCCACGTCAGCGTTTTTCAACTTGAGGACGGTCTAGCTGAACTCAGTGCGGTGCTCCCGGCAGCCCAGGCCTTCGCCATCAAGGATCGTTTAGATCAGTACGCCTATGCTGCAAACGACGCAGGAGTTCCCATCAAAGACGCTGATAACTACGGCATAGACCTCGTCAAAGATACCGGCCTCAGCACCTCCGAGAAAGCCCACGCAACTCGAATCCGCTTGGCCCAGCT